>DESS01000355.1 GCA_002361335.1 Richelia sp. UBA3308
CACGACTATATATCAATTTAAACGATAATTTTGTTGGGTCTAACGCACCATCTTGCTCTTTTTATAGGGTTATTAATAATAATATTACCCATAGTGAATAGTGAGTAGTGAATAGTGAGTAGGAACAAGGCTTTCAACTAAATTTACATTCTGTAATATAGTTTAGTTTAGTTTATTTGTGCTGACTTACTTAATATTTCCTTTTCTTCCTTAAATAAAACCACTCCATAGCTGGCTTACGCCACAATTATTTTATTTTCAGGATAAATTTTTTCTCAATTTTATACCAATAAAGCCCCCACAAGGTATCTCATTCCTGATTTGATCACCATTTGAGGATTTTTTTATCGCAGTTTTCAGTTGGAACGTTAACTACTCCCTAGGAACACCCAATTCTTTGTAAAGAGAGGGGAAGGAGAGTATTTTCGTGTATTCTACTGAACCGAAAAGCGCCACATACTAGGTCGCAGTTTAGGGTTGCATCAGTATTTTACCGATTTTTGAAAAAATTTTTCTCTTCGAGTGGATAAAAATAAAAAGCCGTCCGTAAACACTGACATCCACACTGATTAGTAAATTAAGTAAATCTTCTGTTGATTAATTTCAACAACGATAATTTTAACCAAGGAATTTTGTATGAATAGTAAAAATTTCCGCAGAACATCCATTAATTTTGTTAAAACTTTTCTAGCTACAGCAACTGTAATAGGTACTTCTGTAGCACCTGCTTTCGCTGCACCTAAAGTTGAAATTCTTGGAGCAGGTTATGGCGGTAGTGGTTGTCCTGATGGATCTGCAAGTGTCACCGTTAGTCCTGATGGTCAAGAATTAACTCTTTTATTCGATCAATTTGTCGCCGAAGGTAGTAAACCAAGAGCAAGCCGCAAAAGCTGTAACTTATCAATTCCAATTAAAGTCCCTCAAGGCTTTCAAATCTCTATCTACGACGCAGATTATCGCGGCTATGTTTCTCCCGGAACCAAAGGAAGACTCAGATCGGAATACTTTTTTGCTGGTAAACGCGGACCAGTTTTTACAAGAACATTCAATGGTGAAACCGACTATAATGTCCGAGATAGTTTAGCAACTATTGGTGATGTATGGTCTCGCTGTGGTGACAGTGTAAATATGCGAGTGAATGCAGCAATGTCTGCTCGTGGAAAGGGAATTGCGACGGTTGACTCCTTTGATCTGGCACATCGTGGTTTGGTTTATCACGTCAAATATCGCGCTTGTCAATAGGTGACATGTCTGAAGTTTGAGGTTGAGATATTAGGGCGTGTTTTCAAAGTAGTCCTCACCCTATCTCTTGTGAGGCTATACCAACATAAGTCCGCCTAAACCGCAGCAAAGCTGAACGCGGACTAGCCCTTTAAGGGCTTTGTGGCTGTAGCTCCAGGCTTTAGCTGCAAGGGGGGTTAGGGTTTGAAAATACGTCCTAGGAATGGGTTGGGCATCATACCCCAACCCAATTCCAGCCAAGGGGAGCGCCTTGTGCTCAAACCGCTCAAACCTTCGTTTTAAAACTTGATATCATTCGATTATCAATCTATCTTCCATGTATCCTTCCAAAGAGTTTTAAGTTCTTGAATTTTTCCTTTTCCTTTGATGGCATCCCAACCATCTTTAATCGCTTGCTTTTCTTTTTGAGTTAATTTCCATGAAAGAGGTGGTCGATATTCACCTTGTCTGTTATAAAAATTTGGCGCTTCTTCTTGATTCGGGAAGTGAATGGGAAAATATTGAATATCTATTTCTTGTTCTTCGCAGGCTTTGCTTACCTGTTGCCATTTTTGCTGTAAAAGTTCTACTTCAGTTAAGTTACGGGCATTGAAAATTGGATCGCGAACTTTAAAAATTGTTAGTAATGGACCTAAGGTTGCCATAAACAAACCTCGATTTTTTTGAGCTTGAGATGCACAGGTTGCTTTAGGAAAAGGATTGATTTGTAATATGAGAACTCTTTTAATCTTCTTTTCTTGAGATTTTTGAGATTCTTCTAGCAATTTATTGAGCCATTCTACTGCTGTGACAAAACCTGAATTGTCGAAATAGCCACCATCAGCCACATGATAATTTTTGTCTATATCTATATCTTCTCGACAAAGAGGAGATACATAAGGAAATGTGGCAGAAAGTCTCGCAGCAGTCACAAGATTAATATCGTAGCCAGGATAAAGATTATTAAAATCAAAGAATTTTTTCTCCTCAGACTTGCCAAAATTCATTGGGGTAATCAGCAATCGAAAACCGTTTTCAACTATAGTTGCGTTAAATACGGGAATGGGAATTTTGCCTTCAAGAATTTCCTCGCGCCATTTTGCCAGAGTTTTGGGATCATTTGGTGTTTTCATTTCTCCCTGCCAGTCTGTTTCTAAGGCAATACCCCGATCGCTAATTTGAGGAGTGAAAATTTCTGGGAGCATGGGTAGGGAAATAATCCGCCAGAAGTCAGGATAAGCTAATCCCCAGCCTACTGCATCTAAACTATCTGCTGTTGCACTATTAACAATCTGTTCTGATTCTGTATCTTCAGGAAAACCTTTATTGCTAAAACGGTCTAAATAATACATAGTTCCGATTGAACCACCGGAAACGGAACTAATTAATCCAATTGCTTTAGTAAATGATTTTCCCAAACAATCATCCGCTTGTAAACCAGTTAAAACTTGAGCTGTCCATCCAGCAGCTTGAATGCCTCCACCACTAGCACAAACAACAACTAGAGTATCTTTTTGCAGACGTTTTTCAACTAACTTTAGAAAATCTGTTGGTTCATTTGGCTGAAGAGGATCTTCTTTAAGTTCAAAATAGTGATCCACATTAAACAGCGAATACATTAATACAGAAATTAATAACAAGAAGAATAAGACAGAAAACCGCCAGTAATCAAAGTAAAAGGTCAGATTTCCGAAGAAAAGTGTTGTTATGGAAATTAACAACATTACATATAAAAGTGCTGCTGCTTCTGGCTTTTTGTTGCTAGGTTTTGAAGTTGGTTTAAAAATTTGAAAAATAAGTAGATATACGATTAAAAGAAGGAAAAAGAAAATAAAAGCATCAAAATGCTCATCAGTTAACTTGCCACTATAGATATAGCCTTTTGTATGCTTTATCCCCAACCATGAAATTACATCCACTAACGAACGATTGAGTCCAGAAACTAAGTCAACTACAAAGGGATTAGAAGAATTATTGATCGCCAGAAAATTTCTAGTCCAATCGAAAAGAAATAAAAAGATACTACTAAATGAAATTCCCAAAAACAATCCTTGCCATCTTTTGTTACCGATTTCTTCTGCCGATAAGTCTGTTACCGCGAAAGTCGTAGGTAAAGCTAGAAACATCGCCAGTAGGCAAGATTGAGAAATTAATGGAGAAATTTCTGTTAGTGCCTCTACACCAAAACGAGCCGGTGCATTCTCGATGATTATTGCAGCGACTAAGACTACAGACATTCCTGCTACAGTTGCACCTAAAATTGTAAAAGCCATTTGCCACTTACCACGCAGAACAAAAAGATTTTTCAGCATGGATGGTAAAATAAATTCTGCGATCGTAGGCAGAGCCAGAAGCAATGCAGCCATAAACAGAGGTGAACGCAGGAAAAAGACATATTGCCCAAAAACAAAGATATATTGCCAAAACGTATCGCCAGATAGCCGCAATCCTGTAGCCACTACTACCACGATCGCCAGCCACAGAATAATTGATCTTATTGCTGAAATAGTTTGTTTCATTGAACCAAGTTTTTGTAAACTTTTATCTTACACCTCTCAGTATTAATCTAGTAATGGTTCAAGTAAAGGCAAAAGAGCTACAAATATTTTTAGGACTTACGCAAAAGTAAGGTAACTGCGTCATTACGAGGGATAGCGACGTAATCGCAAAAATCATGGGATTGCTTCTCTACACTACGTTTCGGTCGCAATGACAAATCGACCTTGCGTAAGTCCTGATTTTATTAACTTTTATAGATAAATTCAGATTGTTTTTATTCAATCAAATCGTTTCACTCCTGGAATTTCTAAAATCAAATCTGCTCCGTATAAATATCCAGGAGTTTGAAATCCTGACTTAATTTCACCTTGAAGAATGTGTTTAATAATTGCGATCGCAGTAAGTATTGTTAAATCATATGCTTCTGGCCCTTCTAGTCTTGCTTTGATTTGTTTGCCTGTTTTGTCTTCCACAATACCTAATACTCTTGTTTTTCCTTTGGCTCTTTGTGATTCTGTTGGACCAGCAGGAAGCTTTTTTAGTAAACTTTTTAAACTACTCTGAAATAATGATGAATCAAATATCCATCCTAAATAACGACTGATTTGCATCAGTAAAGGTAAGGGAGAAGGAAATACAGTATAAACCTCGATATTGTCTATTTTAGTACTGTAATAAGCAGTAACTAAATCTGCTCGCCAAGGATTAGTTACTGCTGTTACTAAACCAGCACCCAAGTCAAATTTGAGACTTTTTGCTGCTGCTCGTACAGTTTGCAGTTGACCTTGTTTTCTTACCACACCCATTGTGTGCAGATTAGGCAAAACAGTATTAGCAGTACCTTGAGATACTCCTCCTTCGGTTTCATAAATTAGAGTTAATTTATTAGCCGTTGGTAATTTCGATGACAGATATACAGCTAAACAGTCAGTGGGAACAACACCAAATCCAATTCCAGGAAGTAACATGATTCCCGCAGCTTTAGCTTCTGCATCCCGTTCAAGTAAGGCTTCAAACTCAGGTACTTCTCCGGCAATATCTGTATAATGAGTGCCAACTTTTAAACAAGCATCTACCAAAGCTTTGGCACTGAAGGAAAAGGGACCAGCACAATTAATAACTACTGAAACATCAGCAATCCCTTGTTCGATCGCTGCTCGATTGTCTAGACCAAAAACTCGAAATTCTAGACCTAATTTCTTTGCTTGGGCGCTCACTGAATCCTGATTTCTTCCTGCCAGAATTATGTCCAAGGAATCTTTTTTGGCAAATTCAGCAATTAGTTTACCTACGTATCCAGTTGCACCATATAATAAAACTTTGGCACTCATTTTAGATATCTCCGTGGTTATAGTCAAACAACTTTTAAGAAACTGGTTCCCATAAATTCATTTCAACGGGTTCTGCTAAAAATTCACTTGCTTTCTCACTAATCGCTTTCATATAATCCATTTGTAAATGTTGGTCTAAAACTTCCTTACTTTCCCAGTTTTCATAAAGCATAAATACTGAAGGTTCGTTTTGAGATTGATGGAGGTTGTAATTAATACAGCCTTTTTCCTCAAGAGTTAATTTCACGATTGGCAAGTATTCTTGTTTAAATTTGTCCTCTAAACCGGATTTTACTTTAATGCGAGCAGTAACGGTAACTTTTTGATTGTTCATTATCTTTTCTCCACAAGTTGATGATAGTTCTAATTAAAGTTCTAATTCAATACAAAGGTTTTTGTTGGAGTTAGTACGGGTATCACTGCCCGTACCACAAGAGGGGTATTTCATAAATTCTGAGTGGTCGGGTTTTCCCAGAAATTGTGTAGAGACGTTATATATAACGTCTGGGACATTGCGTCGGTAGAAAAACAAAACCTTCAAAATTAATGAAAAGAACTACTAGATGTAGGACTGCAATGTACCCAATTAACGTGGAATCACTATTTGATATGTTTATTCTGCAACACCTTAATTCTAATTTTAGCGCAACGATCGCATAATTAAGTAATTAAACTCAAGTATTAATGCTATTAATAATCTCGGAGGGTTTAAAGTATTGATAGGGAACAGGGCGAATTTGGTTTTTGATATCTATTTGTCTTTCTATATCAGCTAAATTTTGCTGGAATTGAATGGCAAGTTCTTGAGCCAGAGGATCGGTAAATTCCTCATCATAATATCCTAATTTGTCATAGTGAAAGGAGGTCAAAACCACAGTCCAAAAAACCTGGTCTGCCGCTTGTTTAAAAGGTGGTAGAAACTTCAGAATTGTTTCCATATCAATTCCTTTGGCATCCGGTACTGGATGATAGGCAGCATAGGACATATTAGGAACAAATGCCATATATTCATATTGAGGAAAATTCAAAGCAGAATGTAAAGGGCCACAAGTGAAAATAACGACGGTGAGAATTTCAATTAACTGCTCGACATTCTCTATTTTCTCCGGCATACCTTTGACACGCCCTCCATCTTCAGCAGCAAGTCGCCGCGCCCAATTTTGCAATTCATAGTCTTCGCTTATGTCTTCTGCTGTTTTGTAATAGAGTTTGACATAATTTGCAACAAAATCTTCTACAGCTTGCCACACTAATAAACCATCATCTCGAAATGGATAATGAGGCAGTAAATCTCTATTATCCATTTTGCGATTTTTAATGTAGGTCGGAAAAACGAAATCTTGTATATTCCATGTTTGATAAGTTTGGGCTACAAAGGTCAGAGATTCTTCTAAAGTACCGGCCATAAACCGATCTACAGGACCTCCTGGTTGTAGGAATTGAGTTTTTCCTAAGTCATTGTCAAACAGCATAAATCGGAAGTGGGGTTTGAGCAGTAAAGTTAGAGGATGATTTTCTCCCAACTGTCTGGCGGTAACAATCGCAAAAGGTGCCATTACTGCATGAGTATAAGAAAAATGAGTACCCAATTCTTGATGATTACCTTCGGCAACTTGGAGACACAGTTTGGCAAAAAACCAATCTAAGGGACTATCTTGAGGGGTGTAAATTAGTTTGTTGTTCCCTGATTCACTTTTGAGTTCGATGCCCACAGGAAGTAAAGAACCACCTACAGCTAAATCATTAGTTTGCCAATAAAATAAACCTCTAGCTTTAGGAAGATATTTTTGAACATTTTCAGAATTTCCCCCTTTTATATTTTCTAATAAGGGATAATCCAAGAAATATAATCTTCCTTCTTTGAGAGCAGTCTCTAAATCCGAGTCTGTACCTAAAACTCCCTGAAAATGACTATTATTAATTACCAAATCATCAGGTAATTCATCAAGCCGACGAGTTGCGATCGCGTTAGCTCCAGAAAGTCTTTGTTCGGCAAAAAAGGAATCGGTGCGATAATTTTTAAGTAGATTCGGTTTGGGAAGGAAACTCAAAAACTCTTCGTATTCTTCTAAGGTATCTAATGGATCGAAAAAGTTTTTGGCTTTTGCGGCTAACATGTTAGCAGGAAGATTCGCCATACTAGCCAAACGCTTTGCTGTATATTCCGCTGAAAAATACTCTTGTTTCGGTACGCTTTTTAATATCGGAATTGGTGCTAAAAAATCATGGTCAAATTCATAATCTTCTTGGTTTTTTCTCAACCAATTTTCTCTAGCGCTAGGGTTTGGATCGTTTTGTGGTAAATATGGTTCCATAGTTATATCAGTAGGTTGGTGTTGAAAATAGTAATTAGGAAAAGGGAATAGAGAATAGGGAATAGGGAATGGGAGTAAGGGTTTGAGGGGAATTTACATCTAGTACATAGCTTGGTTTATTTTTGCCGATTTACTTAATCAATTAATTACCTATTCTCAATTCGTTAAAAATGATTTAAATTACAGCATATTTTATAGAGCCACCGGTACATTGGATGGGCAGGAATTCCCGTAATACAAGAGTTAAAAAAAATAGTACTATACTCAAAGTTCTACAAATTGCTGTATATCTTGCAGCAGCTATCTTACAAGTCAAATAATTTTGGATTTACGATTTTGGATTATAATAAAGTAATATCAATGACTTGATTTATTTGATTATAATCAAAAATTTGCTTGTAAGGTACAAGATACAATTTAATCATTTAACTTAATCATTTTGTTTCAAAATACTGACAATTTCTTGAAGAACTTTTTCACTTTGCCAGTAGCTACCATGAGCTTCACCCCCTCGTAAAAGGGCAAGACTTTTCTGACGTATTGGTTGCATCATAAAGTTAAATACATTAGATTCTTGGGTGATTATATCTTCAAAATCGATATATTTTTCCTTATTATCTACTAAATCTTTCATCAATTCTTCCAAGGGAAAAGCAATCGGATCTCCTGGATGAATAAAATTTCTCCAAGGCAGCTTTTTTCCATTTCTTGTTTCGTAAAGATTATTAAGTAACTTTTGTAAGTTTAATGTAATATCGTTACCCCTACCATCAGAACCAGGTTGATTCGGATCTCCATTTACACTTGTCAGACTAAAAATAGCGATCGGGGAACCCATAGTATTAATACTAGCCAATTTGATTCCTTGATTGCTAGTGTCTTTGTCTCCCGATAAGCCAAAGATACAATCTCGAATGTCCATAACTTGCTGGTGTCCAGGAACTTGTGGATCGTCCCAACGTGTTGCAAACAATATGTCAAAGACAATAACTGTACCCCAACTATGAGTCACTAAGTGCAAGGAATCATCACTCGACGCATTTTGCAATACTTCTACAGCATTTGTCCTTAATCTATCGACGACTTTAGAACCAACATGAGGACTTATGTAGAGTGCTGCATCTCCAATAAATTGTAACAGTTGTTTTTCCCGGAAGGTTTTAAACCACATCCTATCCCATAGAGGGGATGCTTGTAATTTGTCTAACAAATTTTTCTGTGCAGCTTCATTGACATCACCCCAGTACAAAGGTATATCAACGAAATCTTTGTACTGAGATTTGATGCCTTCAATTAACATGTCGGCATACTTGGGATCTTCTTTTTCATCACGGGTGTTTACTCCGTGTATGAATAAAATGTAGTCTGTAGCCATAATATTATTTCATCTCATTGGTGTTTTATTTCTCGGCGTTGCCTACTCGGTTGTATGAATTAAAAATTTTGGCCTATATAGAGAATGTAGTTAAACATCTCAATAGGGGTTTTGAGGATAATACAAAACTGTAAATAAACATACAGCATATTTTGTCTTTGTGAACTACATTTAGACGGGCCTTCTCTGCCCGTACCACATGCGGTATCTCCCGCCAACTTGCCTTCATGCTGTAATTCATTACAAGGTAGAGCAACGCCTATTTCTCAACCAAATTTGGATTTATAGAGTCTTAAGATATTCAATCAATGCGCTCTTATCTAATTTCGGTAAATCGATGCCATACAGATGACCTTGGTTGCTATTACCAACTATAGTAGTATCATACTTAAAACCATATTTCTTTGCCTCTTCCCCTTGGGCGATAAAACCAACTTTTTCCGGTTCGTAGACATCGTAACCGCGATAGAATACCGATACACGATTTTCGGGAGCTTCTAACAGGTCTTTTAAGTAAGGAACTGAACCATTATGAAGATAAGGTGCCCGCAACCATAGCCCATCTAGAGATACGGAAACATAACCATCAGTTTTACGAAGCTCGTCAAAGTCGTATTCATAGCCCTCTGCATATTCGTTATAAGCATCTGCTGCTTCTTTAGTCCACATATCGAGACGATGGCGATCGGTACCAATTTCGTTTATGGGTATAACTGTACCAGTTCTTTCACCACCAAAAGCATGGCAAGAAGCACAGTTATTATCAAAGATGCTTTTCCCTTTGTCTGCTAAAGACTGATTAATCTCAAAGGGATACTTAGGAGGGTCAAGTTCGGTAATATACTTTTCTACTCTTTGTAATCCTGGAAGATCGATGGATTTTCTTGTCGCACCATCGCCGATCGCTCCTGTATTGACAGTTTCAGTTAAAGAAGTTTCTAAGCCATCCCAGTGGAGTGCAAACCCTTGATGTTGTTTTTGATTCCATATGGACATCATATCGGAGTTACCTATGGTATCATCTAAAGGAAGACTTAGAGTTCTAAATTTAACGGGATTAAATGGATCTATACGACCAGGACCCCAATTAGGACGAGAATCCATCCAACTATAGGATTGTTCTTGTTTGAGAATAGCTTTTTTTGTTTGGGGAATAATTAAATAGCGATAAAGTTGAGTCTCTATCCAAGATAAATCATAATTATAGGCGATCGCATTTAAAATATAGTCCGGGGTAAATCGAGGATCTTTAGCACTGGCAGTCAGAAAGCGGAGATAGCTTTGAGAATCGAATTTATTTGAGGGTGCTGCAGGTACAATTACCGGCTTATCTTCGGGCTTTTTACGATAGGTACCGCTATGACAGACAGCACAGGTGATACCTTGACGGGGAAAGCCAATTGTTTTCTTAGAAATGCCTACAGGAGTTTCTTTGCCTTCTTCCCAGGTTAAACCCAAAGATGCATAACCCCCCGAGCCCGGTAAGTATTCGGGGAACAATCGCGGTAATACCAACCAAATCCAATAAGGGATGCCTTCAGCGTTTTCTGTACCGATAGAACCATATTTAAAGTGTTCTTCTGCTGATTCGTAATAAGTAGGCACCTCCCGGAATAAATTGTACCAAGCAAAATATCCCAATCCTCCCACTAGAAGAATTACTACCAGCGCGATCGCTGTAATAATCTTTCCTAATCCTGTTTGTAATACTTTTACACTCATTGTCGATGTTAAAACTTAATTTCTGATGGACTATTCACTAAGTCGGTACAAATAAAACCAACTATGTCACAAAAGCTAAAAATATTGAAATCATTGGCATTGCAAAGCCTTGTAAAAAACTCTGCGCCCCTTTGCGTTAACCTTCTTTTCCTCTGCGTTAAATTCCATTATTCCAAAACCAACAGATTTGATATTACTCATTAACAAAAGTTTAATCATGTAGATGCCCTGTTTTGACTTCCCCTCCTTGAGCTGCTCCTATTAACTATATGGGTGCCGGGTTTAGCAACTTATGCACTTTAAGGATAAATTTCTGAAAAATTTCAGCAGAATTAATCTAGATTTATCTACTTAATTAGGATTAGACGGTTGTAAATTTTGTGTTTGTTCCCCTTTAGTCGCTAAAAACAAGAGAATTCCTTCAACAGTGCCAAATAACAAGTCAACCAAAGCAATGGTAAGAAATCCTAAATCTTGTCCAAAGAATAAAACTGCACAGAGAAAAAAGCTACTGCCCCCTCCTCTAGTTACTAAAACTGACATCCAAGCAGTTGCTTGATAGCGATAAGGATCGATCGCACCAGGAATATACAAGATGGTGATTTCTAGTAATAACAATCCTGCTGTACGTACCCAAATAATTGGCATGGGGATTTCCATATGCAGTAAGGAAAGCAAGGCTTCGGGGAAAAAACACGTAGGAATGATAAAAAATATGTTAGCAAAAATACCTAGCCACACAACCCTGCCAAACCATTTCCCATAAGCATTCATGATTTTTACTCCTAGTTATTTCAAGATTATTTCAAGCAATTTACGGAAAAATTGTAGATTGTTGACACTAAATTGGGTTTACTGAGTTTTTAAATATTCAATTAATGCCGCTTTGTCTCCACTCGCCAAATCGGTACCGTAAAGATGACCACTATTACTATTTCCTGGCAAACTAGTATCATATTTAAAGTACTGCTTGCCTTTTTCCTCGGCGACATCAGAAACAAAACCAACATTGTCGCGATCGAATACTTCATAACCGCGATAAAATACTTTTGGTCTATTTTCCGGCTTTTCTAGTAAATCCTTTATTGTCGGAACTGAACCATTATGTAAATAGGGGGCACGTAGCCAAACCCCATCTAAAGGCATGTTGCCATAACCGTTAGTTTTACGAAAGTTCTGAAACCGTTCGTCGTTCCCTTGATAAGTTATACCAGCAAAAAGCGTATTCTGATTTGAGACAAATTCATAAGTATAGGAATCAAGACGGCCTGGATCTGTTCCTATTTCTTGAATTGGTGTTACCTTCCCAGTTAAAGAACCAGTAAAACTATGACAGGAAGCACAATTATTTTCGTAGATTTTTTTCCCTGCTGAAGCTAAATTGCGATCGATTTCATAGGGATAAGCAGGAGGTTTTAATTCCCACAGCCAATCAGCAACTCGGTGAATGGCATCAAAATTAATTGTAGTAGGTGTTACTAAGGCTAAAGCCGCACTTTTATTACGCTCATCAACGGAAGTGTTATCACCATCCCAGTGAAGTTGCATTCCTTCCCGTGGTTTCTGCTGCCAAATAGAAGGAAAATCAGCAACGCCATTAAGTTCTTTTTCCTCTAAGGAATCGGGAATAAAGCCAAATTGACGGGTTTTATAAGAACTAAAAGTATCAACTCTTCCTGGCCCATATGCGGATTGACGGTCGAAAAAACTAAATGCACTCCTAATATTAATTAAAGCACCTCTAGTTTGGGGAATGGCCAAATAATGATAAACTAATTTTTGTAAAGGGTTAAGATTAGCCCCCATTGCTTCAATATAGGGCATCATTTCTTCACCGGTAAATCGTTCATCTACAGCTACATCTGCCAAGAATTTGATATACCCTTCTAAATCTACTGTATTAGAAGGCATGGCTGTAATAATCTGGGGTTTACTTTCTGGTGTATCTCGCAACAATCCTGCATGACAAGTTGCACAGTTTTGTCCGACTCTATTAATGAATTTTTTGTCTTTGGAAAAACCGATGGGCAAGTCTTGATCTGGCTCTTGAATAAAGCCCAAAGATGTATAACCTTCCCCTGGTAATTTGTCAGCAAATACTACAGGCAGAACTTTCCAAATCCAGTAGGGAATACCATTAGCCCTTTCTCCACCTATGGAACCATATTTAAAATGATCCTCAATATCTACGTACTTAACTGTACCATTGCCCAACAAAAATGGTGAAACCAAGTAGATCAAAACTGCGATCGCAATCGCCGCGATCGTCAATACAATTTTCCACCAAGTTTGTTTTAATTTAGTTCCATGACTTTCTGCATTCACTCTTAATGCCTCCATAATCTATAATTACTAATTCCTAATTCGGGCATTCGGGCATTCG
>DESS01000019.1 GCA_002361335.1 Richelia sp. UBA3308
TTAATTTTGTAGGACTACTTATTAACTGCGGTGAGTATATAGCGAATTTCAGTTGGGTGCAATACCCCAGAAAATTAGTAAGTTGGCACGGGCACGGATGCTCGTACCACAAGAATGTATTCTACTCAAATGAAAACCGCTATAATTCGTAATTGGTGAGTTTAAATAGCTTGAATATCAATCTCTAGAATCACATCATTAAAGTCAAAATCACCACCCTTAGCTAAATCCTCGAAGCCGAAGATATTATCGCCAAATAAGCGGATGTGATCTACTCCATCACTATTTGCTCCGAGGAATGAGAAGTAAACTTCTGCGTTGTCGTTGAGTGCTTCGTCTACTGTACCATCCACAATCATGAAGGGAGCTAAAATGCGATCGCCATCAAAGGTTCCGTTGAAGGAGGTTGTTTGTTGGTTTTCGGTTTGTAGTAAGTCTAAACTTGTGATGCGATTTGTCAGGGCTGCTTGTTTATATCCAGTATCACCAGGATTAATATCTGCTACTGCATCACCATCAATATCAATGCCGCCGTTGATATCGGTAATTTGGTAGAAGCCGATAAGATTGTCTTGAGCTGCTTCTCGATATACTTGAACTTTGACGGAAACTGGATCTGTTACTTGACTTAAATCGATCAATTCTTGCTGAGTTTCTCTTTGTAATTTAGTACCCAGAGCAGGTGCTTGTGGAGAAAGCTCTACGTTCAAAGCTATATCAGTTAAATCGTTGTTAAATGCTTGTTCTGACCATTCTAAGGTAAAGTTTTCTGTATCTAAGTCAGCTACTCGCATGTTGGAGGAGTTGGAGAAGAATACTGGTACTGTTGTGCTTCCTGTTGATTCTAATTCACTAAGTACTTCATCTGTTGAAGCGTTGGATATCATGTAGAATCCGAAGCTTGTATTTGAGTCAATTTCCAGTATGCGCTCAATATCTCCCTGGTTAAATCCGCTAGGAATATCAGAAATTCCTGACAAAATCACCTGCGATCGCTCTAATGCTGCTTGGAGATAATCTGGGGAATCGGGAGCAATTCCGTTAATATTACCGTTTTCATCATCGACAATGAATAATCCAACTTCGTTAATATTGTCGGTTTCTACCTCATCAACGGTAAATTTAAGGTTTTGACTCTCTCCTTCATTTAAAGCAAAGAAACCGTTTTGACTATTATCTTGAGCAAACTCTACTGGTGGTACGTCAATCAAGTTGATTGTAATATCAGCAGTGTCGCTTAAACCATCTGCATCTGTTGCTAGTACGTCCAAATTGAAGGTTGGAGTGGTTTCAAAATCGAGATCATCACTATCGTTAACAATAATTGCACCAGTTAAGGGATCAATTGCAAAGGCTTGTTTGTTATCTTTATCTGGATCGAGGTTACCAGAAGTAATTCCAAAGTTTAAAGCTTCTGTTTCGGAGTCAGTGGCTGTTACGATACCAATCACTGTTTCATCATTGCTGTTTTCTTGTAACTCGAAAATCGCATCATCAGCAATGGGAGAGTTATTTTCAATGACTGATAAAACAGCTTGATTACTATTCGTTTCTGCTGGAATAATACCAACCACGGTTTCTTCTTCGCTGTTTTCCGCTACCGAGAAGGTGGCATTGTCAATACTTACAGATTCGCTTTCATCTACATCGGCAAGGTTAATGGTAATTCTTGCATTATCTGATAAACCATTTTCATCGGTTACAGTTAGCGCTAAGTTGAAAGTCGGTGTGGTTTCAAAGTCTAAATCATCACTATCTGCGACTGTAATTCTACCAGTAGCGCTATCAATTGCGAAAGCCGCTGTACCATCTCCATCGGGGTCGATATTTCCTGAAGTAATAGCATAGGTGAGGGTGTCGTTTTCTGGATCGGTTGCACTAAGTTGTGTGACAAATGTACCTTCAGGACTGTTTTCTTCTATTGTAAAAACAGCACCAAAACTAGGTCCTTCATTTACATCATTAATGTTAATTGTAAACTCTTGAGATTCCAATTCACCGGAATTATATTGACTATCGCGAGCTTGAACTTCAATTGTGTGAATTTGGTTGGTTTCAAAGTCTAAGAGATCGCCGTTAGCGACTTGTAATTCGTTACCAACGATTTTAAAACGTCCTCCAGCATCATTGATTAAATCAAAAGTGAATGGATCGTCGGTATCTTCTGGATCGGTAGCGCTTAATAAACCAACTACTGTACCTTCAGGGCTATTCTCATCAACATTACCAGGGTTGATTTGAATTTCATCATCGTTGCGAATTGTTCCAATACCTTGAGCATCGGAAATTTCGGCATTAGTAGCGTTACTCAAGTTGACAAAGAAATTCTCGTCAATTTCAAGTCGGTTTTCACCTGTGACGGAAACAGTGACTTGTTTAGTGGTTTCACCTGCTGCAAAATTTAGAGTACCATTTGTTGCTGTATAGTCTTTTCCAGCAGTTGCACTACCATCTACCGTGGTAAAGTCTACTGCGATCGCTTCTGTACTGGTTTCCGATAGAGTAACATTAAAGACAAAATCAGTAGTACCGCTATCCCCTTCTTCTAATGAAAAATCACTGATAGAAAGAAGCGGTAAAGGCGTTAATTCTGTTGTCAGTTTGTCATAAATACCTTGTTCAAATCCCGTGAAGTCATTTGTTTGGGAAACAAACGCACCAGTTCCCCCAATCAAATTATCTTCGTAGAAATCAACAACGGTGTTATCATCGCTGACAACAATAGCGTTAATAACATCAACCCCTGCTGCTAAAGCATTATCTCTAGCAGTTGCGGGATTTATTCCATCATTCCATTTACCGTCGGTGGATAAGTCAATTTTCCAGCGTCTTCCATCGTAAACGTTAGAAGAAAACCCAGGAACAGCAAAATAAATTGCATCACCAGGAGCAGTCGCACCATCAAAAGGACGACTTCCACCACTTTCTGGTAGTAAAGCATTACCAATCGCGATCGCAAAATCTTTTGAAGTCTCAACGCTATCAATTAACGTCCAGTCAACAACTTCTTGAATTTGATCTTCACCAGCCCAAACAACTAAGTTTACCGCGACTTGACCTTCAAGACCTTCAGAAATTACATTATTGAAAAGGTCTTCATTGTTGAAAGCTGCGATATATCCTTCTATTTGTGTTTTGTACTCTTCATTGTCGATACTTTCTGAAATATCAACTAGAAGGGATAATTCAGTGTCAACATCTTCTTGGTTTGGGTTCTCGCTGTCGTCGTTGAGAATTGTTCCAATACCTTCAGGATCGAGAATGTCAGCATTAGTAACGTTACTTAAATTGACAAAGAAGGTTTCGTCGCTTTCAACTTTATTGTCACCAGCAACAGATACGGTTACGGTTTTGCTAGTTTCGCCAGCGTTAAATGTCAGAGTACCGTTTGTAGGGGCGTAGTCTTCACCAGCGACTGCCGTATCATCTGCCGTGGCGTAATCTATGGTGATAGTTTCGTCGTTAGCTTTTGATAGGTTCACATCAAATACGAAATCTGTGGTACCGCTATCACCTTCTAAGAATGAAACGTCGCTGATAGAGACTTGAGGAGGTGGGTTCAATTCAATTGTCAGTTTTTGTTCGACAGCAGCTTTAAAGTCATTAAAGCCATTACTTTCTAATGCAAAAGCTGGGTTTCCGTCTGCATTAGTACCGCCAATTAGATTGTTACGGTAAAAGTTGAGAACGCTGGAACTACCCCCGATGACAATACCGTTGATAACATCAACACCTGCTGCTAAAGCATTATCTCTAGCACTAGAGCTTGCACTAGAACTTCCAGTACCGTCTCCAGAAACATCAATCGTCCAACGTCTACCTTCAAAAGGATTAGAAGAAAATAAGGGAACTGCAAAATTAATTGCTGCTCCGGGAGAAGTACCCCCAGAAAAAGGACGACTACCACCACTTGCTGGTAATAATGTTTCGCGAATATCTCTAGCAAAGTCTTGGGAAGTTTGTACGCTATCAATTAATGTCCAACCTATAGATTCTTGTTGGGAATTATCACTAGACCAAACAATTAGGTTAACAGCAACCTGACCTTCGATACCTTGAGATATTACGTTGTTATAAAAGTCTGGATTCTCGAAAGTTTCAGCATAACCTTCTAGTTGTAGATTATATTCGCTGCTGCTTACACTTCCGGAAATATCAACCAAAAGCGATAATTCCGTATCGACATCAACTGGGGTTCCGCTGTCGTCGTTGAGAATTCTGCCAATACCTTGAGGATCGCTAATAATAGCGTTGGTAGCGTTACTCAAATTAACCAAGAAGGTTTCGTCGCTTTCAACTGTGGTGTCCCCAATCACTGAGACGTTAACAGTTTTACTTGTCTCACCAGGATTAAAAGTCAGAGTATCAGAAATTGCTGTATAATCGCTCCCAGCAGTTGCAGAATTTGTACCATCCGCAGTGGAAAACTCTAGCGCTATAGTTTCAGTACTGGTTGTTGATAAGTTGACAGTAAAAGCAAAGTTGGTTGTACCGCTATTACCTTCTAGAGCTGAAACATCACTGATAGTAACTAGTGGTAGAATTGGTGGGGTACCATCGTCGTCGATAATAGTTCCTGTTCCTTGAGAATCGCTAATAGTAGCGTTGGTAGCGTTACTCAAATTGACAAAGAAGGTTTCATCGCTTTCATCTATGGTGTCTCCAATTACAGGGACATCAATAGTTTTGCTTGTCTCACCAGGATTAAAAGTCAGATTGTCAGAAGTCGCTGTATAATCGCTCGGAGCAGTTGCTGGACTTTTATCTGGTGCTGAATTTGCACCATCTGCGGTGGTATAGTCTACGGTGACAATTTCAGAACTACTTCTAGATAAACTGACAGTAAAACCAAAGTTTTGGGAACCGCTATCACCTTCGAGTAATGAAACATCGCTGATAGAAATTTCTGGTTGAGGTGGTGGATTAACAATTTGTCCTGCTTCATAAGCTCCCATATCAACTATTGCGTTGACGATGCGGGGATTTCCATCTAAGTCAAAAGGAATTTTCTCGGTAGTGTCAGCATCATCGTCTAAGTCGTCAACATCCGCAGGAAGCAAGTCATTATTACCCATGTCAGTTCCAGGAGAACTTGCTTGTAATTCGAAATTACCATTAGCAGGATCAACAAATAAGGGATCATCTTGTTTATTTCCAGTACCGGGGTAACCTCCTTCGACAATGCTGTGACTCACGACAGCAGTCGTTCCACCAATTTCGTTGTCAGAGATATTTGCTTGATTATCCCATAAAATACTGTTGTTAATAGTAATAGAAGGTCTAGCTAAATCAGAAGTAGATTCTACACTGAATATCGCACCACCATTAACGCTATTATTCTTAGTGAAAGTACTGTTGTTAATTGTGATGTCAGTGTAGATGTCGTTATAAATTGCACCACCATCAAAGCTACTAGAATTGCCTTGGAATAGACTATTAGTAATTACTGGATTGCTATTATTACTACTGCGACTACTACCATTATTGTAAATTGCACCACCGTTACCACCACCTGCTAGGTTAAAGCTAAAGGTAGTATTAGTTATTCTAGGGTCACTATCTCTGAAATTATAGATTCCACCGCCATTTTCAGATGTATTATCCTCAAAATTGACATTAGTCAAACTGGGGCTACTATCGTCATTGTATATCCCACCACCTTGACTGCTGGCAGAATTATTTTTAAAATCAACATTAGTCAAGTTGGGATTACTATCTTCATTGTATATCCCACCACCTCTACTGCTGGCAGAATTTTCGCTGAAGTTGACATCAGTAAAAATAGAACTACTGGAGATATTGTATATTCCACCGCCTTGTGAGGCAGAATTATTACTGAAGGTAATATTGGTGAAACTGGCAATACTATTACCGTTATATATTCCACCACCTCTGGAACTAGCACTGTTATCCTTAATAAGCAAGTTTGTAAAAGTAGGACTACCATTGGTATTCAGAATACCACCACCATTATTATTTGGACTGCGATTAGCGTTTCCTCCAGTAATAGTAAAGCCATCCAAAACAGTATTAGGAGTAGTGCTGCTTGCCAAAACTACATGGTAACTGTTGTCGCTGTTATCGGTAGTATCGCCGATTTCTCCACTGAGAATCGTCTCATTATTCTCCCAGTCTCGTTGCTCCCGACTGGTTTCAGTACCAGCAAAACCACCGTAAATCTCAACGCGATTTTTTAGAGTAAAACTGTCTTCACGAGTTGTACCGGGTGTATAAGTACCTTTAGCAACCCAAATTTCATCTCCAGAAGAAGCATCTGCGATCGCAGTCTGTAAATCAGTATAAGCATTAGCCCAAGAATTACCATTATTGCTTCCAGTAGCGCTTTGATTAACGTAAAGAATAGCCATTGAATACCTCTTAAAAAACTAGATTTGATTGAAACCGAAACGAATCGAAGCTAGTTGATTACAGAATTCCTAGCGCGTTAAAATTAACGGGACTTATGTAAGTGTCACAAGACTTTGGTTGGTGCCTGACACCAGAAGTCTTATTATTTCCTTGAAAAGCAGTCACTGTACAAGCACCCTTGTATATTGAGACTAGTTTATGGTGCGTGACGGTAATTTCAAATAATTTCGTTATAAGTGGTAAATTATCGTAACCGTCACACACCCGACAAAAAATGATGTATTTTTCTTGGTTAACAAAACTTCCACCAAGAAACAGTTGCGAAAATCAAACAATTTCTAGTCAAAAATTTAAGCAAAAATCAAGCTATTAGAGATTAACTATCTCTTCCACGGCAACAAACTTTTAACCTTCTCGACTCAGTAAACGGCCTTTGGATAGCAAGTAAATAAAAATGTGAAATTAATTCTGGTAAAAACTCCAGAATACTGTCTGACAAACTTTCAACTTCAGACTCTCGGACTAAAATCTAAATAGTAGATGCAGTCCTATATATACGAATTATTACGTAAAAAATATATATTTTTAAGTACTATGCAAAACCTTTGAAAAAGAATATATCAAAACTCAACCTTTAGATGTAGATGCAGTATCATATCAAAAAAAGTTGAAAGGTTACACGGGTCGTAGAATCCGTAATTATCTCCGCAAACGAGGTATCCGTTTAACCATCCCAAGACTTTCCAACGAACCACGTCGCGGAAGTAGTTTTGCTGAGCAATCAGCCGTTCTAAATTTGGCAAGCGGACTGTCGGAGGTAACATATAATGAATATCTGCTTTACAAGGACCAGCAGTATTGAACCAGTAAGGCATAAGGGCGCTCACTAAGTTCGCAAACGATACCCCACACCTCTAACTGTCTCAATCAAATTATTCCCCAGTTTTCTTCGTAAATGACCAATATAAACATCAACAACATTAGAACCGGGATCGTAATCATAACCCCAAATCCGGTTTAGTAATTGCTCTCTACTCATTACCTGCATCGGATGACGCGCTAATATTTCTGTTAAAGTAAATTCTCTGGCTGACATTTCTATTTCTGTTTCTCCCAACCAAACTTGTCGTGTCAGCAAATTTAAAGTTAAATTACCAATTTGCAATTTAGTTTCGTCTTTACCCTTCGGTTGATGAACTTTACGCAACTGAACGCGAATTCTTGCTAGCAGTTCTTCAAAACGAAAAGGTTTTGTGATATAATCATCAGCCCCACTCTCAAGTCCCAATACCGTATCATTTAAACCGTCTCGTGCTGTCAGCACAATTATTGGTAATGTCTCTCCACGTCCCCGTAGTTGTCTAAGTACTTCCATCCCGTCCATTCCGGGAAGTCCTAAATCTAGAATTAAAAGCTCAAAATCCTTAGTGCTAGCGATATCTACAACTTCTCGACCATTCTTAACGACAAGAATTGTGTATCCGTGAGCTTGTAATCCGGCTTCGATAAACTCGGCTATGTGGGGATTGTCTTCGGCGATGAGAATTCGGTTCATTCGCTGTATCCTCAGAGATAGGAAATACGATTGTGAAAGTTGAGCCACTTCCAAGGACTGAATCCAGTTCAACCCAGCCATTATGGGCACAAGCAATGGCTTCGACAATCGATAATCCTAAACCTGCTCCTTCTCCGGGAGAATAGCGATCGCTATGGCTAGCACGAGCAAAGCGTTCAAAAATCCGTTCTTGATTTTCAGGAGCAATTCCAACTCCAGTATCGCGTACCCATAGATAAGCATAGTCATCTCGAACTGCCGAACCAAGGGTAATTGTATCGCCTTCTTGTGTATATTTAATGGCATTTTGAACGAGATTCATTACTGCTTGGGTTAAACGTCCTTTATCAATTGCAACCGGACTCAAACCCTTTGATTCTAGTCGCCAATCCCGTTTTGCCATGGCTTGTGCTTTAAAATATAGTTCTTCGGTAAACCAGTCAAGTTCTTCGGGTTTAATTCTTAAGAAATTGGGTTGTTCGGCTTTGGCAATTAGAAGTAAATCGTTAACTAAACGGTTCATCCGACTTAGTTCATCGGTGACTAATTCAATCGTTTCGTTTTGTTTTTCTGGTCGATATTTGAGTACTTCTAAATGACCTTGAATAATGGTAATTGGGGTTCTTAATTCGTGTCCAGCATCTTTGAGAAACTCTTGTTGGGTTTCAAAAGCTAACTGGAGACGATCAAGCATAGCATTGAAAGTAGCGCTCAATTCAGCAATTTCATCGTTTCCAACAGCAGAAATTCGCTTTGACATATCGGTTTGCGTAATTTCACGTGCTGTTTCGGTAACCTGACGTAGAGGAAATAAAACCCTTCCTGCGGTTATCCAAGCGATGATAAAAAACAAGGTTAAAACTATAGTTGCTACCTTAATTACTAGGATAATCGTCTGGGTTCCAGTTTGATAATCTGCTCTCGCATCTTGAATAGCAACTACAACTCCCCTGCTTAGATTTATTTTAATAGGTTTGGCTACATAGTAAATAGGTCCTGAGGGGAGAATTAATTCGTTACGTGTTAAATCGGAAACTTTTTCCCATTCTGTAATTAATTGAGAATTTTGAGTAATTTCTTTTGGTAGCAGTAATTGATTTGATTTAAAAATCTCTCCTTTTATTACAACCAAGATATACTCATTTCTAGCAGAAACGTGGAGTGCTAAAACCCTTTCAATAACAGATTCTAATTGATTTGTAGACGGATTATCATTAACCAACTTTTGTTCAAGCAAGCGGTTAAATTTACCAACCTCTGCTGTTAAAGCATCTTGAGTTCGATTTTGTAAAACATCACAGAAAATTTGACGAGTTACCCCAACTGAAACCAATACAGTAGATGTGGTAAGCAGAAAATACCAAGCTAGAATGCGAAAGCGAACACTACAGAAAAATCTTTGTTTAAAAGACCTTGATTTATTTTGGTTAAATTCCCTATTTTTGTGAATAGAAAAAATATTAGGTTTCATCATTTTTTAATTATGAAAATGATTGACGAGAAAGTAACAACTCTAAACGTGCTTGAGATTGATAATTAAATTCTTGCTGATAATCAGCGGTCATATGCTGCTGAAGATGAACTACGTAATGCATCAAGCTTAAACTTGAATCTAGGTTTTTTACTTCAGAAGGATAAAATCTAAAACTCATGGTTTTTTTTGATTATAGAACTTAGGTAAAGAGAAATTGTCATTGCTATGGGAATGAGGACAATCCAAAATCTAAAATCTAAAATCTAAAATTGAATTTATTTTTTTTAATCTTTTTAAAGAAACCCCGCACTACTTTTCGCTGGTCAACCGCATGTAAAATAATAAAAGCTCCGAAAGTATAAGCCAGCCAAAAATGAATACTTCTACCTAAATCAACCAAAGCACTATTTTGAGGAAATAAATCGGGTAAAGTTATCCCCAAAAAGCGCACATTGTTACTTCTAAAAGAATTGGAGAAAAAGAAACCGCTGATAGGGACAGCCCACATAAATAGATAAAGAGCAGTATGAAGAGCAAACTTCTGCATCCATTCACGACTATACTTTGGTAGACGCTTAGTATACTTCTTCCACCATACCTGTAGCAGAGTAAAAATTCTCCACGTTAATAAAGCCATCGTTAACACTCCCACAGTTTTATGAAAGTCGTAGAGAGGGTTGCGTATGAAAAAATCTCTGGGTAAACGGGCCATAAAAGCTCCACCAATAAAAAGCACGATGTAGCATTTAAACATCCACCAGTGAATTGACATCAGATGCTTGAAAGCAGAATTTTGTCTTGGTTTGGTAACTTTTAAACCTTGACTCATCGTTTTCTCCTTAAGTTGTTTGAAGTTCATACAACTTAAGTTTGATGTCAGTACTTAAATCAAACGTGAAAGTTTTATGAAAGATTTTTTAGAATTACATCTTGAAATCAAGGTATCTTTGGTACCCAATTTCGACCACAACTAACTCCTAAAAGCGATATTACTGCAACTGGTGCTGATAATATAGAAGACTCAAGTGGTATTGTCGAAATTATCACCCCTAATATTGACCTTAACAGTGGCTTAGTCAACCTACCATCAATCCCAGTGGAAACCGAAGTTGCCGAAGCTTGCGCTGCTGGTAGTTCTATAGCCCAAAGTCGATTTGAAATTATCGGACGCGGTGGCTTGCCGACTCTACCTACTGACGCTTTGAGTCCAGATGCAGTACAGGTTGATTTGGTGAGTATCAAACCGGAAGTTAATAAACCTGCTGGTACAAATGTTTCTACAAAACCTCAAAACTCTACACCAAGGAAAATTGTAGAAGCAACTGGTTGGGTACGAAATGATAAAGGAGAAATATTTTTTGTCGCCGATGCGGCTAATGAAACGCAAGTTGATAATTGGTATAGGAAAAACTATTGTCCCAGGTGATTGCCAGTAGGGCAGAGCGTAAGGTGGCATATGTCCCATTGGAAACGCTCTGCTAACCCAATGCCCTTTCGGCCCCATGCCCGACTTAGAAGTCAGTTAAAGAATCTTGTTAAGAGGTGAAGAATATCCTCTCTTAATAATAAAATTTTTATGTTCAAAAATAAACTCGCTATAGTCAGCCAAATCATCAATTCCAAGCAAGTTAAGAAAAATTTCGGCTGCTAACCAAAAGGATATTTTTACTAATAGTTTTTGCCAAGATATATCCATCACAGCCCTCTCTTTAATTTAAATATTAAGTTTTGTAACGGTTAGTGGAATTTGTAGATTTTAAATCCTGAGTATAATCACGAACTTCAGCTTGGGGGTTGTTGTTAATTTTGTTAAGCAACTGACAATAGCTGAATTGTACGGAGCGTAAAGGCGAAAAAGTAGCCAAAAATACCTCACCGACATGGGGTTGTATTCGTTAATATCTACTGTCCAAATAGGAGTGAATACCATGAATCAAGCATTAACAGTTCAAGAACTAGTAATTGCGATCGCGGCAAAAAATCTCAAGCCTTCTATACTCAATCCAGATTTTCTGAAATATAGTGGCATTATTCCAGAAGATTGGGAATTTTCTGGTAAGCCAATCTTTAACAACAATGTGGTGCGGATAGCATTTAAGAACAATGTGAATATCATTGTTCAAGGCAATAGTTTGATGTTTGCTGAAGTCATTGGGGGAAAAAGTGCAGATTCTGTATTAATTCCAGAGATTGCGCGAAAGTTTGCTAAAAAATTACCGAATATAGATTTTCAAGCCGTGGGTATTAATCCCAGAGGATTTGTGGCTTTTGAAAAAGAAGGTGCAGGGCGGGAGTTTATGACGCAAAAGTTGTTGTCACCTGCTGCTTGGCATGATATTGGTGAAGCTCCAAT
Source organism: Richelia sp. UBA3308 (assembly GCA_002361335.1). Lineage (GTDB taxonomy): Bacteria > Cyanobacteriota > Cyanobacteriia > Cyanobacteriales > Nostocaceae > Rivularia. The sequence goes on from DESS01000019.1 coordinate 11,752, forward strand.
GCGAGCATCACTTAATCTAGTTTACAAGTTACAGGGTGGTCCTTTGTCTTTGAATATTAGTGAAGCGGCTTTAAAGCAAGAAAACAAAAGAATACCTCTTGTAATTTTTAGTGGTAGTTTTGGCTATGAAATAGCGAATAATAGTAAAGAAGAAAAGCTTGGTTTGATTAATCAAGTGATTGAGAATTGGTTCACTGATGTGACTACTTTTTCTGACTTGGTAAATAACAAGTTTATAAATAAAGCCAATCATCATATTTCCTTGGCAGAAATGTTAGAAAATATTCCTGAAGCTAAAACTGAAGAAGTAGATTTGTTTGCTGTTGGTGCAGGGGCGTAACGCACTCGTTTTCACAAAATCGCGTTGCT
>DESS01000374.1 GCA_002361335.1 Richelia sp. UBA3308
TATCAAGTTTAAAAAAACTGTTGTGGCAGCGCAATGGTTTTAATAAGCGTTAAATATCAAGTTTAAAGCAAAGGAATCTAATTAATATTTTTGTTCAAAATTAGTCATGATATAGAATTAACGGCTTGCTGCAATTCTCTAAGCTTCTCTAACACGGCACCAGAGCTAAACAATTTTTTTGCCTTAGCTAAACCTGACGACATATCCGCACAAATTCCACAACGCCATAAATAAAAACCGCCATTCCATAACGCTGTTTCAATTAATTGTGATGATTTACCTTCCAACAGTAAATACATGTCAGATACTAATTCTTCAGTACTTTTTAAAGATATATTTTTGGTAGTAAAACCATATTCGCGAGGAACTAAAAGTAATCTTTCTATAGAATTCGTACCATTTCCTAAACCGATAATCGCAGTGCGATCGCGTGGTAAATCGCAACTACCCTCTAAACCTTTAACTGTTGTAAACTGAGTCACTCCCATTTGAGCTAAAGTTGCTTGAAATCTTTCCTCAGTTGGGGGATGAACAAACCCAGTAACAATGTGAGCATCACCTAAGTAAGGACACCAAATTAATTCCATTGTGGCAAAAGGCGGACGTTTACCAATTTGGTCGCGGTATTCCCAAATACTTTTTGTTAGGGGAAAATGCAGTGGTGTATAAACAAAACCGATTGCTGTTTTTTCAAATACTTTCTGGGTTTTAGATAATTCTAACTTTGTCCAGTCAACACCCAACCCTTGCCAAATTTCTGCCAAAGAAAGTCCATACTTTGTGGGAAGGCGATCGCCACCATGCATGATTACATTTTGCCCACAATAAGCTAATAATAAAGCCGTTATCGGACTAATAGGCACAGTGCGGGTTCTGCCATCATAAGGCATACCAAAAACTATAACTGGTGGATTACCCTCGATTTTTTGTAATTTTGGTCCAAGTTCGTTGTAAGCATCCAACATTCCTGCTAACTCTTCGCTAGTAGGGCGTTTGATGCGGTGTGCAATTAAAAAAGCACCAATTTGTGCTGGTGTTGCTTCCCCTAGCAACATTATTTTGGTGGCTAATTTTGCTTCGGTACGATTTAAATTTTTTTTTGTATGTTCGCCACTACCTATTTTTTTAAGTAAATCTTTAAATAAATTGCTCATAATTTTTTGAATTAACACCTTGGGGAGAATAGAGGGATGGGGGAATAGGGTGATGGGTAGAAATTTAAATTATTAACTCCGTTCCTCCGTTCCTCCTAACTTTTAATAACTTTTAACTCTTAATCCAAAATTCAAAATCTAAAATCCTTTAACCTGTTTTGGTATGTGTTCGCAGACTAAATGCCAGAAATATTGTATGGGAGGAATTTGCAAGCGGTCTTGAATTGTGACCATTGCTACTTCACGAGTTAAGAATCCACTGTTGACAGAAGAACCGTTATTGCTTAAACAAAAAGGACGAACCGCAAGACTGGGGTCAATACGTGCTTCAACTAATGCCGAAGCTGGTAATAAAGCGATTAATTCTCCTTGACGTACTATTCCCCGGAATGCATCTAAAGTATTTACTTCTAAGGCTGCTTTCAATAATACGTCGGTTTGATCAAATTGATTTTGTACCAAACGCTGCATTCCATAACCTTCTTTAAAAATTACTTGGGGATAGCGAATTAATTCTAACCAAGGAATACATTCATATTCAGCTAATGGATGATTGGCTGATGCTAAAACTTCTATTTTATCTTCATAAAGTGTTTCGACAATCATTTCTTTACTCATAGTAAAAAAACGATTGTTCATTACAATTGCTAAATCTACTAGTCCATCTTTGAGAACCTTTAATGCCCTATCGCTACCTAATGATGTTACTCGTAATTGTACATCGGGGTATTGCTTGCAAAATAATTGCAACAGAGGTGGAAAATAATAAGCACATACAGACGGAATAGAGGCAATACAAAGTTCTGGTTGTTTACCTGCAATTAAATCGGTTATTTCCTGCTTCGCGGTTTGCCACTCTAAAAAAATTTTACGGGCACGAGGCAATAAAATCTCACCCGCCAGAGTCAATTTTGACTGACTGGTTCGATGAAACAATTCAAACCCCAAATCCGCCTCCAGTGCCTGTATTTGGCGACTGATTGTAGATTGGGTAACACTACATTTTTGCGCTGCTTTCTGAAAGCTGCCACTCTCGACAATTGCCAAGAAGGCTTGCAACTGTTCTAGCCGCATTTTATAGAAGCCAATGGTTAGATTTGTGGCAAATTTAACTTAACGTATTTTCGTGTATATTTTTGTATTTTTTGTGACATCTATGTTTGTGAATTTATTTTAGTTGGGTTACATAATTATGCATGGTTAAATATTTTAAGAATTAGTAATGTGTGACTGCACAATATTTAAGCTAGCAAAACGTTTTGCCTTTATCTCGATCGCTAAGGATAGAGTTAGAAGCTGGAGTTGATTATATAGGTGTCATGACTTAAAGAAGGTAGAAAGATAATATGCACCGTCTCCAACAAAGCTTCGGTGAATTCGAGAAAAATCCACAACCTGCAAAGGCTTTAAATAACTGTCTACATGTTTTTAATTTTACTTTAATCTCAGTATTTAAAGCGATTTTAACTGCTTTCAATAATATTGTTCTCAAATAATAATCAATTATTTTATCTTATAAAACTATAAATAAAATAAATCGTTAGTTGATTGCAAAAATATCAAAAGATAACTGAATCAATTTTGTATACAGAGATTATTGTTTTTTTTATACATTTCATGGTTATTTATCAATGGGGATAATGCAAAATCTCAAATCTGTAAGTGCTTGAATTTGTTTGTGGGGTAAAATTTCTGCAATCCCTAACTTTTTAATCTTTTTGATTAATGTACCAATGATTGTTTATAGTTATAACGTAAGGATTTCTTTAAACAGATGATTTGCCTTTGTTACTTATTTTTACTCTTATTTATTTACTTTTCATATTACTCGATAGCATTGACTGATGTTAACCTTTGTGATTACAAGGTATAAAGCATGAGGAATCTATTTAGAAAAATTCGTAAATATAGTAGAAATGAAAATTTTTTACATTTGATTGAAAATGTTGAAGAATTAGTTTCTAAGATGCTATCGATTACGATGATAGTAATAATATTAATCGCAATTATAAATTTAATAGTATTTGTCATAAATAAACTATTAATTTTCGATTTTAATCAGGAGAGTTTTCATAAGAACCTGTTTACAACCTTTGGACTCTTCTTAAACATTTTAATTGCTTTAGAGATTCTAGAAAATATTACTGCTTATCTGAAAAAACACGTTGTTCAGGCTGAATTAGTAATCGTTACTTCTTTAATTGCTGTAGCCAGAAAAATTATTATTTTAGATTTAAATAAAACGGACGGGTTACAAGTCGTAGGTTTAGGTATTGCGGTTCTTTCTTTGTCAATAAGTTATTGGATTATCTACAGTAGGAAACGTAGAAGTTAATTATGAATTTTCAATTATTAATTATCAATTATCATGCTTTAATTTACAGATATAACCATATTTTCATGAGCTAAAAATGCTTTGTCAAAATTGGATTTAAGCCCTATTTGAACTCTATCTAAAAAATCATCATTATCATTGGGATGATGATTGGAAAATATAACTTGTTTAGCATCCATTGTACGAGCTAAGTCTACAGCAATTTCCCAGTAGCAATCAATTGGTGTTTGAGAGTCACGAAAATTAGAGGCAATGTAGCTGGGATTAACAATGAGCAAATCTGCTTCTTGAGTTAACCTCATCACGCCCTCTCGGTCAGAATCATCTATTTCGGTCTGTAAATCGCTAACGTAAGCAACGCTATATTCTTCCCATGTAATTCTATAGCCAATAGATTTCTGAATCTTATTAATTAATGCCATTTCTACTATTACATTATCAATGTCTATCACATTATCCGGGGTCAAATTATAAAATTGCAGTTGTGACTGCATGACTTGTAAGGGGTAAGGAAAATGTGGTAACAACATTTGATCGCAAAGCGATTGCTTAATTGATGCACCATTAGAAGCCGCTGTACCGTAAATATGGAAGCAATTTTCAGGTACAAATGCAGGAGCAAAGAATGGAAAGCCCTGAATGCGGTTTGTTTGAGCATTGGTAAAAAATAAATGGGCTACAAGTTTTTGCTGTTGTTGCAGCCAGTTTTTTCCTAACACTCGCAAGCCTGTACCGCCATCAAAAATCAAATTTTTTCCGCCAACTTGCATTTCTACACAAGCAGTATTACCTCCATAGAGATTAGTATCTTCCCCTGGAGTGGGAATTAAGCCCCGCACGCCCCAAAACTTAACTAAAAATTTGTCAGCTTGCTTTTGGGGACAATCTTCTTGGGATTCTATTGTGTATTTACGATCGCGCGAAGGCTCTATGTTTGACATTTTTGTTACATAATTGTCTTACCGAGCAGGTCATCGTAGTGTCGTACTTCTAACAATTTGTTTTTGTCGTCTACGATGATAACTGTCGGAGAGAAACTTTTGATTTCTTCCGGAGTAAACTGCCCGTAAGACATTATAATCAAGTTCCTTTAGTGCCTAGACGTGCTGCTGCCCCATTTAGCTCAATTGCTCCGGAATTAGCTTCAGCAGGTATTGTATAAGTTACAAGCCACTGACTATTGGTGACGCTGACTACTTGTACCTGCTCATAAGCTAAGATCCCAGCTTTTTCCAAAAGCATTTGGTCTATGCTAATACTACCCATGTAATGAATATTAGCTTCGGTGAGAGTACAATTGTGAATTTTTGCTAAAAGAAGAGTGGGCTGCATCTGAGAACCACTTTTAAACAACAAATTTAAAAGCTAAAGCTGTTGTTTTTGCTTGAATTTTTTACTGGTAGGAAAATCTTAAATATTTTCTAGCTACCTGCTTTAATGCATTGTTCTACTAGAGGCGCAACTTTGTCAACATCCTGCCAGCCAAGAATCTCAGTGACTTTTTTCTCTAGGTTTTTATAACTACGGAAAAATTCTGCGATTTCATCAAGTCGATGGTGAGGTAAGTCCTCAAGAGACTTAACGTTAACATAACGTGGATCTTTCGCAGGAACGCAAAGAATTTTTTCATCGCGATCGCCACCGTCAATCATTTCTAACATGCCGATGGGTCGTGCTGTGATTACACAACCGGGGAAGGTTGGCTCGTCCATTATTACCATACCATCAAGGGGGTCGCCATCATCAGCCAAAGTATTAGGTACAAAACCGTAGTCGTAAGGATATTGTACCGATGAATAAAGCACTCGATCTAAGGCAAAAGCTTGTAAATCCTTGTCAAATTCGTATTTATTTTTACTTCCACCGGTAATTTCAATCAAAACGTTTATCAAACCGGGTTTTGGCTGAGCTGGGATACGAGATAAGTCCATAGATTTACTCCTTAAGTAAAAATAAATTGTCTGTGAGAGCTTCGAGACTGCTACATAAAACCAGGACA
>DESS01000224.1:0-4954 GCA_002361335.1 Richelia sp. UBA3308
CCTGGAAGCATAAGCAAGTAATTTAGGGGCACAATTTTCTATTTATTGGTTGGTGCGTGACGGTAATACCAATTTTTTCGTTAAATTTGAAAATTTATCGTAACCGTCACAGCACCCTACAAGTGGTTACCCAGCATAGAAAAAAATAAAAAAAACCCAGCTTCCTCAAGAAACCAGGCTTTTCAATTCTCAACTTCTAACTTTTAACTTTTTAACTCCCTTGCGGTAATTGGTTAGTAATTTCAACATCTTCGGTTACCAACAATTCTCTTAACACTCTTACTAAAACTTTTTGTGCGATTTGAGAAGTAATTTGTTCTCCTAAACGTTGTACGTTGGGATTAACTATAAGTTGACTAATTTGTTCAATTGCTTGTAATGGATCGAAATTACCACCTTCTTGAAGAATTTTGATGATATTTTTGATATGTTCTAAAGTTTGTTGTTCTTCGCTCGATACACTTGGAGTTTCGGTAATTGCAGTCACGCCAACTCTTTCTCGTAATAAATGAGTAAAGTTGTGCATTATATTTCTACCGAATGCATCAATTCCTTTAAATAGTTCATCCACCAATTTAGTACGAATAAAAGCACCACGTTCGGATGCTAGGAATTCTAATCCTTGATTCAATGCATCATTAGAATCATAATCTTGAGAATTACGAGCATTTTTTAACAAGTTTTCTAACCTATTCCAACGGAAACGACCATCTTTAAATAATAAATCCCGTAATGAAGTTCGTAATTCTTCTGATGGATCTGTTAATAATCTTTTGGAAACGTAAGGATATGCTTCGCTGAGAACTTTAAAGTTAGGGTCAATATATATTGCCACACCTTCTAATGTTACCAAAGAACGAATAATCAAAGCGTAATAAGGAGGTACGCGGAAGGGATATTCGTACATCAAATTTGATAAATCATCCGTTATGGTTTTAATATTTAAATCCGCAACAGAAGCACCTTGAGCATCGGCAAAAACATTAGCGAATGCTGGAATAATCGGCGTTAAATCCACATCCGGTGTGAGAAAATCTAATTTAACGTAGTCATGAGCCAAAGCATCAAAATCCCGGTTAACAACGTGAACGATCGCTTCAATTAAACCGTAGCGTTGCGGTGGCTGAATTTCGCTCATCATCCCAAAGTCGAGATAAGCTAATTTTCCGTCGTAGGTAGCTAATAAATTACCGGGGTGTGGATCGGCGTGGAAAAATCCATGTTCTAATAATTGACGTAGGGAACATTGAACCCCCACCTCCACTAAATAACGAGCATCTATACCCAAAGCAGCAATTTCTTTTACTTGAGTTAATTTCAACCCGTTAATCCATTCCATCGTCAACACCCGACGATTTGTATATTCCCAGTAGATTTTTGGTACGTATACATCTTTAATATGACCGTAGAGTTGGAAAAAACGCTCGGCATTTTCGCCTTCGTTAATGTAATCCATCTCCTCAAAGATACGCTCGCCTAATTCGTCAAGAATTCCGACTAAATCGCTGCGTACTTGCTTGATGGTGTTTTGTGCCCAAGCTGCTAATCGTCGTAGGATATACAAATCAATCGTAATGCGATCGCGCAAGTCGGGGCGTTGAACTTTGACAGCAACTTCTTCACCCGTACTTTTTAATTTACCTCTATAAACCTGCCCTAGGGATGCTGCGGCAATTGGATCGGGTGTGAGTTCACTATAAATATCTTCCGGAGGCGCACCAATTTCTTCTTCGATAAATTGATAAGCAATTTCGTTCGGAAAAGGTGGTAATTGATCTTGCAGTCGAGTTAACTCTTCTAAATACACCGGCGGAACTAAATCCGGTCTTGTAGACAGTGCCTGTCCGATTTTAATATATGCTGGTCCCAAATTTGTCAGCAATTCTCGTAATTGAACCGCACGACGAAGGTCATTTTTTACTTTTTTACCAAGTTTACTATCCAACCACACACCTAAAGCGAAGCTGAAAGCGGGAGCTAAAACCCTGAATATACGTCTCCAAACCTGTAAAGGTCTTTTTTTGTAATGCGCTGCTATTTCCTCAGCATTGTAACGCAATCCTAAAGGTTCCTTCGCTGTCGCTACCAACCGATTCTTTGGATTTGCTTCCGTTGCTGGTAATTCGACAATAGTAGAATCTACTTTATCTCTAAGCACTAATTTTGTCTCTTGTGGTGTGGAATTAGGAGGAGCTGTTTTGATATTCATGGAATTATCCCACGACAATGAAAACGTTAAGTATTGTAACAGTGGCTTTCATAAGTGTAACCTATTAGGTTAAAGGTCATGGGATTTTGGATTTTTGATTCAAAGAGTTAGGAGTAAGGATTTATTACTTTTGACCTTTGACATGGTAAGCTTTTAACTTTTAAACTAATTTGGTACACTTGTTCGGAAGTTAAAAAAGTGAGCTATTAAGTTTATTTGCGTTTAATTACAAAAATCAGCGATGGCGTAAAGGGCGCACCCAGATAAAAATTTTTAACCGTTTATATTACAATACTTTTGACTTCCGCACAGCGATCGCGCCTCTGCCTTAACGGAGAATAGATTTCAATGTTGCTCTCCCTTTATATAGAAAACTTTGCTTTAATTGACAAATTAGAATTAGAATTCGGTGCTGGGTTAAATGTACTTACTGGTGAAACTGGTGCTGGTAAATCAATTATTCTTGATGCGATTGATGCGGTTTTGGGTGGAAAAGTCTCTAGTCGTGTAATTCGTACTGGAAGCAAACGAGCAATAATAGAAGGTAATTTTACTTCTAATTCTATTTTAGCTGCTTGGTTAAGCGAACAGGAAATTGATTTACTTGATGAAAGTTCAGTAGTTATTAGTCGTGAAATCACCGTTAATACTAGTAATATCCGCAGTAGGTCGCGGGTAAATGGTGTTTTGGTAAATCGTCAATTAATGAATGGTTTGCGCTCCCGTCTTGTGGAAATCACTGCCCAAGGACAAACCGTACAGGTAGGACAATCGGCACAGGTTCGCAATTGGTTGGATTCCTATGGCCCTGATGCTTTAATAAAACAGCGATCGCTTGTTGCTAGTGCTTTTAGTAGTTACCAAGAAGCGCATTTATTATTGGAGCGCCGACGCACTTCGGAACGGGAGCGTTTACAAAAGCTGGATTTGTTAACTTATCAAGCTAAAGAATTAGGAGATGCTAACCTTAGCGAAGCGAATGAATTGGAAAAGCTTTTGCAAGAGCAAGAACGTCTTAATCATGTGGTTGAATTGCAACAGATGAGTTACAAAGTTTACCAAGCTTTGTATCAAAGTGACGGCGAAGGTTTTACAGCTTGTGATTTGCTGGGTGATAGTGAAGCTATATTAATGGATATGGTAGAGTTCGACACCCAGGAACTGCAACCGCTATTGGAATTAATTAGAGACGCTCAAACAGCAGTAACTGAAGTCGCGCGACAAATTAATGCTTATGGAGCCGGTTTGGAAGCCGATCCTCAAAGATTGGATGAAGTGGAAGAAAGAATTCGAGAATTAAAGCAAATTTGTCGTAAATATGGACCGTCACTTAGTGAAGCTATCGAACATTATAACGGCATTCAAGCGCAGTTAAAGGAACTTAAGGACGGCGAGCAATCCATTGAAAATTTAGAGAAATTAGAACAACAACGTTTAGAAGAGTTACTTAGTGATTGTAAACAATTAACTAAATTGCGTAGCGCTACAGCAGCTTTATTAGAAGCCGAAATTGTTAGGGAACTCAAACCCCTAGCAATGGATAAAGTCCAATTTAAGGTTCAGTTAACACCAATTTCCCCAACAGCAAACGGCAGCGATAAGATTGGGTTTTTATTTAGTCCAAATCCGGGGGAACCCTTGCAACCGCTTTGTGAAACTGCTTCTGGTGGTGAAATGAGCCGGTTTTTATTGGCATTGAAAGCTTGTTTTTCAGCTACAGACAATGCTGAAACAATGGTATTTGACGAAATCGATGTCGGTGTTTCCGGAAGAGTAGCCCAAGCGATCGCAGAGAAGTTACATCAATTAAGTTTGGGAATGCAGGTATTGTGTGTTACTCACCAACCCTTAGTAGCAGCAATGGCAGATAGGCATTTTCACGTTCAAAAGCAAGTAATTAATCAAATCAAAGGTGAAAAAGAAAACAACGGACATGGTAAAGAACGTACTGTAGTTAGGATTACGGCTTTAGATAATTTAGATAAACGACGAAATGAAATAGCCCAGTTAGCTGGTGGGAAATCAGCCAACGATGCTGTAGCTTTTGCTGAATCTTTGTTAGCGAAAGCCGCAACTCATCGTCAAGGCAAGGGGAAAGAGAAAGGAAGGCGTAAAAAGAAGTAACGAGTAATGAGTAACGAGTAACGAGTAATGAGTAACGAGTAACGAGTAACGAGTAATGAGTAACGAGTAACGAGTAACAACTAACAACTAACAACTAACAACTAACAACTAACATTAAATTGCTGCATCAAAAATCTGTTTAGCGGTTAGGTTCAATTCAGGAAATGTTGGGGAAACAATCTGAGTTTTACCTTGAAACTGATTAAACCTATATTCACCATTAACAAGTTGGCATATAAAAATGGTAGGTTGTTTTGGGTCACCAATAAATTTTTTACCTCCCAAAGCTGCATAATCAGCAATCCAGTATTCTAAAATGCCCATTTGCTCATAGTCAGCTAACTTCTTATAATAATCGTCCCTCCAATTAGTACTTACGACTTCAACTACTAAAGCAATTGATCCAGGTTGAGACACTGTTGATTCTTTCTTCCAAAGTGGTTCGTTGTTCAAATTGTCAAGATTTAATAACAAAACATCCGGTGAGTAAGCAGAATTTGCAAATTCGGGTTTAACAAATGCAGTTTTAGGTATAGTTAATGGTAGATTAAGTCGGTCAAACTCCACAGTTAGTTTACGTGCTACAGCGTATTGCAAGTAAATGAAGTACACCCCACCCGC
>DESS01000224.1:5000-42076 GCA_002361335.1 Richelia sp. UBA3308
CATATAGATGAAATGTGCTGTATAAATCCTACAACTTTTTCGCGATCGCCAGTTGGTGGTGGCATTTCGATAATCACCCCATCACGTAGTTCGTAAGGTATTCCTGTATTAGGATACCAATTAATGAATTCTCTAAAAGTTAATAGTTTGGGTACTGTTTGCGTCATTTCAGTTATCAGTTATTAAGTCTTAATAGTAGATAAAATTTATGTCTTATAGAGATTTTAGTATTCCAAAAGTAAAACAAAATTTTAATTTAACTTTAGTAGAAGGTAAAAGTTTTCTTCCAGAAATTGAACCAATATCACTAAGTCCTTATTTAGCGGAATTTTTAGAAGAAAGTATTCCTTTAGCAATTGCAATGGGTTCGGAAAAAGCTCGTTCTGAATTAATTATTAGTCCGATTTTATTTGAAGTTAGAAAGTTTTTTAAGAAAGAAATCAGTTTTTTTTCAGGAGAAGAATTCAACGTAGATGCAAATTTAGGGTTAACGGGATTTTGTGATTTTCTGATTAGTCGTTCTCCCGAACAATTATTTATTGAAGCTCCAGCAGTGGTAATTATAGAAGCAAAAAAAGAAAATCTCAAAGGTGGTTTGGGACAATGTATTGCTGAAATGATTGCAGCACAGAAATTTAATCAAGAAAATGATAAATCTATATCAACTATCTATGGAAGTGTTACTAGTGGAAATTTATGGAGTTTTTTGAAATTAGAAGCAACTACTGTCACGATTGATTTGACAGAATATTTGATTCCTCCAGTGGAAAAATTATTAGGAATTTTGGTGTGGATGGTACGGGATGGATAAATGAATGTAAATTAAAAACACAACACCAATCGAATACCAATATCAATATCACTAAGAATACGGGTACCATGATAGCGGAAAGCACTACGACAATTACTTGGAACAACATACCAAGAGCCGCCACGGAGTATGCGAGAAGGGTTAAGATTATTCAACCAAGCACTACCATCATTAGGGGAGCCTTGATAATTGTAATGACAACTATCTTGGCACCATTCCCATACATTTCCATGCATATCATATAAACCGAAAGCGTTGGGAGGAAATGTTCCTACTTCTGTTGTTTCTTTTCTAAAAGTTCCTGTGGGTGTAGAAGTATAAGTGTAATTTCCATCATAATTAGCTAATTCGGTAGTGATATTTTCTCCAAAATAAAAAGGTGTAGTTGTACCAGCACGACAAGCATATTCCCATTCTGCTTCGGTTGGTAATCTGTAATTACGTCCTGTTTTTTGACTTAGTTTTTTACAAAATTTCACAGCATCATCCCAGGATACACAATCAACAGGTCGATTTTCACCTTTGAATTTAGCGGGGTTTTTCCCTGTAATTGCTTTATATTGTGCTTGGGTAATTGTATATCGACTCATGAAGAAACTGGGTATTGTAACTTGATGTTGAGGACTTTCATTGTTTCTTCTTTTCTGTTCACTATTTGGAGAACCCATGATAAATTGTCCTCCTGGTATTTCTACCATTTCTAAGGTGATACCATCACCTAATTTTTCAATCAAATATTTTGCTTCGCAGGTTTTCTTCCCGATTGATTTTCCTTTTTTATCAACTCTTACAGTTGTAAATTCAAATGTCCGTAGTATGGGTTCTTCGAGTAAAGAAATTGTTTTTAAGGTCGATATATTTTGTGTTTGATTTACTGGTTGATTAATTTGGGAACTAGGGCTTTTTGAAGCGGTTGGTTTACTGATAGAAAATATTTTTTTGAGAATTGTTTGGATAATGGGTTGACTGGTTGAATTTTGTCGCAAGTTAATTGCTTGTAAAGCTTCTGCTGCATTTTGGTAACGCTGACTAACCCGAGAATGCACCATTTTTGTTAATACTTCAGCAAAATCATCAGAAATATTAACCTTATCGAGCCAAATTACTTCTCCATCTCGATTAAAATCTAATTTATCAGGTCTTATTCCCGTTAGTGCTTGTATACCAAGCATTCCCACAGCATAAATATCGCTAGCTAATTGTGGTTTACCATTACATTGCTCGAATGGAATAAATCCTGGTGTACCAACTACTGCCGTAAAATTGGGTTCTACAATATTTCCGCATACTACTTGCTTTACCGCACCGAAGTCAATCAAAACAATTTTCCCATCAACCCGACGACGCATGATATTTTTGGGATTAATATCGCGGTGAATAATATTTTGTTGGTGAACGACTTCTAATACTTCTAAAATTTCTTGTAAAAGCTGAATAACTTCATCTTCAGACATCTTTTGTCCCAGAGGGATTGTTTCCGTTAAATCCACCCCATCAATAAATTCTTGAACTAAATAAAATTGATTTTTTTCCTGAAAATATTCTATTAAATTGGGAATTTGTGGGTGCATATTACCTATATTGTATAAAGTTGCAGCTTCTTTACGAAAAGCTTGTTTTACCCACTTTAATTCTTCATTTTTGAGATTTTTAGTTTTCAGACGTTTGACAACACACTTAGGTTTTAAATCTACAGGAATACCCAAATCTTCAGCAAGATAGGTTTCACCAAATCCCCCACTTCCTATTTTTTTGATAATTTTGTATCGGTTTCGGAGTATTTGACGAATATTCATAGATTTAGTCAAGCTTTTTTCTTTTGATTTTTAAGCTACCTCACCCCCTTCCCCTCTACCATGCTTTGGAGAGGAGTGCTCGTAGAGCGGGGTGAGGTATTTCATTATTGATGATAAAATTTTTTTTTCATTCAGAGTTGATTATAAAATCTTAATAAAATAACAATTACCAAACCAAATTACCAAACTAAATTACCAAACCAACTCAACAATGACAACAACTCTGACAAAAAACTCCATTGAAATTGATAAAATACCAGCTGGCGGTACAAATCCCAATCAATTCGATGTACTAGAAGCTTGGTATCCCATTCATTATATTGATGACTTAGATAAATCCAAACTTACCCGTTTTACTCTACTGAATAAAGACGTAGTAATTTGGTGGGATAAACAAACCTCTTCTTGGCGAGTATTTGAAGATAAATGTCCCCATCGTCTTGTACCGTTATCCGAAGGTAGAATTGCAGAAGATGGACTTTTAGAATGTCCTTATCATGGTTGGGCTTTTGCCGGTGATGGTGATTGTAAACGAATTCCCCAACAACCGGAAGGAATAAAAGCGGAAACTTCTCAAAGAGCTTGTGCTATTTCTTTTCCTACAACAATTAAACAAGGATTATTATTTGTTTTCCCTGGGAATCCAGAAAATGCAGAAAAAATCGAAGTTCCGATTATTGAAGCTATTGAAGAAACACCCAATGAATGGGTTGTGTTAAATACTTTCCGGGATTTACCTTACGATGCTTTAACCTTATTAGAAAACGTTATCGATTCGAGCCATGTTCCCTTTACCCATCATGCTACCGTCAGCAATAGAGATAGCGTTGCACCCGTGGAATTACAATTAGTTGAATCTGGAAAAAATGGTTTTAATGGAATTTGGGAAGAAGGACCAAGAAAAGGTACATTAGGAAAACAATATACAACATTTATTGCACCGGGATTTGTATGTCACGATTTAACCGCAAAGCAATTAGGTAGAACTTTGACGGTGGTTTATGCTACTCCCATCCGTAAGGGTGAATGTCGTTTATTTGCCCGTTTCCCCTTCAAATTCTCCTCAAAACTACCTGCTTTTTTTATTAAACTAACCCCGCGCTGGTATTCTCACATCAGAAATAATCGCATTTTAGAAGACGATCAAATTTTCCTCCACTATCAAGAACGTTATTTAGAAGAATCTGGAGGAAGTCCTAATTTTAACAAAGCCTTTTATTTACCCACCAAAGCAGACACCTATGTATCTGAATTGCGAAAATGGGTAAATCAATATAATGCAAATCCATTTCCTGGAGAAAGTTTACCACCAAGATTATCTACAGAAGAATTATTAGATAGATATCATTCCCATACCAAACATTGCCGAAGTTGTAGCAAAGCACTCGCGATAATTAAGAAATTGAGGATTGCGATCGCATTTCTATCAGCAATAACTTGGGCAATGATACCCTTAACAACTTTATTGCAACAAAAATCAGTAATTTTACTGGCATTAGTATCAGCAGTATTTCTTCTAGGTACGGGAGCATGGTTTGGTTTAGGGAGATTAGAAAAGCAATTTTACCAAGGTAAGGAAATACCTCCCCGTAATTTACCTAAGAAGTAAAACTATTGTAATTGGATATAATTGGACGGGCAAGATGCCCATACCACAAGAATTATTTCATTGGTATAACAATTCAAGGTTTTAAGAAACCCGGTTTCGAGAAAAATCGGGTTTCTTAATTCTGGGAAGATTTTATTTGTATTTTGATATATTTTCAGATTTGGGGAACGCAAGTACTGCAGTACTATAAAATTGAGTTTATAACTGATACAGCGGATTGAATAAAAGAAAATTACATTCAATTTCTGATACAAATTGAGCAGGAGTGGGAGACATTGTAATGCAACGTCTCTACATTATTGATAGGAAACTTTTTGTTCTTATGTAAATTCTAATTTCATAACACTATAAAAAAATATCTACAATGCCTCAAATATCCCGCAGACAATTATTAAAACAAGGTACAACCGCTTTTATAAGTCTTTCTTCAATTAGTTTAATTAACTTAATCGCGGATTCCCTTTCGGCAGCAGAAACAGTAATTAGCAATTTGGAAAACCAAATCCCAAAGTTAATGCGAAATTCTGGAATCCCCGGAATTTCTTTAGCAATAATTCGCAATGGTGAATTATTTTGGAATCAAAGCTTTGGAGTTAAACACAAATATTTCAAAAAACCCGTTACAGACGAAACAATATTTGCTGCTGCGTCATTAACTAAACCATTATTTGCTTATGCAGTATTAAAAATGGTTGAAAGGGGAGAAATTGATTTAGATAAACCTTTAACCGAATATACCGATAAACCATTAATTGCTGATTCTAGAATCAAATTAGTCACTGCTCGTCGAGTTTTATCTCATACTACTGGTTTTCCTAATTGGAGTGGTAGCAAACCAGTGTGGTTTCAAAATAATCCCGGAACAAAATTTGGTTATTCTGGGGAAGGTTTTCTATATTTACAAAATGTAGTTGAAAAAATTACAGAAAAACCTTTAGAAGCATATTTACAACAGCAAATTTTAAAACCTTGGGGGATGAATCGCAGTAGTTTAATCTGGCAACCTGAATATGCAGAAATTGCCAGTTACGGGCACAATCGCCAAGGTAAACCCAAATCAATGAGTAAACCAAAAGCTGCGGTATCGGCGGGAAGTTTACGTACTACTGCTGCTGAATACGCTCAATTTGCGATCGCCATGATGCAACCGGGAACAATTGACAGTAATAAGTTGACAGAAACAAGTTTACAACAGATGTTAACTCCACAAATTAAACTGAGTTATTCTCTCGATTGGGGTTTGGGTTGGGGATTAGAAAGAACTAATAAAGGAAACTTTTTTTGGCATTGGGGAGATTTAGTTACCTTTAAAAGTTTTATTGTAGCTTCCAAAGATTTAAAAACCGGAATCGTGATTTTAACTAACAGTCAAAATGGATTAAAAATCTGTGAAAAAATTGTAAATCAAGCAATCGGTGGCAAACACCCGGCATTTAAATACTGGATGATTGATTATTAATTATTGATGATTAATTTTTTTTAACCAATAACCAATGTAGAGACGCGATATATCGCGTCTCTACATATAGGATATATCGCGTCTCTACACCTAATATGATTTAGATTTAGCAGAAGTAACTATTTAGTTTTGGCTAACATTAAATTTGACTGATTCACACCAAACTTATAACCAATACCAAAATCTAAAGGTTTGATATCTTGATTACTGGCATAAATCCGTCTTAAATCTGACTGATAACGATTGCTAAATAAACCAATGGGACGAGTATAATTACCATAAAACTTTAAATCCCATTTAGAAATATCAAAAGAATTTAAAGGCATTCCCGAATCATCTTGTAATAGATAACTGCTGTTAGCCAAAATCATATCTCTAATATTTGAAAAACTAACGTTATGCATTAAGTAGGAAGCGGCTTTCAAATAAGTAACAGGATTATCTAATTTATTCACAAATTTTGTTATTTGTGGATGGTTTTTTAAACCAGAATTCGATAAATCTGTCGAAAAATAATACAAATTACGAGGTTTTGATTCTCCTTCGGGAACAAAAGCAATTTTTACCCCTGGAACCATTCCTTTTTCAAATTGTCCCACATTCGCATTTTTATCCAACCCAATGTATTGTAAATCGAGAATACGATTTTTTGTACGTGCCATAAACACATATAGTATTGGTAATACTCCTTGTTTTCGCAAATCAACTTTCATATCTTTGGTACGAAAGAAACTAAATCGTAAAATTTCTGATAAAGAACTTCTTGCTTGACGTAATACAGTATCACTTTGATTAGCAGAAAGTTGTGCCAAATCTGGAACTTTACCAACTGGTTCCAAACCTATTAAAACCATTTCCTTCGCTTTAGGAAATAAAGCATAAGCATAAAGAAAATCTGGTCCGCTGAAGGGATAAAAAAGAGATGGAGATTTAGAATTTATTTTTTCTAATTCCTTATCAGTCCATTTTCTTACCTTTGCTAACTGCTTATTTTCTAATTTTGACCAAGCATTTTTATAATAATTCTGATGAGAATTCCAACCAGGATTTTTCTGTACCTTAGCTACAGGGCTTTGACTATCAACTTCCATTCCTGCAAGCAATTTCGCCGTATCGGTTAATTTCGTAGATTTTTCTTTGTCAAACTTTGCTAATGGATCTACAGGTTTAGTTATTCTATCTTGTATCTGTTGATTTTCATTAGAAATAGTATTATTCTTTCCAACATTTTCGCCAGAATTACAACCTTGTAATAATAATAATGTGCCAACAGCAGTACTAAAAAAAGCCGAAAGTAATTTATTGTTGTTCATGATTTTAGAGTAATTTTTTCAAACTGATTCATCAATCAGGTTTTTATAGCTATCTTCAGTTGAATCGAATCCAAATTAATCAACTACCCCGCCTCCGCCACCCCTCTCCAAAGCATCGGAGAGGGCAAGGTGTGAGGTTCCACACATTGTATTGCACTCAAGATAGTTATTTATCAAAAAACCTGGCTTCTTTTTCTTCGTTTTTATATGCAGAAATAAAATCGAACTTTTCTTCAGCAGAAGTCCAACTCAACTTATTTTTTCCCGCAAATAAATAGACAATAAAACCAATTAAAACCGTCCCGATTCCTGTTAAAGACTCCACAGGTTTATCAATGAAGATAAACACCAACATCCACAAACTAATTGCTAAGAAAATAATTGGTGTAAAAGGATAACCCCAAGTTTTATAAGGTCGATGAACTTCGGGATGTTGTAAACGGTAAATGAAAACCCCTAAAACTGTAATAAATGAAGATAATGTTAGAGTAAATCCTAAATAGGTAATTACTGCTTCAAAACTTGATGTCAATATTAAAACAGTAACTATAAATAGCTGTAGAATAATTGCAAAATATGGAATACCACTGCTATTTTTTCTCGCTAGCAATTTAAATAAAGGAATATCTTCACCAATTGCTTGAGTAACTCTAGGTCCTGCTAAAACCATTGAACTAATTGAACTTATTAGTCCAAATGAAATCATTATACCCATTATTTTAGCTCCGAAAGAACCAAAAATATGATTAGCAGCTATATATCCAACCTCTAATTCTCCCACTAAATTATCAATTGGCGTACTATGTAAAAATATAAAATTTAATAGTAGATATAACCCCATTACAATCAATGTTCCGCCAACTAAAGAACGAGGTAGATTTTTTTCTGGTGATTCTACTTCACTAGCTAAATAAACCGCTGCATTCCACCCTGAATATGAATAAGTAACGTAAACTAATGAAATTGCAAAGGGAGAACTGAAAATTAAATTTATATCTCCCCCTGATGGTAAAAATCCCAACTGTTGAGGTTCCGCTAAAAATAAACCGCAAACAATTAAAATCACAATTAGCAGCACTTTTAAAATCGTAAATATCTGCTGAAAGTAACTACCAAATGCTTTATTTCTACTATGAATTAAAGAAACGCCGATAACTACAGCTAAACCAATGACTGTGGAAGACATTATCGGAAATACACTTTTGAAATATGCTCCCAATGCCATCGCCGCTGCCGCTATTGGTGCTGCAAAACCCACCGTCACCGATACCCATCCAGATAAAAAACCCACTACTGGATGATAAATACGGGATAAATAATAATATTCACCACCCGAATAAGGCATTGCTGCCCCTAATTCGCCATAACTTAAAGCTCCGCATAAAGCGAAAATTCCACCCACCATCCATAGAAATAGCAGGGTAAAACCAGATTTTATATCCACTACTTGAAAACCTAAGCTCGTGAATACACCTGTACCAATCATGTTCGCTACCACAATACAGGTTGCGGTAAACAAGTTGATTGCTTTTGGTTTTTGTTGTTGATTTAAAGACATCAAGTTTTTTTCAGTAAAAGTACTGAATAATTAGTATTTGAAACAATTAAATT
Source organism: Richelia sp. UBA3308 (assembly GCA_002361335.1). GTDB lineage: Bacteria > Cyanobacteriota > Cyanobacteriia > Cyanobacteriales > Nostocaceae > Rivularia. The sequence goes on from DESS01000224.1 coordinate 13,600, forward strand.
TTTAACTCAATAAATCTTTTGATTACATCCTGGAAAATGCCGATATTTTTACAAAGTCATTTCATATTTCGATTTAAAATGCTGATTTTCTATGATTTATTACTACCATTTTTAGTTTTTTTTTATACTTAATTTCCATGAATTATCAACTTTAAACATGTTGTACTAAAGAAATATGAATTTTAATCAAAAGTTGCAAAATATACTAAGTGATAAGACGTAAATGATTTTTTAGTACGATAAATCACTTATTCTTCGGTTAAATTACCTTTATGAATATTCTCATACTGAATTTACAAAATGTAATATAGTTCTAATGAACTATTATGTTTGAGAAAGCTTGCTAGTATTAAAGATTTTGATTTATAAAAATGATTTATGGAAACTGATTTTTTAGTCGTTACAGAGGCAATTTTTAAAATTACACCTGATAGTTTTGTAAAAATTTTGGGAATAATATAAACGTAGTCTTGGGGTTTTATACGGAAATTTTCTGTTTCAACATTTTCATAAAACCGATTTATGCAAGAAGTTTATTTTTGCTAAAAGCAAGTTTTACTTAGAACCCAGCCAGATTTATCCTGGGAACACGAATAAAATAATAAAACAAATCTTATATCAAAAGGCAGTTATGTCAGTGTACCAACGTAGTCGCAATCAAACCGCTGATTTAATTATTGGTGGAAAAAGTTCAGGGAAAAGCGACTTAATTCAAAATTCTACTAGATTAGATGCTCTTGGCAGTCAACAGGAAGGAACTATTTCCACTTTCCTTGCTCCTTTGACTCAAGATACTTTTAAACAAGTTGTTAAAGATGTAGAGCATAAGTTACAAATTGTCAACCAAACTCTGTCGATGTTGGATTCTAAAGGGTTTGAGGCAATTTTACAAGAAATGTTGCAATCTATTACCCTCAAAACTGGGGAATTATTAGGGGCAGATAGAACAACAATTTTTTTATTGGATGAGGAGAAACAGGAACTTTATACAATTGTTGCTGAAGCCGAAGGAAATCGTTCTTTAGAAATTCGCATACCAGCAAATAAAGGTATTGCTGGTGAAGTTGCTACTCACAAAAAAGTTGTCAATATCCCCTTTGATTTTTATAACGATATTCGTTCTTCTTTTGCCCGAGAACACGAAAAAAGAACAGACTACCGTACTTACACCATGTTGGCTTTACCTTTGCTCAACGAAGAAGGCAAATTGGTGGCGGTAGTTCAATTGTTAAACAAATTAAAATCAGATCGCCATAGTCAAGCTTCTTTACTCGAACGTATTGATCTTAAAGGTTTTACTGATGCTGACGAGCAATTATTTCAAGAGTTTGCACCTTCAATTAAATTAATTTTAGAATCATCCCATTCTTTTTATATAGCGACACAGAAACAAAGAGCTGCTGAGGCTTTGATGAAAGCAATTAAGTCACTTTCTCAAAGCAGTCTCGATTTAGAAGAGACACTCAAGCGAGTCATGGATGAAGCAAAACAACTGATGAACGCCGATCGCTCTACTCTATGGTTAATCGATCGCGATCGTCAAGAATTATGGACGAAAATTACCCAGGATGATGGTTCGACAAAAGAGTTACGAGTTCCCATGGGTAAAGGTTTTGTCGGACAAGTTGCTCAAAGCGGGCGCATATTAAATATCCCCTTTGATTTATACGATCATCCCGACTCTGATACGGCCAAACAAATAGACAGGAGTAACGCTTATCGTACCTGTAGTCTGTTATGTATGCCAGTATTTAATGGCGACAAGGAATTAATTGGCGTAACTCAACTGGTAAATAAGAAGAATAAGAGGGAATGTCCCCCTTATAACCCCAAAAATTGGCCGGAAGCGCCTGAATGCTTCCAAGCTAGCTTCGATCATAATGATGAAGAGTTTATGGAAGCTTTTAACATTCAAGCAGGTGTCGCGCTACAAAATGCTCAATTGTTCGCTACCATCAAGCAACAAGAAAAAATGCAACGTGATATTCTTCGCAGTCTTTCTAATGGTGTAATTTCTACTGATAGTAAAGGCTATATCCTTGCCGCCAATGAAAGCGCTTCCCGTTTATTAGGATTAGAACCACAAGAACGTTTAGAAGGCAAATTAATTAACGATATCATTAATATCAAAGAAAACGATTTTAATAAATGGTGTCAAGATGCTTTAAATGCTGGTGATAAATTACGCGAGCAATATTATCCCGATAGAACCCTCATAACCCATCAATCTTTAGAAAATAGTATCAACTTATCGATTAACACCATCGCCGATGCTTGTGACAATCGACAAGTTCGCGGTGCCTTGGTAGTCATGGATGATATCAGTGACGAAAAGCGCCTTAAAAGTACTATGTACCGCTACATGACTCAGGAATTAGCCGAAGAATTACTCAAATTAGACGACGCAAAACTCGGTGGCGATCGCAAAGAAGTTTCGATTTTATTTTCCGATATTCGGGGTTATACCACATTAACAGAAAATTTGCAAGCCGAAGAAGTCGTAGGTATGCTCAATGAATACTTTGAGTCAATGGTTGAAGCGGTTTTCAAGCATAAAGGTACCTTGGATAAATACATCGGTGATGCCATCATGGCTGTATATGGTTCCCCCTTACCTTTACAAAACCATGCTTGGATGGCTGTACAAACATCCTTAGAAATGCGTCATCGCTTAAGAGAGTTTAATGCTCGTCGTCACGCTAATAACAAGCAACAAATTAGAATTGGCATAGGTATCAACTCAGACAGTGTTATTAGTGGAAACATTGGTTCGAGTAAACGCATGGAATTTACTGCAATTGGGGATGGTGTAAACCTTGGTTCTCGTTTAGAAAGCGTCAGTAAACAGTACGGGTGTGACATTGTTCTCAGTGATAATACTTACAAACCTTGTAAACACCTAATATGGGCAAGAGAATTAGATTTCATTCGTGTCAAAGGACGGAACGAACCAGTGTCAATATACGAACTCGTGGGTTCGCGTAAGGACAAAATTAGCGGCGACAAACTAACGGCCATTGAATATTATCATAAAGGACGTGAATACTACATCAATCGTCGATTTACCGAAGCCTTAAACCAATTTACTCAAGTCTTGGCGATCGACGAACATGACAAAGCAGCGACAATGCATCTGAAGCGTTGTCACTATTGGTTAGATAATCCCCCATCTGATACTGATTGGGATGATGGTGTTTGGACGTTTAAGGAAAAATAGTGGTTAGTTGTTAGTTGTTAGTTGTTAGTTGTTAGTGGTTAGTTGTTAGTTAGCTCTACTAGTCCACCAAGGACAGAGCAGCCTGGTACTATTTTTTTCTACTCACTACTTACTACTCACTATTCACTGAAGCCGAGCAGTGTCCTCGCTTTTTGCCTCCCCTACAAGAAAAATGTGCCAGTTGCGGCCATTCCCATATACTAAGAACTAATAACTAATAACTAATAGCTAATAACGCTCCCGGATTATGTGATAATAACCAAGCCCCTCCCTTTTTCTGAAGAAACGTTAATTACCGTGGAGTCAACCGATAATATCAATGAACTGGTTGAAGCCTTACAACAGCCAGCAGACTTAACCTTTGAGCTACCCGATCCAGAAGATGAAGGAATTCCAGAAACCGAATTTCTCCAGCAATTGGATATAGCTTGGCAGGTATGTGATAAATTTGATTTACAAACCGATATTTGGCGAGGAAGAATTTTACGCGCCGTTCGCGATCGCGAAAAAAAAGGAGGCGATGGGCGGGGTACTGGCTTTCTCAAATGGCTCAAGGAACGGGAAATCAGTAAAAGTCATGCTTATAGTTTGATTCAATTAGCAAACAGCGCCGATACTCTTTTAGAAGAAGGTAAACTTGAGCCAACCTCTATCAATAACTTTAGTAAACGAGCATTTGTAGAAACCGCCAAAGCAGCACCAGAAGTACAGGTAATGGTAAGTGAAGCAGCACAAAATGGCGATCGCATTACCAGAAGAGAAGTAAAACAACTTGCCGAAGAATGGACGGCAATGTCTTCGGAATTAATACCCGCACCAGTGAAGAAAAAAGCAGCCGATAACACCCTTCCTCCCCGTTATCTAGCACCACTGGTAAAAGAAATGGAAAAATTACCAGAATCCCATCAAGCAGTCATCCAAGATGAAATTACCGCCAATCCAGACATTGATACCCTGAAACAGGTTACAGCTGATGCCCGTTACCTGGCAAAATATCTCAAAGCAGCCGCACAAGTACAAGCTCTTTCCTCAGACGAAGTGGATATTGAAACAGCCTTAGAAGAAGCTCAAAGAGTCGGATGTATGAATATAGCCGCCGATTTAGTTAATCAAGCATCTCAGATTGAGCAAACCATAGCCAAGTTATACATGACTTGGAAACGCATCGCCAATTTATCAGATAGACTTTACGTTGATACAGGTGCTTCCACACCACATTTGAGGTCCCTATTAGATAGTTTAGAACCCCTCGGTGGTGAAATCATGGAATTACGAATTAGCGGTACTACCGAACGTACAGTCCGCTTGCAAATCCAAGAAACAGAATAGTAGTTCACCAAAACAAAATTGCTGGGTGGGGGCACCTGCGGAGGAACTGGGGGAGAAAAGAACTTTTTTTCTCATTATTAACCAAGGCTGTGTTTGCTTGGTGTACCAATTGTTAAATATAACTATATTTCGCTATCAATTAGAAATATTGCTCCACGCAGCACTAAATCAAGCTTTGCTGCCTTGGAAAGTCCTTCGTTGTATCCGAATAAAGCATTCTCCACATTTGCACCATTGAGGTCAGTATGGCTTAAATTAGCACCAACTAAATAAGCATTACTTAAGTTAGCAGCGGTTAAAAATGCATCCTTAAAATTTGTGTAGCTGAAATTGGAATTGACTAGATTAGCGTAGCGTAAGTCAGCATTAGATAAATTTACACAACTGAGATTGGCATTACTGATATCAGCACCCCGTAGATCGGCAGTTTTGAGTACAGCATCCCGCAAATCAACACCACATAACTCAGATTCACTCAAATTGGAAATGCTTAAGTTAGCTTCTCGTAAATCGGCACCCACTAACTGAATTCCATTAAGCAAGCTTTGATTAAGATTAGTACCCTTAAGATTAGCACCTGCTAAGTAAGCATATTGCAGATGAACTCTACTTAGATCGGCACCACTAAGGTTAGCACGAGTCAGATTAGCACCATTTAGTTTGCTACCAGGAAAATCTCTTTCACCCACAGCATAACGTTTAAGTAGTTCATATGAACTAGAAGCCATTAACACACTAGGAAATTTCTCATCATCCAATTTATTCATTTGCCAATAGATGCTTGAATTCAATATAAAGTTTAAGCCAAAAGTCAATACCCAGCACTAATTATTGATGACACTTTATTTCACTGTCCTAGAATAATAAGGTTTAGATGCAATTGTCCTTGTACCGGGTTATTACGGATATATGACAATTTTTGTATTGGCATAGTGACTAGTGAATGAAGAATGAAGAATGAAGAATGAAGAGCCGAAGTTGGTTGGAATTCCCCATACCCTTAGCCCCAATTCTAAATTCTAAATTCTAAATTCTAAATTCTAAATTCTAAATTCTAAATTCCCCATGCCCCATGCCCCATGCTCTAATTCTTAATTCCCGTCGTAGCAATACCCCGTATAAACTGCCGCTGACCGATGAGGAATAGTAAAATTACGGGTACGGTGGCTATTGTGACAGCTGCCATTAATAAAGGCCAATTATTGGTAAATTGTTCCTGAAACTCAGCTAAAGCCAGTTGTACCGTTCTTAACTCCGGTTTGGTTGTAAATACTAAAGGTTTAAATAAATCGTTCCATTCGCCAATAAAGGTAAATAAAAATAAGGTTACCAATGCCGGACGGGCTAAAGGTAACATGACTTGCCACAATATTTGCAGCCTGTTTGCTCCATCTAGGGCTGCCGCTTCTTCCAATTCTACGGGAATACTTTGGAAATACTGTCGCAGTAGGAAAATACCAAAACCATTGGCAGCCGTGGGTAATATCAGCGCCCAGTAGGTATTTATCAGGTGTCCCCATTTAAGTACTAAAAAGACAGGAATCACCAGCAACTGAAAGGGAATTACCAACGTAGCTAAAACTATTAATAGCAATAGTTGTCGTCCCCTAAACTTCAACCTTGCTAACGCGTAACCTGAAGTAGCAGAAGTTACAATTTGACAAAAGGTTACAGAAGCTGCTACTAAAGTAGAGTTAGCAAATGCGAGTAAAAACTGACCTCGCTGCCAAGCATCGCGGTAATTTGATAAAGACCAGCCATTTTTTGTTAATAGGCTTTGAGTTGTCCCGCTTGGTGCGAATGATGTTAGGAATACCACAACTAGCGGCACTAGGATAATAACCGCCAGCAATAATAGCACCCCTAGGGTTAAAAAGTTACCGTATTTTGGCCTCCGGCTTGGCTGATACATAAGTAAAGCTTTATCCAAGCATTAGTTTTTCTATTACTAGAGCAATCGCCCCCAGCAACAGCTAATCTATAACATAGTGGCTTGTTAAGTAAAATTAAACCACGTAAATTCCGTTGACGATCGAGGATTACGAATGAAACACAAAATTTAAAGTTACCGATGCTGGTTATCAAGAATAAGTCATTTATACTTCGGGCTGCAAACTCTTATAGGGTTAGTTGTTGTGGTATATTTACCTTCTTCTGACTTTATCGGTTTAGAACAAATTCATTCAAACTCGATCAACTCATATTAAATACTTTCATATCTGGAGGGAACCACTAATGCAGGAGCTTATAGCCTCATCTGAACTTGATTATCGTAGCGAAACATATAAACACGCTTTCAGCCGTATTAATGCAGTTGTGATTGAAGGAGAACAAGAAGCATACGAAAATTATTTATCCTTGGCGGAATTGATGCCAGAAAATAAAGATGATTTGCTTCGTCTTTCCAAAATGGAAATGCGTCATAAAAAGGGTTTTATAGCTTGCGGGAAGAATCTTGAAGTAACGCCAGATATGGTGTTCGCAAAGCAGTTTTTTGCTCAATTGCATCAAAATTTCCAAGATGCAGCTGCAGAAGGGAAAATTGTGACCTGTTTGCTAATTCAATCTTTGATTATCGAATGTTTTGCGATCGCCGCTTATCACATTTTTATTCCAGTTGCGGATGATTTTTCTCGTAAAATTACCGAGGGTGTTGTAAAAGATGAATATACTCACCTCAACTTTGGAGAAGTTTGGTTAAAAGAACATTTTGCAGAATCTAAAGCTGAATTAGAAGAAGCTAACGCCCAAAATCTGCCCATAATTTGGAGTATGCTCAACGAAGTTGAACAAGATGCTGAGACCATGGCAATGCCAAAAGACGCTTTAGTAGAAGACTTTATGATTCAATACGGAGAAGCTTTAGGTAACATTGGCTTCAAAACTCGCGATATCATGCGTCTTTCTGCACACGGACTTAAAGCCGCTTAAATTCAGATAGCAGCTCATATCAACGCTCCTGTCAGCCTTAGAAAAAGTACTTCCTAAGTGCTTTTTCCCCAGGAGCGATACTCCCATGTGTCTATTTATATTCCACAGCTTCCATCGTTTAATAAAGAATAGGTCATAAACTACAGTTCATGTTTGGTCTAATAGGACATCTCACAAATTTAGAACACGCGCAAAGAGTAGCCAGAGAATTGGGCTACCCAGAATATGCCGATCAAGGGTTAGATTTTTGGTGTAGCGCCCCGCCCATATTAGTCGAAGATTTTACAGTAACAAGTGTCACCGGACAAAAAATCGAAGGGCGTTATGTAGAATCTTGCTTTTTACCGGAAATGCTGGCAACTCGCCGCATCAAGGCTGCCACTCGCAAAATACTCAATGCCATGGCTCATGCCCAAAAGCAAGGTATGAATATTACTGCTTTGGGGGGTTTTTCCTCGATTATTTTTGAGAATTTTAAATTAGAACAAATTCCTCAAATCCGTAACATCAAATTAGAGTTTGAACGGTTTACCACAGGAAATACTCATACTGCTTACATTATTTGTCGGCAAGTAGAGCAAGCGACTCAAAAACTGGGTATAGAACTGAGCCAAGCAACAGTTGCGGTATGTGGCGCTACAGGAGATATTGGTAGCGCTGTTTGTCGTTGGTTAGATGCAAAGACGGATGTCAAGGAATTATTGCTAATAGCGCGTAACTTAGATCGTCTTTCATGCTTGCAATCTGACCTAGGGCGTGGAAAAATATTAGATTTAGAGTCAGCGTTGCCCCTAGCAGATATTATCGTTTGGGTTGCCAGTATGCCCAAAGGTGTGGAAATTGACCCCACCGTGTTAAAGAAACCTTGTTTGCTAATTGATGGTGGCTATCCCAAAAATTTGGGAACCAAAGTTCAGCATCCGGAGGTATACGTACTCAATGGTGGGATCGTAGAGCATTCTCTCGACATTGACTGGAAAATCATGAACATTGTCAACATGGATGTTCCAGCACGTCAACTTTTTGCTTGTTTTGCTGAATCAATGCTGCTTGAATTTGAAAAGTTGTACACTAACTTTTCTTGGGGACGCAATCAGATTACCGTAGAGAAAATGGAGCAGATTGGTCAAGTGTCCGTTAAACATGGATTTCGACCGCTGCTAGTGTGACAGTTAACAGTTAAACCGGGAGGGGCTTACAAAAAAATATTCCCAAGGGGACAGTAATAAAACTTGTTCAATAAAGGGTATTTTTGATTTGGAGTTATGCCCGCGAGTTAACAGTTAATTAGTTGTGAGTATGGGAGTTGAGGAATTGTTTATATAATTTCTCAACTCGTAACTCATAACGCGAGCAACTAATTCACAACTCATTATTTAGACAATGGCTACACAAGAGCGTAAACCGCTACTGTTGGACTTTGAAAAACCCTTAGCAGAACTAGCAAACCGAATAGAGCAAATTCGTAAACTTGCAGAAGAAAATGGCGTCGATGTTACTAATCAAATTCAACAATTAGAAGCACGCGCCATGCAATTACGGGAAGAAATTTTTAGCAGTCTATCGCCTACCCAGCGGCTGCAAGTTGCTCGTCATCCCCGTCGTCCAAGTACTCTGGATTACATTCAAGCAATTACCGATGAATGGATGGAACTACACGGCGATCGATGTGGTTCTGACGATCCCGCTTTAGTCGGTGGAGTCGCACGTTTGGCAAATCAACCTGCGGTGATTTTAGGTCATCAAAAAGGACGGGACACTAAAGATAATATTGCCCGTAATTTTGGTATGGCTTCTCCTGGCGGCTACCGCAAAGCATTGCGATTGATGCAACATGCCAATAAGTTTGGAATGCCCATCATCACTTTTATTGATACTCCCGGTGCTTTACCTACTGTTATCGCCGAACAACAAGGGCAAGGGGAAGCAATTGCTTACAACTTACGGGAAATGTTTTCCTTCGATGTTCCTATTATCTGTACCGTCATCGGTGAAGGCGGCTCCGGTGGCGCACTCGGTATTGGCATTGGCGATCGCGTGATGATGTTTGAACACGCCGTATATACTGTTGCTACTCCTGAAGCCTGTGCGGCAATTTTGTGGAAGGATGCAGCTAAAGCACCCCAAGCAACTTCAGCTTTAAAAATTATTTCTCATGACCTGAAAAATTTAGGTATTATCGACCAAATATTAACTGAACCTGTTGGTGGCGCTCATTCCGATCCACTGCAAGCCGCTAATACCCTCAAAGGGGCGCTATTGGAAAATTTGGAAGTACTCAATCGTTTGACTGCTGAAGAAAGAAAAGAAATGCGCTACGAAAGATTCCGCAAAATGGGGGTTTTCACTGAAGCGACCCACTCATAAGTCTCCCAGTTGGGCTATTATTGAATGTGGTAATGCTATAATTGCCTATGGCACTTAACGGTTCTTAACAATTCCCTTTGCCATAGGCATTTGTAATTGATAGCTAGTTGCCAGTTATCAAGTCATACTCTATCAGTTGAAACTTTTGATTACTTATAAACCAACAGGAAAAACTAAGACCCCGATACAAAGGGACTATTCAGTGGTGCTGAAAAAAAGTAGAATTATGCCAAAAAATAATAGTTAACAAATCACCACCATGGCATTGGATTATAGCAGTTTAAAAATACAAGAAGGCTGTTTTTTTTGATTTGTTTAACTTATATAATTCAAGCTTTTTGATTGTAGAGTTATTTGTTTTGTGGACGGCGATTAAACCACCATATATTTTGAAAAAACGGTATGGTCGAACATAAAATGCGCGCCTTAATCACTGGCGCAAGTAGCGGTATTGGTAGAGAAACAGCTTTGGCATTTGCATCTTCAGGAATAGATGTAGCCCTAATAAGTCGTTCTGCTGATAAATTAGCGGCAGTAGAAGAAACTGTCACTAAAACTGGAGTCAAGGCTAAATCTTATGTTGTGGATTTGGCAAACGTATCTAAGGTACAAGAAAAGATGCGTCAAATAGCCCTTGACTTTGGTAACATAGATATTCTGGTGAACAACGCTGGTATGGGATACACCGCCACGTTGAGTCAGACACCTTTATCTGACTGGCAGCAAGTAATCGATTTGAACCTCACCAGCGTATTTGAATGCATAAAGGGAATTTTACCCTCGATGCGCGAACAAAACAGAGGCACAATAATTAACGTATCTTCCATAGCAGGCAAACAGGCATTCGCTAATTGGGGAGCCTATAGCGTTAGCAAAGCAGGCGTAATTGCTCTTTCTCAAGCCTTAGCTCAAGAAGAACGCGCCAACGGAATTCGTGTAACAGCCATTTGCCCTGGTGCAGTAAATACAGAAATTTGGGATTCAAAAACCGTAAATGCGGACTTTAACCGTTCAAATATGCTTACACCAGAAATTGTTGCCCAGTCGATTCTCCACACCGCATTGTTACCAAAACAAGCAGTTGTTGATGAATTAACTTTAATGCCTAGCGCGGGTGTCTTATAAGTTATCAGTTTTCTAATAAATTTATAGTTATTAATTACCAGTCACACTAATAATTTGTAATTGAATTTGTAATTAAATTTGTAATTACTACCTGGGCATCTCAATAGGGAATTTGATCGGTCAATTAATTATCAATTACCGTAAATTTCGCTATTACAACGATCGCCGTCTGGGGATGCTTGGTGGCGCGATACCTTATCGTCTTAAATTATTTAGTCACTGTTAATTATTAACTGCCCATCAATTATCATTCATTTGCCGAATTTTTCATTCACACTCACATCATGACTATTGCTAGTTCCAACGGTTCCAATGGTTTTAAATCTCCTCTGATTACAAACTTAGAAGAAGCCGTAAATTCTAGACCAGATCGTAATACAAAACCTGGTTTGCAACCCAAATTAAATCCTCCCTCAGAGGAAGATATGGAGCAAATGAAGGATGCCGTAAGGACAATGCTTTTAGGAGTTGGAGAAGATCCAGAAAGAGAAGGGTTACTCAAGACACCCAAGCGTGTAGCAGAAGCAATGCGATTTCTTACCAGTGGCTACAGTCAATCTTTAGAAGAGATAGTTAACGGAGCCATATTTGACGAAGGCCACAATGAAATGGTGTTAGTTCGCGATATCAACTTTTTTAGTTTGTGCGAACACCATATGCTGCCATTTATGGGTAAAGCTCATGTTGCTTATATCCCCAATCAAAAAGTAGTGGGATTAAGTAAACTGGCTCGAATTGTAGAAATGTACTCTCGTCGCTTGCAAGTACAAGAACGATTAAACCGCCAAATAGCCGAAGCCATCCAAGAAATTTTAGATCCACAAGGCGTTGCAGTTGTGATGGAAGGTACACACATGTGCATGGTAATGCGGGGTGTACAAAAACCCGGTTCTTGGACTGTAACCAGTGCAATGTTAGGAATATTCGAGAAAGAACAGAAAACCCGCGAAGAATTCTTTAATTTGATTCGTCACCAACCTTCGTTCTTTTAGATTTTGGATATTGAGGGGGGTGAGGAGTGAATAGTGAGTAGTGAGTAGTGAGGGGTGAGGGGTGAGTAGTAAGGAGTGAGGAATTATCAGCCCTTGTCCCCTTGTCTCCTTTAATTACTTGTAACTGCTAACTCTCCAACCCATGCCCCAATTCTAAATTCTAAATTCTAAATTCTAAATTCTCAATTCCTCAGTTTTTCAAACAACTGACTAACTTTATCTAAATCCTTATCTCCAGGGGCTTTTTCTACGCCGCTTGATAAATCAATGCCGTTAGGCTTTACTTTGTTTAAGGCTTCTAAGATATTTTGCGGCGTTAATCCTCCGGCTAGAAACCAAGGGCAATTGGGCTTGAATTGTTGCAACATATCCCAGTTTAATGTTTGGCCTGTACCTCCCAATTGTTGGGGATGATAAGCATCAAGTAACAAGGTATGTGCATACTCTGTATATCTGTAAGATCGATCAAAATCATCAGCTGTTCTGATTCGTAATGCTTTGATAATTTCTACATTTGGTAAAGATTGACGCAGTTGCACAATATCATCAACTGATTCTTCTCCATGGAGTTGTACGCCCGTTAATCCAGTTTCTGCAACAGTTTTAGCTATTTCTTCTTGACTAGAGTTGGCAAAAACGCCGATTTTATCAGTACTTTCGGGCAACTCTTCGATTACTGCTTTAATTTGCTCCGAGTTAACATACCTGGCAGATTTTGGTACACAAATAAATCCTAATGCCGTTGCACCAAGAGAAACAATGGTTTTACCCTGCTGTGGTTGAGTGATTCCGCAAATTTTTACTCGCATGAAATTATGAATATTTGTAGCGAAACTTGAAAAAATTGTAAATTATTAAGACATATTTACGTTATTTTCTCAGCAATTTTTATAATTTTTATGGTTTAGATGTTAATTGAAATCCGGCGCACAGGGGCATCCCGTGTCGTTAATAAAGCAGTCCCCAATGCAGCAAAGCTGAGGGGATACAGGGGGTGTAGTTCTCCCAGTAAGGATTAAACCTTACAAAGTCCGTTTTAGAGTCGATGTCATATTTGACTATAAAATTTACAACTATGTCACATGTTAATCTCTTCATTTAGGAGAAGAAACTTTGATTTCATCAATATTGTTCGCAGCTCAAGCAACAGTTCCCGCCACATCTAGTTGGAGTCCTACCGTTGGAATAATCATTAGCATTTGCTGTGTGATATCAGTTTTGATCGCTCCTAGGGTTATTGAATATCCCCAGGTAGGACCATCATTCCCCGGACCTTTGCCTTTAAGCATACCAGCGTTTGTTGGCGCTATGTGTTTTGGTCACCTTCTCGGTGTCGCTATTGTTCTGGGATTGACTAATATCGGCACTATCTAATCAACAGAACTTTTACTTTGCCCTCCTCACTTTTGGGGGAGGGAATTCACAAACATCTCGACTACCATATATAAGTAAGTAATATCGCAATACAATGTAAATTGTAATAATTTATTGTTAACTGTAATAATTTGAAATATTGAAAAACTTGGCTGTTTCAAAAAGATTGCCTTTATTGATTATCAATTAAAAAATAATGAAATTTTATAATTTTGATATTTAAATAAAAGCGAACGAGTAAATATTGGTCTAAAGTCATTGCTATTGGCCGAATTTTTCATCAAACCGAACCATAAAAATGAAGTTTACCGTCCTAAGAAGACACAATATCGGATTGCATGAATTGTTTATCCTAAAAGATAGAGCGGTTCAAAAAGCACGATCAATTTTATTTATGTTTTCAGTAAAAGATTAATTTTTATTGCATTTTGAACAAAAAAGAGAAAATCTGGTTTAGGAAAAAATAGATATGCAAACAAATTGGCGCATTGGCTCTTTATTTGGAATTCCGTTATTTTTAGACCCTTTATGGTTTGTAATTTTAGGTTTGGCTACCCTAAATTTTGGAGTATCTTATCAGCAATTGGGAACCCTTCAAGCGATTAGTGCTGGGGTAGTAATGGCGCTGTTGCTATTTGGTTCCGTATTATTACATGAATTGGGACATAGCCTGGTAGCACAACAACAAGGTATTAAAGTTAATTCCATTACTCTATTTTTGTTTGGCGGAATTGCTTCAATCGAAGAAGAATCCAAGACTCCTCTAAAAGCCTTTCAAGTGGCGATCGCTGGTCCTTTGGTAAGTGTTGGATTGTTTGTTATACTACGTTTGCTTGCTGTTAGCGTACCGGAAACTATTGCTTTACATATGATGTTGGCAGATTTAGCAAGGATTAATTTGGTTTTAGCATTATTTAATTTAATTCCTGGCTTACCCCTCGATGGCGGACAAGTTTTAAAAGCAGCACTTTGGAAAGCCACAGGGAACCGTTTTAAAGCAGTTCGTTTAGCAGCTTCTTCAGGAAAAATTTTAGGTTATGCCGCGATCGCTTTGGGTTTAATAGTAGATTATCTAACGGGTGAATTAGTAACAGGTTTGTGGATTGGCTTATTAGGTTGGTTTGGTATCCGCAATGCTACTAGTTACCAACGTATCGCGCAGCTACAAGAAACCTTGTTAGAAATGGTTGCTAGAGATTGCATGACTAGGGAATTTCGGGTAGTTGATGCCGATCTAAGTTTACGTTCTTTTGCTGAGGAATATTTATTAGTAAACGATCGATCGCAGGTGTATTTTGCGGATCGAGATGGGCGTTATCAGGGAATGGTTGGTGTTGGTGATTTGCAAGTGATAGAAAGAAGTTTATGGGACACTCAAACTGTACAAACCATAGTACGTCCTTTGAATGAAATTCCTACGGTAGAAGAATCAACAAATTTAGTTGAAGTAATTACTAAATTAGAAAACGAGAAATTGCAGCGCCTCACAGTAATTTCACCGGCAGGTGCTGTAGCTGGTTTAATTGATAGAGGAGATATCCTACGGACATTAGCGCAAAAATTAAATTTTCGTATCGCCGATGCTGAAATTAAGCGCGTTAAGGAAGAAGGAAGTTTTCCCCCAGGATTGCAATTAGGATCGATCGCGAAATCGACTAAGTAAAGGTTAAATTAATTGTAGAGTGTGTGATGCTTCTATAGATACTATAAGCTAAATAAATATTTTCAGCGTCACCCACCAATGGTTAGTTGTAACATCCTTGCTGTTGTGGGATGGGCTTGCTTGCCTGTCATATCATCTATCCGCAAAAAAATAGATAAAAATCTTCAATTAAAAATCTAAAATTTAAAATTATATAAATTGTACAAATAATGGTAATGTATTAATTCACGGCAGAGGAGCGCATTTATTTGAACTTATAAACATAATAGAAATGAATAATCAACATACAATTTTAGTTTGTTCTAGCTGTGCGAGTGTTTGGCAAGATGGAAAACGTGTAGGTACTAGTGGCGGCCAACAACTATTAAAGGAGCTTGAAGAAAAGCATGAAAATTGGGCGCTTTCACAAGAATTTACAGTCAAATCAGTAGAATGTATGAGTGCTTGCAGTCATTCTTGTGCTGTAGCTTTTAGCGCACCAGGTAAACTAACATATTTATTTGGCGATTTAAGTCATGAGGATGAAGCACTTTCTCTGACATCTGCCGCAGTATTAGAATGTGCGAGTTTATATTATGAAAAACCAGATGGTAAAATGGCTTGGTCGGAACGTCCACAAGCTTTGAAAAAAGGTGTTTTAGCTAGAATTCCTAGTATTTAAATTTGGGAATTGGGAATTGGGCATTGGGCATTGGGTGTTGATTAATTTTCAATTAATAACTCGGGTGGTACTAAGCTGCTACGCACTTACAACATATTGCAGGTTACAGGAGGTACACTTTTATATTTAAAAACTTTTGTGGTACGGGCATCCCTGCCCGTAAGAATGTACTTGATTAAAATAAAATCTGCTGTAAGTTGTATATTTAGAAATATTATTAATAGCTAAAATTTTTATTCCTTTAGCATGAGTGCCTCTTGCCTTGCTGTTGTGCATCTTTATACACAACGGTATAACTCCTAACCCCTAACTTTTCTCCCCATCCCCTTGTCTCCCCATCTCCCCCTTCCCGGTTACACTTTACCTGTCTTCGCAGTGGCTGCGGCGAAGGCTGCTTTGATTAATTTAAAAAATAATTTAGGAAATATTACAGAACAATTATCTTCGGTTTCTCTAGATTTGCTTGATGAAAATGCAGAAATTGCGATCGAACAAGTTGCTGTTTTAGATAATAATACTGCTTTAGCGATTACTCTGAGCAATCCCGGTGATAATTTAGATTTAACTAGAAATACTCCCATTTGGGCTTTGGTAAAATTATCGCCACGACAAGAAGAAATATTAGAAAAAGAAATACTAGTTTTGGAAGCTGGGGAAGGTTTGGGAAAAACTGTCACAGGAGAAGCTGCAATTTACAACTTTGCCCGTCGTTTATTTGAAAGGAATTTATTACCTTTAATTCCTGAAGATAAAACCCTTAGTGTAAAAATTATTCTTCCTCAAGGAAGGGAATTAGCAAAACGTACTTCTAATGAAGCTTTTGGAATTTTAGAAGGTTTGGCTTTATTGGGAACTAGCGGTATTTCTCAACCTCTTTCTGCTGCCGAGCATTTGGAGGAATTTCGCACTATCTTACGGCAGAAGGTGAAAAGCCATGGCAATTTGGTGTTTTGTATTGGTGCTAATGGTTATTCTGTAGCGCAACGTTTATCTATTCCGGAATCGGCAATTGTTCCTACTGGTAATTGGTTGGGTGCTTTATTGGTGGAAGCGGGATTGTATAAAGCTGAGTCGGTATTATTGTTGGGATATCAAGGAAAGTTAATTAAGTTAGCGGGTGGAATTTTCAATACTTCGAGTCATATTGCTGATGCGAAGTTAGAAATTATTGCCGCTGCAGTGGTGGAAGTTGGGGGAGATATTGCAGCTGTGCGAGCTGTTTTACAAGTAAAGACGGCGGATGAAGCCCATAAAAAGTTGATTGAATTGGGTTTGGCTGATGCGGTGTTTAGTAATTTGGCAGCAAAGATAAGTCGGAAAGCACAAAGTTATGTGAAGAAATATGCAGATATCGAGATAAAAGTTGGAGTGGTGTTGTTTGACAGGAAGGGGGAAGTTATTAGTAACTGTGGAAATGTTTGGATGTCTAGAGATTAGAAATTAGATCGGAAATTTAGGTGTTGCCTACCTTCGTAACTAATTATCCCGACATGATACAGCAGTTTTCAGATAAATGAAGTACAGTACTTTTTTTTACTCTATTATAAAAAAAATTAGCTAAAAAAAACTCTGCGTCCCTCTGCGTGCATCTCCGCGTGCCTCTGCGTTTAAATATATATAATTCCCATGCCAACGGATTTGATATAAAACGCCAGTGAAAAATGTTTAAATTATTGGATGATTTGTGATTAGACTATTGAAAATATTCAGATGATTGTGGAAATGGGGCGCAGTGCTACCTCTCTACATTTTTTCGGTTTGCCGTACTAATTTTTTATAGTTAACCGAACATTACATATTCTACTTTTAATTGATCGGTTTTCTTGATTTAAATTGTGATAAAAACCGAATTTACACGACGTTTTACCTTGATTAATATAGGAATCAAAGCAGACAACTAATTCAAGCAAATCAAATTCAATTTGTTTTTTGGAGGTTAATGAATATGCCTTTATCACGTTACAACCCCTGGCAAGAAATGAATGCTTTGCAAAGAAGCTTCAATCGTTTATTTGACGATATGCTTGCTAATAATGATTCAGATTTTGTGAACTTTTCTAAAGTTCCTGCGGCTGAGTTATCGGAAACTGATGAGGCTGTAAACTTGAAGTTAGAACTTCCAGGTATGAATGCAAAAGACTTGGATATTCAAGTTACTGAAAATGCGGTTTCTATTAAAGGGGAACGTAAAGAAGAAAATACAACTGAAGAAAACGGTACTAAAAGAAGTGAGTTCCGTTACGGTAGGTTTGAGCGCGTAATTCCTTTACCAGCACGGATTCAGAATACCGATGTTAAAGCTGATTATAAAGATGGTATTTTGAACCTACATTTACCTAAAGCTCAAGAAGAAAAAAATAAAGTAGTGAAAGTTAACCTTGACCAAACCAACGCATAATGTAAAGATGCTAACAAAGTATTCTGGGTAGTTGAATAACTAGTTAACCCGGTTGTGTAAAAGCAACTGGGTTTTTATGTACTATATTCATACCATTTCTTTATAAAGACGCGCCAAATTTAGCCCCCCAATAGGGGCTTTGTATAGGTAGCTCCACTCTTACAGAGTGAACCGAGAAGGTGCAACCTGATACAGAATTGGGATCAAATATTGAAACATTAATTTATATATAGAGTTACAATTTTATAATTAAAAGTATTGAGGTTGTATTGATATTTAACTGATCATTGTTATACTAAAAATAATTGTGTTCAAGATAATGTTGGTAGTATTTCCCAATGTAATATTATTTTTTTAATTTTTATCAGTAAATGAGAAAATATATTTGGAAGTATTTACTCTGTTTTACTTGCCTCAGTATTTCTTTATTTTTTTTATCTTGTAAAAATAGTCATAATTTTACTAGAAAAGACTGTGGGTACGGCTCTGGGTATAGAGGTTATTTCCATGGATATTTGACGGGAAAAAATTCCTTACAAAGAAAAATTGTAAATTTCAATGATGTATATGATTATTGTTATCTCCAAGGATATATTGATGCTTTAGGTTAGGATTTAGTAAAAATATTTTGACTCTGATTTTATTAATTCTTGGCGGAACTCAAGAAGCTTCGCAATTAGCAACAAAAGCCGCTAATCTACCTGATATCAAAGTAAAATTATCTCTCGCAGGGCGTACTCGTCAAGCTGTAGCAACTAAAAACGCTCGCGTTGGTGGTTTTGGCGGTATAGCGGGTTTAACCCAGTATCTACAAGCAGAAAAGATTGATTTACTAATCGACGCTACACACCCCTTTGCAACACAAATATCCCATAATGCTGCGATCGCTGCAAATAAGTTAGGATTACCAAGGTTAATGTTGGTTCGTTCTCAATGGAAACCTGTTACAGGTGATGATTGGATAGAAGTTGAAAATATAGCAGCAGCATCAGCAATTTTACCTAGTTTTGCTCAGCGAGTATTTTTAACAATTGGCAGACAAGATTTAACTGCTTTTGCACAAGTTGAAAATATCTGGTTTTTGATGCGAGCTATCGAAAATCCTTCATCGGATATTTTACTACCAAAAGGGTTACTTTTACTTGAGAGAGGACCCTTTGATATAAATTTAGAAAAGCAATTATTAGAAAAATATAATATTGATACCCTCGTGAGTAAAAATAGTGGCGGCGATGCAACTTACCCTAAAATTATTGCTGCTCGAGACAATGGGGTGAAAGTGGTGATGATAAAACCTCCTATGCTTCCCCAAGGGCAACGAGTGGAAGATGTGGAAGCGGCTTTACAATGGTTGAAGAGATTTTAGATTTTAGATTGATATCATTTTCGGCTAATTACTTACTATATAAGCTACATCTTCATTGATGGCGCGTATTCTACTACTCATGAGTACTTATTACTCATTACTTATTACTCATTACTCATTACTCAGATCAAATATGATAACTATTTAAACGGACATGATATCAAATATAACTATCGTTACATTTTCACCATTCAATTCTTCAGCAATTATAGATTCAATAACCTGCCAATTTCCTCGTGCTAATCCGGCACCAATTTTTGGTAAACCGATTTTTTTTCCCGAATAGTTTTCTTTCAACCAACCCATACAGCTACGAATGGCATCATAATCAACTAAAACGCCTTTACCACGCCAGTGGTATTGTGTATAAGCATTAACCACATCACAAACACCATTTTCGATTTTACAAGCTGCAAAAGAACAAGTCCCTAATTTGTTTTTATCGCCTTTTTCTGTTGCACAATCTGCTGTATATGCTTCCGGGAATTCGAGTTTGATAGTTTTAGCGATACCCGCGCTCATGGTACACATACAGTTACAACCGTGGGCTATAACTTCAAAATTTCCTTCTTTAGCTAGTTTAATTAAATCACCTTTTATGTATTGCATTTATTTAGGGCATTGCAATTAAAATGTAGAGACGCGATATATCCCGTCTCTACAACAGTTTCAGTTATCCAATTAATTTTGAAGGGTTAAATTTTGATGGATTAACCACCAGCAACAGCAGGAACAATACTAACTTCATCGCCATCTTTTAAAGGTGTCGCCGCACCTTCTAAAAAGCGGATATCTTCACTGTTAACGTATAAATTTAAGAAGCGGCGTGGTTTTCCCGATTCATCGCACAAACGCTCTTTGATACCGGGACAAGCTTTTTCTAAAGAATCAAACAGTTCGGAAATACTGCTACCGTTACATTCTAATGTAGCTTGATTATTTGTGAATTTTTGAAGTGCAGTTGGAACGAGAACTTTTACAGACATATCTTTAAAACTAAAAATTGAAAATTGCCAAGAATTGGGCCGAAAGGGCATTGGGCATTAGGAGATTTTCAATCCAAAATGCTTTAACTCCTAACTCATAAGTACTAGGCGTTGCTCCCAAGGATGTATGAATTTGATTGGTTGGAATCCAAAACCCTTGTAGAGAGGCAAGGATTTCCCGTCTGGGACATTTTAATTCATAACCAGGTAGGCAACGCCAACTCAATAGTGTTAATTAAACTAATACTTGCTGCCATTCTAAACGTTCCAAGGTGCGAGAACGTTCTAAGGCTGATTCAAAGCTATCGAGTTTTGCTTCGATTGTCAAAGGTTCGCCAATATAGCCTTGTACGGCTTCTTGGGTTTTTAAGCCGTTACCTGTAATGTAGGCGACGGTGGTTTCTTCTGGATCAATTTTGCCTGCTTCCACTAATTTTTTCAATACGGCAATTGTTGTACCGCCAGCGGTTTCTGTAAATATACCTTCGGTTTCCGCTAGCAATTTCATACCTTCGATTATTTCAGCGTCGGTGACTGATTCTATATTACCGTTAGTTTTATTGGCGATTTCTACTGCATAAATCCCATCTGCTGGATTTCCAATTGCAATTGATTTGGCTATGGTGTTCGGCTTTTCTGGCTGAATGAAGTCGCGCCCTTCTTTAAATGCTTTGGCGATGGGGGAACATCCTTCGGCTTGTGCGCCGCTGAATCGGACTTTTTTATCTTCTACTAAGCCTACTTCTATAAACTCGTTGAAGCCTTTATAAATTTTGCCAAATAATGAACCGCTTGCCAAAGGTGCCACAATATGATCTGGTAATTCCCAACCTAATTGCTCAGCGACTTCAAAACCTAATGTTTTAGAACCTTCTGAATAATAGGGACGTAAATTAATATTTACAAATCCCCATCCATGGGTATTCGCTACTTCCGAACAAAGACGGTTAACTTGGTCGTAATTTCCCTTAACCGCCATTAAAGTCGGGCTATAAATTAGACTTCCTAAAATTTTACCCGCTTCTAAATCTGCCGGTATGAATACGCAACAATCTAAGCCTGCATGAGCTGCGATCGCGGCGGTAGAATTTGCTAAGTTACCGGTGCTGGCACAGGATACGGTGGTGAAACCCAATTCCTTAGCGCGAGTTAAAGCTACAGATACCACCCGATCTTTGAAGCTGAGGGTGGGCATATTAACCGCATCATTTTTTATATATAATTTCTTTAAACCCAAACGACGAGCTAAACGGTGCGATCGCACTAAGGGAGTCATACCAGTTCCCACGTCAATGGGGTTTTCGCTAGTTACAGGTAAAAATTTACCATAGCGCCATATGGAATTTGGACCGGCTTCAATAGTTTCACGAGTCACAGTTTGACGCAATTTACTGTAATCGTACCGCACTTCCAAAGGACCAAAGCAGAGATCGCAGACGTTTTTAGCTTCAAGTTCATACTCTGCACCGCATTCTTTACATTTCAAAGAATGAAAAGCGTGGGTATGGTTTTGGTTTTGGATGTTTGTCAACCCTTGCATCTGATATTTCTCCCTAAGAACGAACCGCTAACTCTCAACTGTCGGCTGATAGTAACACGCCTCAAATACCGAGTCAAACAATCCCGATAATTTTTATCGGGATTAAATATAATGTTGATTCCATCTACCACAGGAAGGAGCTAAGTTATATATAAGCGCTATAAATATTGATGAGTTTTTTTGCAATAGCACACAAGTTGTGACAAAGTTGTAAATAATTATGGCAAATATACTCAAGTAGTAAGTATTTAATAAAACAATCAATTATCTAGATATTTTCTCTAATTCTGAGAATTTCCATATTTATACTGACGATATAGTAAAAATTTAAAATTAAGATTTATCTGTTACCAAAATTACTTTTGATATTCCGATAAGTAAAAAACCTAAAACAAACTCCGTGTTTAATACTATAAGGGTAGTTTACAGACATCAGGATTAATTGCATAATCTACCAAACTAAAAAGGAAATATCAGAGTAAACTAGGTAATAGCCATACTCAAAAACTAGAGTTTCTAGGTAAATTTGCTATGGGCAATTCTCTAAAGGGTTGTAAATAAAAAACCTACGTTTTTTTACGTAGGCTTAAAAGTCATAATTTTCTAATAATTCTAAAATGGCACAGAAGAAGAATTTTGTCAAAAAGGGACAGTTCTATCGTTCCTTGGTTGCGACTGCATTGATTGCTAATGGTGTATTTCAATTTATCGCCCCTGTATTAGCTGAAGGTACATCAGGTGGTGAAACCATCGATAACACGGCGACAGCGACTTACGAAGACCCCAACAACCCAGGGGAAACAATTAATACAACTTCTAACACAGTTGAAGTAACTGTTGCTGAAGTAGCTGGTATTACGGTTACTCCTGCTGGTACAGAGTTTGCCGAAGATACGGGTGCTAACAATCAACCTGATGGCAAAATCAATGTTGGCGACAAAGTTTATTATAACTATACCGTTACTAACGTAGGTAACGACCCCACCAAGTTCCGTATTCCCGACCAACCAACTGTAACAGGTCCTGCAACCCTCACAAAAATTGATGCTCCTGATAATGCCAACGACACCGATCCAGCTAATGATGGTGCAGTTGAAATAAGTTACGATGGTGGTACAACTTGGGAATCTGTTCCTCCCGGTGGAACTACTACCAATTCTGTAAACCCTGACCAATCAGTTTTAGTAAGGGTTGCTGTTGAAGTTCAACCTGGTGCCCAAAGTGGAGAGAAAATTACCGTTAAGTTGGGTGAAACTCCCGGTGATGAACAGAACATTCCTAGAACCAGTGATGGTGGTGACGTATTCACTGTAGATAATGATGATAACGGCGCTCCCGGTGAAGTACCTGGCGTACCTTCAAACGGTGTTCGTGAAGCTAGTGCAAGCTTGGAAGCTACTGTAGATTCTGATCTTAAGACCTACACCTTAGCTAAAGTCTTGAAAGTTCGTAGCGACCATACCCCTGCTGGTGCAGATGGTCCAGCAGAAGATACAGTTACCTATGACTTAAGCTTGGAAGTTGAAAATACTGACCCAACTGGTAACGGAATTAGCTCTGCACCTTTAGAACCTACTTCTATTAATCTTGATAATCAACCTGACCAGCAACGAATCTTAGTTTCTGATGCTATTCCACAAGGTACTACATTATCCAGTGTTGTAGTTCCTCCGGGTTGGGCAGCGGTTACTACTACTACTCCTGTAGCGACACCAGCTCATAAAGCAAATTGGGCGACTTTAGCAGACCCCAATACAATACCACCTAACGTTACAAGAGTTGGTTTTATTCGTGATGGTAGCATTGCTCCCGGACAATCAGTGGGTGGATTTAAAGTTACTGTTCAGGTAACCCCCGATCCTAACGCCCCTCTAACTTCAATAACAATTGCTAACGTAGCTCAGTTATTTGGTGAAAGCCCCGATAACATACCAGTTTATGACGAATCTGGTGATAGCAACCCAAGTAACTACGACGACCAGGGTAATCCTCTGCCTGGTACCGATACTACAGGTGGTCCAAATAACACTCCTGATGGTATTCCCGATCCTCAACCTAATGATTCATTCTTCCCAGATAACTTGATTGACGACGGTTCTATTGACCCGAACGATCCAGGGGATGATGGAGATCCAAACACCAATGACATTGATACGCAAAATAACAACACGGGTACTGGCCCTGGTGGTGAAGCAAACGTCTTCACAATTACCCAGCAGGGAGCTACTTCTGTATTAAATGGTCCTAAAGATAAGCCGGATGCTGTTGCAGAAAACGACAACAACAAGGACTTCACTAACCGGTCTTCCTTGGTTCCTGCAAATAGTAAGCCTGGTATTGGAATTGACCCAGATGGTGTAAGTTTCACTAATACAATTAAGAATACTGGACAAGATCCCGATCCTAACGATCCCAATGATGGAAATGGTGCTGCTGATATTGTTGTAGAGCCTATTCCACCTGCTACTGCTGGTGACTTGCCTAATGGTACAACTGTTACCGTTACTTACCAAAGCCAGCAAGCGGTTTATACATACGATGGTGCTAACTTTACTATCAATCAAGGTCAAACGCCAGTTAAGATTTCCGGAGTTGCACCCGAGGCTACCGATAGCTACGGTGTAGAGGTAAATCTACCTCCAGATACTAAACTTTCTACCGACACTGATGTACAGCGCGGTTACCCCGTACCGATGAAAGCCTTCGTTGATAACGATGGTAATAATACCCCGGATGATGACGGTAATGGAAATCCTGCAGAAAACATCACGATAGATCGCGTGTATGTTGGTTACTTACAAATGATCAAAGAAACTCGCGTACTCAAGGGTGAGAGTCCAACAGATGTAAAACCAGGTGATGAAGTATTCAGTCCCGAGCCTAAGACTCCCGCAACTGGACATATCCTAGAGTACCGCATCACTTATAAGAACATCTCCGAGCCTCAATCTGGTACTGACAACATTATTTTGAATGCCAGCGATATCGTAATTACTGAGGATGGTACGGATGACAACCTTGGTAATAACTGGGCGAAAGATAATGATGAAAATGGTGAAATCGACACTAGTAATATTACTGGTGCTGCGACTGATTCCGGTGGTGCAAATATCCAATTTACCCCCAATGGCGATCAGTCTGGTAAAACACAAGCTACTGACGTAACTAAGTACGTAGTAACAGTGGGCGACGATGTTGAACCTCAAGAAGCAAGAACCTTTACCTTCCAGCGTCTGATTAACGGTGGTGGATTGACAGGTGACGCTAATACTCCACCGGCAAATCAAGCACCTCCAGCACCATAGATTGAATTAATTGTAGAGACGCTTTCTGATTCGCGTCTTTACTTCAACTCACCGCAAACCGGAGGAGTTAGAAACCCGGTTTCACATAAGAAACGGGTTTATCTGGATGAACCCCCCCCGCCCGCTTCGGGCACCCTCCCCTTGTTAAGAGGAGGGTTGAGGAGAGGAGTACTCAACTGTGTGCCCCCTCCCCAAAGTAGCGGGGAGGGCTGGGGAGGGGTTTACTCAACCTATAAACCGCTATATCTATAATTCTCAACGTTAAATTTCAGCAATACTTTTGAGGTAATTCATATGAAACGTTTTTCTATTGCTAGTTTAAGTGCGATCGCATTAATTGCAGGTGTAACATTTAGCGGTCAAATTCCTGTAGTTGCAAATATATTTCAAGGTGGGGCTGCTGTTGCTCAAAATGCCAAGAAAGGACAAGTAGAATTGCGCTTGAAGGCAGAAAAGAAAATTGTCAAAACAGATGCTCAAGGCAATAGAAAAGTAACTTGGCAAGAGTTACCAAATGGTACTCAAGTACAACAAGGAGAAATACTCCGCTATTCGGTAACAGGTGCAAATAATGGTGAGAAAGCTGTTAATAATCTCACTATTAATCAACCGATTCCTAGAGGAATGGCTTACGTTCTTAATTCTGCAACCGTTAATGATAATTCAGGGGCACAAATTACTTATAGCATTAACGGTGGTAAGACTTATGTGAAAAATCCCACAGTGGAAGTTAAATTACCTGACGGTACGGTAGAAACACGTCCCGCTCCTGATACTGCTTATACTCACATCCGTTGGAATTTTGGTAAATCGGTTCCTGGGAAAGCCGTAGTTAATGGGACTTATCAGGTAAGAGTACGTTAAGAGGATTTTAGATTTTGGATTTTAGAGGCATAGCTGTGGATTCAAGACGTAGTAGTGCTACGTCTCTATATTAGGAATTTAACGGTTGAGAAATTGAGAAAACTTAAACAAACTGATTATTTTAGGAGAAATTCGTGGGCCGCAAAACAAAGCGATACCAGATTTATGGTAATAGCTGGTTTAGACGGATAGCGGCTACCTTTTTAGCAGGAAGTATTATTCAAAGTCCCATATCTACGTTCGCTCAAAAGGTTCCGAGTCCAACAATTAGCAACCAGGCTGCATTTACTTATAAAAACAAAAAAAGTAATCAAATTTATCGGGGAAATACTAGTCCAATAACAGTTACTCCAGATTACTCTACTGTGAATTCCTCGGGATACGTGGATCCCTTTGGACCAAATTCAGAATTAGTCGATCCTTTTGGACAAATTTTGGGTTGTAATAATGAGGAATTAGATGATTATACGGGTTTCACGGTTACTTTATTTAATGTCGATCCTAACGATCCAACGGGTACGGAACCGGGAACAGAGGTTGACTTAACCCCAACTGACGACGATCCCAATAACGATATACCTCAAGGTGTACAACCGAATATAACTAATACTAACAACTATCAGGTAAGCAATGAAAGAGTTCCTAGTGTTGATGGTGTAGAGAGACGAGGGGTTTACAATTTCCTATTTGACGCAAATAAAGGTCAAGTTGATGTAGGTAGGACTTATATTTTAGTTATCAATCCTCCAGATAATTCCAACTTCCCCGAGCGACGAATCAGGTTAGAAATCACAGATTTTGATGCGGATAGTCAAATCATTAGCTATGTTGCTACTGCTGTAGACGGTCAGCCAATTACTATTTTAAATAATAATGAGAGCGCCGAGCAAATTTCAGATAGTCAGATTTCCGATCAAGCTTTGGTTATCCAGGATGCGGAAAGAGAAGGATTAAGTCTAGCGCTACGGTTTAATTTAGGTTTATGTTCCACCGAACAAATTACAATTACTAAAACTGGCGATCGCGCTACTGCGGAACCGGGAGATACGACAGTTTACCGTCTTTCCTTAAGAAATACGGGTGATTCTGGTTTAAACGATCTAGTTGTTACTGACGAATTACCCCTCGGATTTGAATTCTTACCGGAATCGGTTCGCGGTGAAATTGCTGATGAAGAAGTAACTATAACTACTGAAACTAATGGTTCTACTGTAACCTTCCGTACTGATGCGACGATTCCAGAAGATGGCGTTCTTAATATTGCTTACGCTGCTAAATTAACTCCCGATGCGGTAAGGGGTACTGGACGCAACTCGGCTACTGTTACCGCTGAACGTGTTGATAATGATTTCGCTGTTCAAGATGGTCCGGCAACACACTCGTTAGAAATTAGACCGGGTATTACTTCCGATTGCGGTACAATCATTGGTCGTGTATTTGTGGATAAAAACTTTGATGGCGAACAGCAAGTGGGGGAGCCTGGAGTACCAAATGCCGTAATATTCTTAGAGAACGGTAACCGTATAACTACTGATGCAGAAGGTTTATATTCAGTCAAAAATGTATTGCCTGGTAAACATACAGGTGTTTTAGATTTACAGAGTTTACCCGGTTATACTTTAGCACCCAATGTCAAATTTAAAGAACGCAACAGCCAATCACGGTTAGTAAATTTAGAACCCGGTGGAATGGTAAGAATGAACTTCGCAGTCACTCCAAGTTTTGCGGAGGAGGTAAAGAAATGAAACGACAATTAAGCCACCCCAATATTTTTAACTTAAAGTTAATAGGCGCGATGGCAGGAACTATAGGTGTGGTATTGTACCCTACTGTAGTTGGTGCTGAATCTACGAATAACTCAAATTTTGATTTACAGAAAAATAGTAACTCGGGAATCAAAGCTAGGGATAAGAATAGTAAACTTGCTCGTTCAACAAGAATTGTCAAAGCCCTTGAAGCAACAAATAAAAATCAGAATCAAAATCTAATTGCTTTAAACTCTAGGGAAGATACTAATAGAAATTTGCCTGTTAGTTTACAGCAGTTAATAGACAAGCGCAATTATGCAGCAAAATATATTTTAGCTGCTTTCAAAACATCTGAAAGTACGGATAAAAAGTTACCATTCAGTTTACAGAAGTTAGTAGAACAGCGTAATTCTGCAGCGGAAAATACACTGATTGCTTTAAAGTCTACTAAAATTTATGATCCTAAATTATCTATAGTAGAAAAACTAAAAATAAAAAGGAACCAGGTAACAGATTCAACAGAAGAATTGGTTGCCATCAAACCATTTCAATCTGATACAAAGTTATCTCCCAGTTTACAAAAGCTTGTAGATGAGCGCGATCGCAAAACT
>DESS01000361.1:0-5060 GCA_002361335.1 Richelia sp. UBA3308
ACTTAAAGTCGGGGGTCGTTGACTTTTAAATCAATACTTTGGAGAGAATCGGCTTTAGGAGTCAATTGTTTTAAGAAAGGTATAAAACTTAAGGTATCTCCGATTTTATCGGCTAAAGCAGCAGCCCCTATAGCTTTATCTGTAGAATCGAGGGTTTGATAAAGCCAAATAGCTGTTTGATATCCGTTTTTCTTGTCATCGTATAATTCAATAGCTTTGTTGCGAATTTGCTCAATCTTTTCGGGTTCAGTTTCTCCGGTAATTTTAGTTATTGCGTTGTCGAAACCGACGAAATTTTCCCACTCACCAGGTATAGCAAAATCAAGTGCTTTTAAAACTTTGACAGTTATATTGTCAGCAGGTAGATTATCTACTAATTCAACGATAGATTTACTCACGAGACTTTACCCTAATAAACTTAAACCTTTCTAACTTATAAGGCACCTCAACGCCAAGTATACTGCATAACGTTCTCCAGAATACTAAAAAAGATTTAGTAAGGGCAGGGATGCTTGTACCCCAAGGGCATATTCACCAACCCCAGCGATATAGATGGAGTTCAATTAGGGGCATGTTTATTAAGAGGATGTTTTTTAAGTATAATTATGTTCAAAACAAATGGCGATCGCGAAGTGCGGCACTAACCAGCACCCGTGTGAGCCGCACAAGCCTCGGTACTCGGATTAAAATTTACTAGTCCACGGAGGTGGACTTTGCTTGTGCAGTAGCGGTTTTAACCACCTGAACCGCTACTACATGTTCTAAGAAATGCCATAAAACACCCTAGAATTATTAATAAGATTGATTTTGTGCTGATTTTCTAACAGTTTCTAAATCCAAACTCAAAGCTTCAGCAATTTGTTCAATACTTAAACCTTGTTTTAACAACTTTGGCACAGTTTCTAACTTGCCTTCTTGCTTCCCTTCTTGCTTCCCTTTTTGCTTCCCTTCTTCAAAAGCTTCCTGATAAAATCTTGTTTGCTTCAATTCTCCTAATCCTAACATTTGTTCTATCTCCTTCCTGCTTAAACGTGAAAATTTATAAACGATTATCGTTTCTATTAATTGTATAAGTTCTCGCTGGGTAGCTACATCAGTTATTTGTTGTTGTGCTGAATTTATCAATTCCTTAGCTTTAGTCACCGCAGTCTGTTCGGGTTCTATTACCAGTTTAACGGTTTCAATTCCCACGGAAGATGTTTGAATTTGATTTAATTCATCCAAATATACGCGAGTCACTCTTTGAGGATTGAGTAATTCAAGATAACGTTGGGTTTCTCCGGTATCTATACTCACGGTAGGAAAAATAACAACACCGCGCCAATTGTTTTTTAATTCGGTTTTGTCTAAATAATTGAAGATTTCTGCAAAGAAACGAGAATAAAATTTTGTATCTGATTGGAATTGTACTTCAGCAAAGTAAATTGGTAGTTCGGGCGCATCTGTCTGGGGGAGGAAAACACCATCAATTCTAAAGGCGAGTTGTTTGATTTCTACCGATGAAAATTGATAATTCTCGGCTAATTGAGGTGGTTGGTTGATGAGTTCAAAGAAAATACTGGGAACGGTTTGAAAAAGGCGATAAAATATGCTGTCTGTTTTCATTTTTGAAATTATTTATTAACAAAGATAGGAATCGCCGCAATTGGCAGATTTTTTTGTAAGGGAAGCCGTCAGGCGGTGTAGATTAACTTCGGGCATTATTGCCGTTGCATCAAGGAGGGGAGAAATTCTCAAGGTAATAATAAGGCAATGAGGGTACTCAAAGAATTACAGCACTTTGCAGATTGGCGGGAGGTACCGCAACAATTTTCTAAAACTCTTGTGGTACGGGCATCCTTGCCCGTTAAAGTGTACCGATCGCTCATATGAAATATACTGTATTTTACGTTTCCACAGTCACTTTTAAAGGGATGAAGGTAAATTGAATTAATTAGCGGTTTTAATACCATTTCTTTATAAAGATGCGCCGAATTTAAGCCACCCCACCGGTGGCTTTTGTTTGGGTAGCCGCACCATAGCCTTTTGGAGAGCGATTAAGCGCAGCCTCATACAGAATTGGTATTACATACCATTAAAACTAATGAAAAGGACTACTAGTAATTTCAGATAAATTATCAAGTTTTTGTAAAAATTATTCTTTTATGGCCGAAATTACTCAAGTCAAGATTGTAGAGTCAAGCTAAGTTAGTCGAAAAACATCAGTTTGATCTGAAAAACAATGGTCAAAGAATTAGCAATTCGTACCAGTGGACTATACAAACAGTTTGACAAGCATATAGCTGTAAATAATGTTGATTTAGACATAGCTGAAGGAGAAGTTTATGGACTGATAGGACCAAATGGTGCGGGCAAAACTTCCCTTATTCGCATGTTAGCAGCAGCGGAAGAACCAAGCGCAGGGGAAATCTATTTAAATGGGGATATCCTGCGTCGGGATAAAAGTAATCCAACTTTGAAGCGTCGTTTGGGTTATTTACCGGATGACTATCCGTTATATAAAGAGTTAACAGTTTGGGATTACTTAGATTATTTCGCAAGGTTATATCTTCTGCGAGAACCCAAACGCACCAAAAGATTGCACGAAGTTTTACAACTGATTCAATTAGAAAATAAACGCAACAGTTTAATTTCAACTCTATCGCGGGGGATGAAACAACGTTTGTGTTTGGCACGAACGATTATTCACGAACCAATTATACTGCTGCTTGATGAACCAGTTTCTGGACTAGATCCGATTGCGAGGATGCAATTTCGGGAAATCATCAAAGTATTACAGGAAGCTGGCATGACAATTTTGATTTCTTCCCATGTTTTGAGTGATTTAGCCGAGTTATGTACCTCTGTGGGAATAATGGAACTGGGATTTTTAGTGGAAAGTACTTCACTACAAGAGCTTTACAAAAGTTGTGCTACCCAGCAAATAATTATTTCGACTTTAGGAAAATTAGATGTGCTATTAACGGAACTTAAAAATAATCCTTTAGTTGAAGAGTGGGAAGTATTAGCAAATAAAAATAGCTTGAAAATAAACTTTTCAGGAGAACAACAAGACACTGCTGATTTATTGCGTTCTCTTGTTACCGCTGGAATTTCTATCACCGATTTTCACTGTACACAAGAAGATTTAGAAAGCATTTTCCTTAAACTTGATCACAAACAAGCCAATTAAAAAAAATAAATTAACAATGCCAAATTCAAAATTTACAGACTAATAAGACCTAGCATTGGCAAATCGCGACAAATCCTAACTACTTTTTCGGAGATTATTTAGATGATGCTCAATTTGATTGATAAACTTGGCGATTGGAATCCACAATTTTTCAATTAAAAGGTCGTTTGAAAAAGTTTCCTGTTATTATCGCTTTACTAACATCTATTGCGGTTCAAGGAATAATATTTATATCTAATTTTCTTTCATATCCCGATAATTTTTATCCAAGTTATGGTAAATATTGCAAATTAAAAGATTCCATACCAGCAAATCTAAAATCAGGATATTGTCCAGAGAATCAAATTGATATACAACTGTGGTGGCAAGATCACTATGAATATATGTTTCTAACACTCAGCGTCATTTTTATTTTTACGCTGTTGGTAGCGGGAACTTATTTAATAATTAATGATTTATCCCAAGAAGAACGTAAAGGTACCCTGAATTTTATTCGTCTGAGTCCACAATCAGAAACAAGTATCTTTACTGGAAAGATGCTGGGAGTTCCAGTTTTAATTTATCTCATGGTTCTCGCCGCAATTCCTTTCCATATCTTGACTGGAAAACTAGCAAATATTGCTTCTAGCTACATTTTATGTTTCTACTTAATACTTGTAACTAGCTGTATTTTCTTTTATAGCATTGCCTCGTTGTTGGGAATCTTTGGTAATTCCGTATTTAGTAATTTTAAACCCTGGTTAGGTAGTGGTTTAGTTCTGGTATTTTTATGGATAACAATGCCTTTATATGGTAGTTTTTATCACCATTACATTGGTTTTTTAAAATTATTTAGTCCTACGGATATAACTCATTATCTTTTTCCCAACTTATATAGATCAAATCCAGCATTAGAAGATTTAGAGTTTTTTGATTTCGCTTTAGGACAAAATGTTTTTTCTCTTGTGGCAATATATTTATTAAATTACGCTTTATGGACATATTGGGCTTGGCAAGGTTTAAAACGTTGTTTTAGAAATCCCAATGCGACAATTTTCAGCAAACAGCAAAGCTACTTGATTGTTGTAAGTTTTCAAATCATGATTTTAGGATTTGTTGTTTCTGAAGATTATACCCAATGGTGGAGTTTTAATGATGCTACTAAAGCTTTATATATATGGAATCTATTTCTTATAGTGCTATTATTTCCGATTATTTTACCCCATCGTCAAGCTGTACAAGATTGGGCAATATTTCGGTATCATAGAGATGGGAATAGTGCAGATAATTCTCAAAAATCCTTGCTTTCAGATTTAATTTTCGGTGAAAAAAGCCCAGCAATATTAGCAATTGCAATCAATCTATTAATTGCTGCTAGTAGCTTTGTTGTACTTTTCTTGAAAGAAAATGTTTACTTACAAGGAAGCGATAAAATTTTAGGGTTTTTGAGTATTTTATTAGTTTTTATCAGTTTGATCCTGATTTACGCGACAATTGCTCAAATCATGTTGATGTTGAAAAACTCCAAACGCATTTTATGGGCAATGGGAACAACAAGTGCAGCAATAATAATTTTACCAATTTTAAGCCTTCAGATATCAAATACTGACTACTTAAGTAATTTTTTATGGCTATTTACAATTGGTTTCTGGTTCGCTGCTGAAAATTCCGTCTTTCCCATGATTTTGAGTGCCAATATTAGCCAATTAATGATTTTAGGATTATTGAATAGGCATTTAATTAGACAAGTTAAATCCGCAGGAGAATCTGCTACTAAAGCACTTTTTTATCAATCAAAAGTTTAATCTTTAAAGTTGGGAATTAAAACGAAAAAAGTCTTAAATTGGGAGTCATATCATGTCGGGTTAAACTAGCCCAAGCGGGGGTCAATGAGTAACGAGTAACGAGT
>DESS01000361.1:5118-7057 GCA_002361335.1 Richelia sp. UBA3308
ATAACCGCCATTCTTAAGTCTTGGTTATATAGTAAGTAATTAGCCGGACTTAATATCAAGATTAAATCTTCACTCTTAATTTTTTATTATTGAGGCGATTCTTATCTACTACTCACGAATACTTGTTACTCATTACTCCTTATAGCAGTTCTGTATGAGGTTGCGCTCAATGGCTCCTACTCTTACAAAGCCCACCAACGCGAGGCTAAACATGGCGCATCTTTATAAAGAAATGGTATTACTCATTACTTATTACTCATTACTCATTACTCATTACTTATTACTTATTACTTATGATTTAAGGGCTTTCTTTACCAATTCCGCAATCTGAGAAGGACGTTGTGCTACTGGTATTTTCGCTTGGTGAAAAGCTGCTAATTTACTTTTTGCAGTACCAAACTCGCGATCGCGTCCAATAACTGCTGCTAAAGTTCCTGTTTGTCGCCAATGTTTTGCTGGTGGTGCATGTACTCCAGCGATGTAAGCAATGACTGGTTTATCAATCATTTCACAGATGTAACTCGCTGCGGCTTCTTCACGCCCTCCACCAGGTTGGCCAACTAAAACTATGGCATGAGTGTTTTCGTCTTCATCTAAAATGTGTAGCCACTGGATAAATGAAGAACCAACAATCCCATCACTACCTATGCTTACACTAATTGACTGTCCCAAACCAGCTTCTGTTAATTCCCAAGCTATTTCATAAGTCAAAGTAGTGCTGCGACTAAGTATTCCTACTTGCCCTGGTTTATAAAATTCACTTGGGTGAGTCCCTAATAAAATCTTTCCTGGTACAATAATACCAGGGCTATTTGGACCTACTATTATGGTTTCTTCTGCTTCGGCACGGCGAAATAGATCTACCATATCTAATGGAGGTACTCCAGGAGAGATAATAATAATTTGACCGATACCAGAACCCATTGCTTCTAATGCCGCATCTAAAACTTGGTAAGGATGTACGCAAATAATTGTAGTGTCGATTACCCCAAATTTATCTACTACTTGCTCTACCAAATCAAATATTGGCAAATCATACAGCTTATTTCCGCTATATCCAGGATTAACTCCTGCAACTAAATTTGTTCCGTAAGCTTTCATTTGAGCTATATGAGTTGCGGAAATAAACTCGCTGAATCCTTGAATGATTACTTTGCTGTCTGGCGTTAAATTCATAAAAAAGCATAATAATTGAAGGAAAACTTAGCCGTTTCAGTCACTAATAAATAATATGTATGGTGTCATATTATTGGCAGTTATGATTAACGCCGGTGACACAAGAACAAATTAGTGATATACCCTCGCAAACACAGCTTGGGTTAATAATGAGAAAAAAAAAAGTTCTTTTCTCCCCCTGCTTTCCCTGCTCCCCGCAGCTGCCCCCACCCAGCAATTTTGGTTTGATGAACTACTAGTACCGCGCTTGCGTTCGTCAAAAGTATCAAGGTAATAAGTATTATAGGATAGGGGTTTCAACATGCGCGAAACGGATTCTTTATTTACGCCCCAGCGTACTAGATTTTTGCCTAAAAGAACCTCTTAAGTAAAGAAAAGGTTATCAATTGATTAATGATTTCTTTTTATTAAAAGTAAATCTACTTGTACTGATTTTAGTATTTGAATATTTACAGCTGATTTTCTTTTAATGAGGTACATTCCCACGGACCTGGGATGCCTTTACCACTAAAGTTTTAAAATATCCTACTGTACTTTATTTACTTGAAAAATGCTGTAAATTGTATTCTTTTCAAAAAAATAAACATATTAATTAGTTAATTACACCTAAGCGACAAGATATGTATTCATAAAATTAGCTTTATTTCAATAATTAACAAACTTTAAATTTGATAAGCAAATATTATACTAAGTAGGTCAGCAAGAAAAATTATAGTTTAGATCAGGCATTCATGCTAGACGTATAAGGTTTTGACCTTAATTC
>DESS01000361.1:7074-9885 GCA_002361335.1 Richelia sp. UBA3308
TTTTTTTGCGCCAACTTACTTATGTTTTTATTTGTAATAACATGTGTAGTTAGGAAAATAACTATTTTCAGAATCAATAGATTACTTAAAAACTAAGATAATTTTAACTAATAACTCAGCTTTTAGTTGCTACAGATTAATTTATTAAACCTCCTCATCCTAAGAATCCGACTTATTGTTATCTATAAATTACTTGCTTGTACAAATAACATATACTTATTTATAATTACCAGAATCCGACCTCAGGAGCAAGCTAAATTATCTCTAATGAAAAATAAATGGCAGCAAGAAACTTGAGCCTTGATGCCTAATATTCTCAAAAAATACAAACCTGTAATTTGCGTGTTGTTATTGTTACTTTTTTGCGCTAGTTTTGGTAAATCGAACTGCTTGTTTTACGGCCTCATCTAAACTTTCTACTAGTAATACATGAATATTATCCTGCATTTTTAAATCTGATAAGTATTTTTTCGCTGTATCTAAATCGGAACCAGCTAAACGGATAACCAAATTAGGACGAGCATTGCCTGTGCGACGAATTTTAGTACCATTTGAACGAGACTCGGGGGAACTAAATTGATTCAATTGCCCTTGAATAAAATTTGCTATTACTTCTGTTACTTCTGCCGCTTGAGGAATACTACCCAAAAAGTTAATCAGTATTACTTGAATACTTTTATCTGCAACTAAAATTTCTAAAGCTTTTTGCAAACGGGTATTAAAAGTAGTTGGTGTAGTATCGGTTAGAAATGCGTGTCTAAGATTCAGACATAATCCTGGTTTACCACCACTACTGACAACTAAATCTAAAGTCGTCATTACCGAACCAGCACCGTTTCCTAAAATGCCTATTCGACCACGCATTTCTACCGCATCCCAGTCCCCTACTTTACCATTTTTCTGTTGAGAAACTTTATGACTAACAAATTTTCGAGCCATTGCAGTAATTTCTGGATGACGACGGATAGCTCTTTGATTTATACTAACGTTCCCATTCAGAGCCATAACTTGTCCAGAAGAATTTACTCCTAGGGGATTAATTTCCACTAAATCTAGGTCTTTTTCTATAAACAATTCGTACATTTTTTCAATAACATTACTAACTGACTGCATCAGGGCACCTTGCAAACCCATTTTTAAAGCCAGCCTTCGAGCATAAAACGGAGAAAATTGTTCCTCTACCACTACGTGTTGCATTTTCTCCCCTGCTTCATCCCAATCGATATCTGCTTCATTACAACCCAACAATATGGGACGACATACAGCAGTATCCAAAACAATCGCTAAATACAACTCTTTTTCAATATTGTATTTTGTTTCTGCCAATAAAACTTCCGGTAATTCGCCACAAATCGGCAAATTAAAAATATTTTGTGCAGCTGCGATCGCATCGATTGTAGTTTCCACAAACCTGATTCCACCAGCTTTTGCACGCCCTCCTTGATAAATTTGGGATTTTAAAACTATTGGGTAGTTAATTTTTAAACGTTTGATCTCCGTGGGATGATCAATTGTTTGGGAAGGTAATACGGGAATACCCATTTCCCCAAACCACTCTTTTACTTGATATTCCAATAATTCCATTGACACACACCTATTACTGCAACTTATGGAGGCTTACGGTGCTGGCTAAAATATAAACACTGCACCCTAACAATCAGTTTTATATTTTAAGCAGTTATCAACAAGCTGTTAAAAACCAGTTATTTTTCTGTCACTAATTTTATCCAATAGCGTAAATCAGGTAAATTGAAAAGCGATTCTCACCCCCTATTACTCCCTTCCCGGCCGTTATATTACCGGTGGGGATTGAGGCAGGGAGTGAGAGAGTTTCGGAGTAGGGTGCGTTTTATAGGTAATCGCCCTCGAGCGAGACGGGAGTAGTTTATAGGAAGTAATGTATTACTTCAGTAAAAATGCTTACATTTTCCCTTGTCAGCAATTTTCTTGATAGATAGCTATACATTCTAATATATACAAAGCTTTTCGGTTTTTAATTACAAAGGTAAGCTTACAAAGCAGGCCGCAAGAGAAAGCCTCAGGGGCGAAGCGCAATTGATAAATTATAACTCGCTATATTAGCCGCTTCAAAAAATCTTGGAAAATCTAGAATAAACATCAAGCGGTTTGTTTTACGCTCGTTTTTTAGTGTCACCCAAAGGTGACTTGCTGACTTCCACCAGTACAATCTGATTTCGGAGGCGTAGCCAAAAAACCCCAGGCTCTGTCTTTTCAGCTTGCTTATCTGGAGCGCTAATGGTAATTATTACCTTCATCGAAGATGTTTTCGATATTAGCAATTATGAATTATTCGGTCAGGCTTTATAAACTCAACATCTTGCACCAAGTTTTTTCGATCTTTTTTTAATCACTCAGCATTAAGATTAAAATTTTAATTTATCCATAAAAAGCAAGTTAAATAATGTCGCTTGATTGCATGATTTTGCAGCTGGGTGAGAAAAGTTTTTTATACTGGCCTTGAAAGTCATCCTGACTCCTCTCTAGCAACAAAATATTTAAGGGGACATGGAGCTAACCATGGAAGATATAGACCAAGCTTTGACAAAAATTGATCGGCTTTAAAAGTTTGGTTTACTGAAAATTCTTATTATTCCCACTTTTAATCGGAAATATATCATATCGATAAAATTCTTTTATTAGGTAGACAATTTTATGAAGATAGATATACTCTGCAATCAAAATAAATCCCTTAAAATTATTTACCATAGGTTGCTAGTACCGCTACCCTTCGGGAACCCCTACGGGGAACGCGGAAGTAAGAAGTAAGAAGTAAGAAGTAAGAAGTTTGAT
>DESS01000368.1:0-323 GCA_002361335.1 Richelia sp. UBA3308
GAGGGGGCTAGGGGGTGGGGTTATTACAACTTCGTGCCACATTCCGGACAAAAATTATTCGTAGGAAGATTCTTAGCACCGCAATTACTGCAATAAATTGGCTCCTGCACTGCTTGTGGCGGTTGCTTGACTAAACCAACCATTTGTGCATTACTCTTTCCTGGACCTACCATAGGATAACAATTTTCATCCTTGGTAACCCGAGCATTGACAACAACTGGGCCATCATGGGCAATCATTTGTGCGATCGCATTTTTAAGTTGTTCTCGCTTTTCGATTACCATGCCTTTAATACCATAAGCTTGACACAGTAATTCAATATC
>DESS01000368.1:385-4464 GCA_002361335.1 Richelia sp. UBA3308
AGAATAACGTTCGCCAAAAAAGGCTTGCTGCCATTGACGCACCATTCCTTGCCAACCATTATTAATAATTACCGTCTTGACATTGATACCATATTGTGCGAGGGTTCCCAATTCCTGTAAATTCATTTGGAAACTAGCATCGCCACTAATACAGATAACTTCTTGATCTGGCAAAGCTACTTTGGCACCCATGGCAGCGGGAACCCCAAAACCCATTGTTCCTAAACCGGCGCTAGAAATCCAACGACGGGGGCCATTTTTGAGAAATTGGGCTGCCCACATTTGATGTTGTCCCACATCAGTAGTGTAATAAGCCTGGGGGGCTTGTCTGCCGATTTCAGTAATGACTTCTTGGGGAGAAATACTATCCGAGTATTGCGGTACTACTAAAGGATATTCTTCCTTCCAGCGGTTAATTAAACTTAACCATTCTTGAGTTTGTTGTGGTGCTTGTTTGATATTTCTTTCATTACACCGACGCAACATCTTTGTTAAAACTGTTTTGACATCGCCAACAATTGGCACTTCCGGAACACGATTTTTACCTACTTCCGCCGGATCAATATCGATATGAATAACCTTAGCACGGGAAGCAAACTCATCCAATTTACCCGTTACCCTGTCATCAAATCTGGCACCAACGCAAATCAACAAATCGCAATCTGTAACTGCAAAATTGGCGTATGCCGTACCGTGCATTCCCAACATTCCTACAGACAGGGGATGATGTTCGTCAAAAGCACCAATTCCCATTAACGTTGTAGTCACAGGAATTGCAAATAATTCAGCTAACTGTTGAATTTCCTCATGAGCAGCAGAATTAATCGCACCACCTCCCACATACATCAAAGGGCGACGACTTTCGCGAATTAGTTCAATCGCAGCATTAATTTGTCGGGGATTTCCCTTCACAGTGGGACGATAACCAGGTAATATTACCGAACCTGGTTCAACAGGAGTATAATCAAACTCTTCAAAAGCGACATCCTTGGGAACGTCAATTAAAACTGGACCAGGACGACCTGTAATAGCTATATGAAAAGCTTCCGCGACAATTCGCGCCATGTCTCTGGGGTCCCGTACCACGTAGGAATGCTTGACAATAGGTAGTGTAATTCCGTAAATATCGGTTTCTTGAAAGGCATCCGTACCAATTGCTGCTCGCGTAACCTGCCCCGTGACAACAACCATCGGTACAGAATCCATATGGGCAGTAGCAATACCAGTGACTAAATTAGTTGCACCGGGGCCAGAAGTACCAAAACAAACACCAACTTTACCAGTAGCACGGGCATAACCATCGGCAGCATGGGCTGCACCTTGTTCGTGTCTAACAAGGATGTGCTTAATACCACCAGATGCTTCATCCTTATATAAATCATCATAAATTGGTAAAATAGCGCCACCAGGATAACCAAAAATATGTTCAACTCCATGACGCTTAAGGCTATCAATTAACGCAAAACCACCCGATGCACGTTTTGGATAAGCGATCGATTCGGTTAGAGGAGTTTGGGAAGAGGTAGATTCAGTTTGTGGAATACTGATTTGGAAAGGCGAAGACACGGGCAAACCTCAGTTATTAGCTAATTTACGTAAAAAATTTGTAGTTAAAACTATATTTTAATATTTGAATGTTAATTTACAGCGAATGTAATTTTACCACTAGTACTCTCTCCCCATCTCCCCATCTCCTCAGCCCCTCAGCCCCTCAGCCCCTCAGCCCGCTCCAGCTGTGGTGAAATCTAAATGGCATCTTTCAAAACTTTACGAGTATTGTGCCAAGCCCAAATACCAACGCTAGCAACAATGATACTCATTCCTAAAAGTACCTTTGATAAACCGAAATAATTTGTCAATCTTTCGGTAATTAGGAGTGGTGCTGTCAAGGCAATATTGACGGCATGGTTTTGGAAGCCAAACATTTTACCAAGCATGTCTGGGGGGGTTTGCTGTTGAATTAATGTTTGCATCGGTACGGCAATTAACGCTGCACCAACACCTAATAAAGTACTTAAGGCCAAAGCTAAAGGCAAATTAGAAATACGTGTAAACACCGCTAAAACAAACGCCATGCTTAAAAATCCGAATAAAGGTAAAGGCTTGTGATGAAATCTCTCACCCCAATGGCCTAAAATTCCTGCACCTAAAACCATCCCAACCCCTGCTGCTGCCAGGAAAAAACCGAATTGTTTTTCTTGTAAATCGAATTGTTTAGCCAATCGAATCGATAATGCAACCAAAGCCGCAAAAACGCAATACAAAGCGATTAGCTGCACCATCGCGTTCATTATCAATCGCTTTTTCTTTAGATAACGCAAACAATCTTTAAATTCCTTCAGAGGATTAACCTTCTCTTTTTCCACAGAAGGTTTATGGCTTTTGATCTTTACCGGTATCTTAATCAGCGAAGAAATCAGATATAACCCACCCACAATCAACTCTTGTCCGTTTCTTTCCCCCAGCCAATTTTTACCCCAACTTAATAAAGGATCGCCAATAGCAAAACCTATAATAATAGCACCCATCATAGTACTAGTAAATAATGCATTAGCAGCCATCAAATTTTGTCGCTTGACCAAAATTGGTATAGCAGCTTGCTCAGCTGGCGCAAAAAATTGTACAATAACCGAGTTAGCAAAGGTGATTGCTAATAAAATCAAAAATTCTCTTGGTAAAAATGGAATTGCTATAGTTAAAAGTCCGCGCAGTAAATCCGAGCCAATCATAATTGGCTTTTTAGGGAAACGGTCAACAATTATACCGCCTAAAGAACCTAATAGAATCGCCGGTAAAGTAAACGCGAGGAACAAATCCGCACGCCTACCATCTTCAACTACACCTACTGCAAGCGGGTACTTTTCGAGCAGTGCAATTGTCAACACGAAAAAGATTTTGTCTGCTAGTTGGCATATGATTTGTCCGATCCATACCAGCATAAAATTACGGTTTTTAAGTACCGCGCCAAATCCTTTATTAACAGCAGCAGGTTCAGTTGGAAACATTCTAAGATGGGGGTTATTAACTGGGTTTTAACGGTAACTTTAGGGCAAAAGCAAGTTAAAAATTTATAAGTAATGAGTAATGAGTAATGAGTAATGAGTAATGAGTAATGAGTTACGAATCCTATTTATGACTCCTCATTCCTGACTTTGTTCAACAAAACTTTTATCTTTTAACTTATAAATTCTCCTCCTGTTTCTCTGTGAGGGCTTCCGGATTAATTGTCTTCATAAGTTGTCTTCATAGCGTTTTAACAAAATTTGTAAAAAATCAGCAGCACTCAGGGATATAGGTGATTCCTCTGAAGGTAAATCTACCCAATATCCTTTCACAGAAAAAGGCGATCGCCATAATTCTAAATGTTCAACTGCTGGTTGGGCGTAAAAATTATTATCACCGCTACCGAGCAAGCAAGAGCTCCAGTGGGTGAAATAGTCATGACTCATCCGATGGATCGGAAAATTACCAGCAAGGGGTACCATCCATCCATCTATAGCAATAAAAGCCTTGACATTACCTCCGAAAATCTGCCACAAACAAGCAGCGGCGATCGCTCCAACAACGCCAGCACTAAAGCTGATAAATACAATAGGCGATTCTAGCTTATCTGCCAAATTGTCCTGTAAAAACTGCCAAATATGAAATCCGGATAAAACAGATAAATTATTTGCCCGAAATTGCAGTATATTTACTGACTTGAGTTCGGATGAGCTATTAGAAACTGATTCTAATAAACCTCTAATGAAGCTTTCAGTCAAGCTTGATTCATGCATTCCAGGACAAATAATTACGGTCATCAGTTTTTAGTTAATCAATTTACAAATTTACTATTTGACAGTTGAAATAGTTTTCAATATCACTTAAGTTGTGCAAAATACTTAGAAAATAGTCATATACAGATAAATACAAAGATATATTTAATTATTTTCATATTTTAAATGGATTCACAAAATAACCAGCTCGCAGTTAACAATTACCACTTAAAAGGAAGGGAGAGAGGGAGAGAGGGAGAGAGGGAGAGAGGGAGAGAGGGAGGGAGAAATTTTTAACCGGTAATCATAAAGCCAGGAAGGGAG
>DESS01000225.1:0-1441 GCA_002361335.1 Richelia sp. UBA3308
CTTTTCAGCCATTTTTAATGGTTGCCTTATTTACGCCGTGTTGTACTAGTAACTTCCAATCCAAAATTAAGCAATACTTCCTCTCTTCCGCGCTTCCTTGTAAGAAATTCCCACATTTTTCAAGCCAGCTTTAATCATTTCTCTTTCTAATAAACCGAAGAAACGGGAGCGATCGCCACCCCGTACAACGGCTTGATTATGGGCTTCAGCTAATGCCACAGGATAACCATATCCTTTGTAAACTTGCGCTAACATTAACCCTAAAGATTCCTCAAACATAGCAGTATCTTTTACAACCCAAGCGGGAATTTCTATTCGTGCAATTTCGGTACCTACATGAACGTAACAAAAATAAATTTGCTGGTCTTCATATAAGTCTAGAATCCGGGAATTACTCCGCCATAAAGGACTCCGCTGTCCCGGCTTAAGTTGAGTAGACCATAAACTACTATCTCGCAATCCTTCAAAGACTTTACAAGGAATTTCTTCCATTTGATTGGGGCAAAAACTTATACAGTCAGGAGCTTGATGAGGACAAGCTGACAGGCGGAAAAAGTTCATCCCCTCAATACTGCGCGAAGCACTTAGATAACCCATCAAAGGAATACCCGCATCACGCAAATCCTTCCAAGATTCCAAAATTGGCGGTAAAATTTGATCCCTAGCATCAAAAGGTAATTGATCCAAAAACCAGTAAATCAGCGAACCATCGACCATTGCTAGTGTAGGTATTCTTTCTGAGACACACTTAGACGCATCAAAATTCCCCTTGTCCCCTTGTCTCCTTGTCCCCTTGTCCCCTTCCTTATCCCCTTGTCCCCTTCCTTGTCCCCTTATCTTCCCATCCATTTCTCCTTGTTCTACCACTGCAATAGCTAACTCAGACAACATCACCGCTTCACTGGCAGTGCGTCGGTAACTCATCCATTCTTCGGTTCTAATTCCCCATTGGCGAGATATATATAAATCTTCTGGGCGGTAAAATATCTCTGGTAAACTATCTAGGATTGGGTGTTTATTTTGCCCATAATGCATAACTACTCTACCGATATTAAGCAGATAGCAATAAGCGATTTCGTGGTGATTTGGAGCAATTTGAGAACCGTCGGTGGCGATGACAGTATGAGTTTTAGGAGGAACTACAATATCAATACAACTGTCTAGCGGCTCCATAGGAGTCGCATTGCCAAATAAAATGCGATCGCGCCATTTTTTTTGGATTTTAACTAATTCATCTTGGCGAGAAAAACCATCTTCAAGATATTTTTGCGCTAATTCCAAACGTTGACGATTTGCTTCAGCTTCTTGAGTCAAATGTTGACTCAAACCATGCATTTGTCCGGCGATTTTTCTTAGGTCTAACATAGTTAGTTGTTAGTTGTTAGTAGTTAGTAGTTAGTTGTTAGGAGTTAGT
Source organism: Richelia sp. UBA3308 (assembly GCA_002361335.1). Classification (GTDB taxonomy): domain Bacteria; phylum Cyanobacteriota; class Cyanobacteriia; order Cyanobacteriales; family Nostocaceae; genus Rivularia. The sequence goes on from DESS01000225.1 coordinate 1,415, forward strand.
TGTTAGTGATTTGCGGTGTAATCAGTG
>DESS01000225.1:1493-14035 GCA_002361335.1 Richelia sp. UBA3308
CCGTGATAGTTGTTAGTTGTTATATTTAACCTTATTGTTAATTGTTCAAGTTTGCCATTGATCAAAATCTTGAACAAATTGAGAAAGAGATATAAGTTGAATTCGCATATCTTTTTCAGCTAATTCTCTATCTGCTGCGGTATTATAACCCCAGTGCGCAAGAAATAGTTCTACGTCTTCTAAATCTGGTTGTTCTTTTACTTTATATAAAGTTTTTATTCGGTCTTCTATAAACCATAAACTAACTGTGAAATTATCCGTTCCTTCCTTTAATTCTCTTAATATTTCAGGTTTAGGACGCTTTTGTTCTTTACCAAAAATTGCTTCTTCGGGTAAATCAAAGTTTGCTTTTTGTAATAGTTTTTTGACAAAACGTCCTTCTTTGGTAGTAACTATATATAGTGCAACTTGATTATGATCGTATATATTTCTTATTCTTTCTATTACTCCCGGATAAAAACTATGCATACTCAGCCAACCATCCAAATCTGTCTTTATCCATTCATCGCGCTCTTTATCTAAAGTGCAAGCAATTTCTTGGGCGACAAAATCTTCTTGAAGGAGAATTTTTTGAGATATATCATGCCAATCTTGGAGAATTTGATTTTCTTCAAATCCTGCTAATAATGCTTTAATTAAAACAGGCATTTCCCAACCGGTTTCAATTACTGGTCGAAGACGATAAAATTTATTAGCTAAATCTTCTGTTTGAGTTTGATTAGCACAAGACCAAACTTTGCAGTAAGTACGCCAAGCTACTTGAAAGTATTCTATCAGTCCGTTACAGATAACACCGTCAAAGTCTAAAGCTAAAATAGTCGGGCTAATTGCTGTCATTTTCCGAATTTACGAAACTACCTTTGTCAGCTTATCGAATTTGTTATAGATCTGTACCAACATGTTTTACAATTTCATCTTTGAGTCAGAAGTTAATATCAAGTTAGGTTGATTTGATAATTTAAGAATAAGTTCTTAATAATACATTTCCCCAGAATGAACCTATATTTGAAAAACCCCAATTCTGGAATTAAGTTCATTGACGGTACTTAGTTTCAATAAACACATTTGTGTTCTGAGACCATTAAATCGGGATGGCGATAAGCCGCTCACCCATGCGCTACGCGATCGCTGTCCTAAGAGTATTTGACTTAACTGAAATTTGCTATAGTGTCAAGGGTGCTACTGTGCCGTTGGTTTTTAGCCAGGACAGTAGTTAAGTAATTCGTCCTGCCTGGACAATATAGGTAGTAAATTAAGTTATAAAAACACCACATAAGGCCGTGCAGATAACATTTTTAGGGACGAGTTCTGGGGTACCTACGCGATCGCGCAATGTTTCTAGTGTTGCCCTGAGATTACCGCAAAGAGCAGAATTATGGTTATTCGACTGTGGTGAAGGTACTCAACACCAAATATTGCGGAGTGACTTAAAAATGAGTCAGCTCTCCCGGATTTTTATTACCCATATGCACGGCGATCATATATTTGGATTGATGGGGCTTCTTGCTAGTTGTGGTTTGGCCGGTAATGTACGTCGTGTTGATATTTATGGGCCTGAAGGTTTAAACGAGTATTTGCAAGCCTGTAAGCGTTATTCTCATACACACTTTTCTTACCCAGTCAAAGTTCATGCTATTAGCCCGGGAATAATTTATGAAGATTCCGAATTCATAGTAAGCTGTAATACTTTGCATCATCGAGTTACAGCCTATGGTTATCGTGTAGAAGAAAAAAACCGTCCGGGAAGATTTGATGTAGAAAAAGCCAAAGCATTAGAAATTCCACCAGGTAGAATTTACGGTCAACTTAAACGCGGTGAAACTGTAACATTAAAAGATGGAAGAGTTATTAACGGTTCCGATTTATGTGGACCTACAGAAATTGGGCGTAAATTTGTTTACTGTACCGACACCGTTTTCTGTGAAAATGCAGTAAACTTAGCCAAAGATGCTGATGTGTTGATTCATGAAGCAACTTTTGCTCACCAAGATTCACAAATGGCTTTTGATCGATTGCATTCCACATCTACAATGGCAGCACAAACAGCATTAGCTGCAGGTGTACATCAGTTAATTATGAGTCACTTTAGCCCTCGTTATGCTCCAGGAAATAGCATTGAATTAAAAGACTTACTTAACGAAGGTCGAGCAATTTTTCCTAATACCCAGATGGCTTACGATTTCATGACTTATGAAGTACCTAGAAGACGATAATTAGGAGTGAGTAGTCAGGAGTTATTAACATAACTTAACAAAAAAGCACATTGCGATACTCCTTCCCGTCGCCTTTTGGGCTATGGCGATTAAGTAGTACTTAGCTTCAAAGAATAATTAATTAATTTAATTATTTAATTTAGTTATTTCACCGATTTGATTTTCAGTCAGCTTCTTGGGGATTTCTATTTTTCCTCTGCCTAGAGTGATAGAAAGAAGGCTAAATGCTGATGTCTTCAATTTCAACTTAACTTTGTCAGCTTTCTTACAATAGCCCCCTACTTTTAAAACATCCTATTAAAAGACTAACTATTTACCTTTGCGATCACAATTGGTTCATTATTATCCATCATAATAAATTCAGAATTATTAATCTTGGTAATTTGATAATTTTCTATAAATAACAACGAATTTAAACTTACTATCATATCGGCAATAGTTAACTTGAATAATTCCGATATTTTTAAATTGAAAATTGAACTTGGAAGAGTTTTAAGAATTAGAGACAATTTCCGATCATTTACGTGCCACACACCAGTAAATTTATTGCCTGTGAGAAATTCTTTTGGCTTCGATAAAAAGAATGTTTGAATTCTAGTTTGTTCGTAGGTCATATCATCATAAAATTTGAGAAAAACTTTCTCTTTATCTGTGTTATAACGCCATTTACCAAAAAGCAACTTCTCTATTTCTCTATCAGACAAAGTACGTTTATTCATATTTACCCTTTGGCTTATTCAAATATTACAATGAAACTTTAAATAAGTACAAATAAACTCAACTATATTACATAATGTAAACCGAGTTTAAAGCCTTATTACCACTGACTATTCACTATTCTCTTATCCTTCCATTTAAACCCTGACCTACTTACGATTATTAACTTTTAAACAATTTGTAATCTTTTAAATCCTATGTTAGGTATTTTACGATTTACTAGATTTCAAGGATTAATTTATTTTTGTACCAACAAATGATTTATCTTTATCCATTATCACAAATTTAGAATTGTTAATTTGAACTACTTGATATTTTTCTGGCATAAACAAATCACGAAGATTAGCGGCAGTGTTTGCAAAATTAAACTTAGTTAACATCGGCAAGCTTAAATTAAAAACTGATTTTGGTACAGTCTTAACATTGAAACATAATCTTCTTTCATTTACATACCAAATACCAGAATATTGATTTCCCGTGAGTATTTCCATGGGTTTTGATAAAATGAATGTTTGAACTCTGGTTTGTTGATAAGTCATATCTTTTTTGAATTCAACATAAACTATTTCCCAATCTGTATTAAAACGCCATTTTCCAAAAAGTAAGATTTCTATTTCTGCATCAGAAATATTTATATTATTCATTAGCCCTAATTTTGCCTGTGATAAATAAATGTGTGTTTAATCAGAAAGTTTCGCTGTCTATTTTTCCACTAGAAAAGAATAAATGCATCTGCCATATTAGCCAAGATTTAACTCGCCAGGCTCCCATTGAAAAAGGTTCTGCAAATGAATTTGGGGATAATTCACAAATTTTTTGATCGTAGTGTAACCATTTTACTGGTAGGTGCCCTATCGGTGTTGTGGGGGATAATTTAAAAATTAGTTCGTCATATTCTAACCAGCTTCCCTCTTTTCGCCAACCAAGGCAATCGCCAAATTTTTTTTCTTTTTCATAATCTAGTTCACCGCCTATTTCGTTCCATACATTTTGTTGAATACTGAAGCCGAAATAAGCATTACTGTATTGTTTCCAAAGTTTATCGATGGTATTGAGGGCTTTACAAGAAAAGTTTTCAATATCTTGTTTATAAACTTCATTCCAAGAATTTTTACCTATTACTTTTAGCATTAATTTAGCTGTTTCAATATCAGCTTCTTCCCAGTTGCCTTGCGTCAATAAATTTTGCAGTTGGTTATAATCAATATTTTTATTGCTTTTATTGATTTTATTGGTCTGAAATTTGTTTGTGGATGTAATATCATTATTAGTTACTTCCACCAATTGTGTTTTTTCAACAGAAACGAGAGGATTACTAAAAACAAAGTTTGCCTCTGCTATTCCTAGCACTCTTCTTTGAGCAAGCAGTTGATTAGAAAGATAATTAAAGATTAAGTAAATTGCCCGTTCTAAAGTAATTTTATCATCGCTAAACTCAAAAATATTATGTTCCCAATCTAATGATTGACACTGAATAAAAGCTTCTTTTAATCTATCTTTTTTCTCATAACTAGCCACTAATAAATTAATAATTTCTTCTGAAGTTGTATTAGTCTCTTCGATTGTTAATAAATTCGACTGATAATTTAAAGTACTACTTGCTAGATTTTTAATTTCTTCTACAGTTGTGTAAAAATCTGCATCTATTTTTACTACTTCATCTATTAAAGATTGAAATGGACTAAAGTAATCTTGTAAAGTGTTTTCAATATTGATTACTGTTTCTGCTATTTTAGCTATTTCTTGACGAACTTTTGTTGCTTTTATTTGATATTCATAAATCTCTTGATAAATTTCTAAGTCTTTAGCTATTTGCTGAATAGTTTGTTTTTGTTTTTTGGTATCTTCTGATAAATTTCTTATTCCTTCACTCAGAAATTTGATTTTTTTTAACATCAAAAAATTACTATTGCTTAGTAATAACATTGATTTGATGTTTTCTTGCTTCTCTTGTTTTAATTTATCAATAAGTAGGGGATTTTTCTGATATTTTATTTCTAATTTGTTTCTTTCCTCACTCAAATTTTTGATTTCTAGATATTTTTGAGTAAACAATTTTTTCCAGTCATCTGTAAATTCTAACAAAAAATTTTTATAACAATCTTTATACTTTTCAAGTAAATCAACAAGTTGAGTGTAATCTCTAATTAATAGTTTAATTTCAACAAAAACTTCTCTTTGATTTACTTGTTTTTGTCGTTTAATTGTTCCGAATAAATAAGAATGATATTTAATACCTTCTTTAATTAAAACTTGAGATTCTCTAATTCTTTTTTGAACTATTTTTAATTTGAAATTTTTGATAATGGGCAATTGATAATTTTTTTCATAAATTGTAATAGGTTCATAAGTTATTAATTGTTTTTGCCTTTTAATTAGCATGACACTGATTATAAAAACTATCAGTCACTGCTAAATTTTAACTTATTTCAGCAGCTTGAGATTTTTTATAGCAACCCCTGTATTACTATTGATAGTAGCCATTTACTCAAGTTTTCCTGCCACAAGTTCATTTATAAAATGGTTCATACTCCGATCAACTTCCCTCGTGCCGGAGGCAATCGCGTTCTAAGATTACCTATAACAATTTCTCCCTGACTCCCTCCCTCTCTCACTCCCTCTCTCTATCAGGAGCCGTAATCCTCAGCAAGGGGAGTAATTAATGTATGGTAGCTGTTTTAGATAATTTCCATACCAATACTTTCTCTCGTGATTCGATAAGCTGCATTCCGACTTTTTCTAGCACCCGTTTTGAAGCAATATTATCTGGATCGCATCCAGCAGTTATAGTTTGGATGTCTGGTTGAGAAAGTCCCCAATCGATAAGTGCCTTTGCAGCTTCAGAAGCATACCCTTGCCGTTGATATGATGGAACTATACTATAGCCTAGTTCTGTTGAACCTGAGGGTGTTCCTGTGGGTTCTGGGATCACTTTTATACAAGCGTGACCAATGAGTGTGTTTTCTGATTTATGAATGATTAGGCTTCCCCATTGTTTTGGTTTTGCCCATTTTTGGTGTAATGGATTTTTGTTATCCAGGATATCTACAATAAATGGCAAGCTTTGACTCAACTCTTCATCGGGCCACTCTGGCAAGACTTTAACCGATAGCAGTGTTGCTAATTCAGCATTGCCAGTGATTGCTGCTTTTACAAGTTCGAGTGTAAAGGGTACTAAATACAATCTTTTAGTAACAATATTTTCCATGTTAAATACTTTAAGACCTTAAACAATTTACCGGATTACAATTTACAAATTACCACTTGAGCTTTTTTGAGTTTTCTTAACACGATCAATTTCACATGATAAATAATCAGATTTTTACAACTTAGGACTTACGCAGCTGGCATATTTTACTCCTAGGGGCACGTGATATCATGTCTGTTTAAATAACCGTCATTGCGACAATCCGGGAAGCAATCCCAAAACCTTGCGGTAGCTTCGTTCCACTCGCAACGACATATTATGGGTGATTAGGCGGACATCATATGACACTTCGATTGATTGTAAACGAAAAATTCCACAGCTTGTAGTACGGCACCAACCAAAGCTATCAGCAGCTACTAATCTCTGACCCATTTTAAAACCTCTTTATCATAGCGGTAGGTGACACCATTTTTAGTAGTAATTGACTTTCCTTGTCTTGCTCTGTTTCTAACAGTAGTAATAGAATAGTTTGTTAATTCCTTCATTTGCTTATGAGAAAATCCTGGGACTGTCTCTGTTACTGTTGAGTTTTCTGGTTTTTTTTGGGCTTCATTATCTTCATTTTTTGGTAAAGTATCTACTGTGGTTTTAGCAGTTTCACTTGGATTAATTAACATTGCTTTTTGTTGCTGATAATCCTTTATCGAAACAAGTTGCCAATCAGAATTTTCTCCAAGTTCTAACACCCATTGATGAAAATTAAATAAGCTTTCCCGATGTCCAACACTGATAAAAGTTGTTTCCGTTTCTTGTAATTGTTTATATAAATTTCCTTCGTTATTTAAATCTAAAGCACTTGTTGCTTCATCTAATATAGTGAAACTAGGACGAGTAATTAAGATTCGTGCGAAAGCAAGACGTTGTTGTTCTCCTACGGACAATATATTTTCCCAAGGAAGTTCTGTATCAAAACCATCTACCCGATTAAGCAAGTTTTCTAGGTTGACTTGGTATAAAATTTCTTCGAGTTCTCCATTGGTCATCTCATCGTTTGTATTCGGATAGAGCAACTGTTCGCGCAAAGTTCCCAAAATTATATAAGGACGTTGGGGCAAAAATAAGACATCTTCTAGGGGAGGCCGCACCAACTGACCAGTTCCTGCATTCCACAAACCAGCAATGGCGCGTAACAAAGAACTTTTACCTCTACCACTAGGCCCAACAATCAATAACCCTTCTCCTGGTTGAGCAGACAGTGACAAGTCTTCAACGATTACTTTCTCATAGTCTGGTGTTTGTAAGGTGACATGTTCAAAAGCCAAACGGTCTTCTTCTATTACTTTAATGGTACTGAGATTCTCTGCCTGTTTGGTAGCGGCTTCTAAGGCATCGGAAAACTCAGCTAAACGCTGTACGTAACTAGAAAATTGTCCTGAAGTTCCAAATTCAGCAATTAGTTGTCCTAGAGCATTAGAAAACATAAAGCAAGCTAAACTAGCTTGACTAATTTCTCCATAATCAATTTCATCTGTAATAAACATCGGTGTCAGTATGAACATGGAAAACACCGAGATCGCAGACTGATATGCTCTGTTAAAAATATCTTGTCCTCTCTCCCAATTTATCCTGCGTTCAGCATTTTTCAAAACATTATTAAATCTTCGCTGAATTATTTTTAATTCTTGCTCTTCTCCCTGAAAAAAAGCTATTGATTCAGCATGATTCCGAACATGAGTTAGACAATAGTTAAAATCAGCTTTAAATTCGAGTTGTTCTTGATTAATTTTATTTAATTCTTGATTCAAATAAACAGCAACTAAATTACCTATAATTGTATAAATAACTAGATAAATCGCGATTTGCTCTGAAATTGTCCAGAGAATGATGATAAAACTGATCATCTCCAGGGTTTTTTCCAGAAATGTAGCTGAAAATCTGAGAGCGTTATTGGTAATGGGTTCGATTTCTTGGGATAAGCGTTGATCTGGGTTCTCTATATCAGATTTAAAGTTTATTTTATAATAAGTTTGATTGCGAAAATATTTTTCTAAAATGTGATTATTTAGCCATTTGTACCAACTAAGAGCTATTTTCTTTCTGATAAATCCAGAAAATCCTACCAAGAGCGTAACCACGACAATCAAAAGGCAGGAAACCCATAAGGTGCTTATGTATTTAGAAAGGTCTCTCTCTTCAATAACGATATCAAGCACATAGCGATTCCAAAAGCTACCTCCAGCATTAACAGCCACAAGAGAAATGATTAACAATATCATCAGAGCAAGCATTGCCCATGAGTTAATCACCTCTGAGAATGGTCTTCCTTCTACCTCTGTTGGATACCAGTAAGGTTGAGCAACCACTTTAATATCGTTCAAAAATTGAGTGACATTTGCAAGAGGATTCTTTGTGGTTTTATCATCAGTTACTTGAGTTTGCATATTCTCAAAATATATGAAAAATCATATGATCAAAAAATCATATTACAACCAAATACAATTCCTTTGGAAATCCTTTGAGGTTTAATACCAAGTTCGGTTAATTAGTTACGATATAACCCGATTGAAAATATGGGGGTTATTACCTATTACTCATGAATACTCATTACTTGTTACTCATTACTCATTACTCATTACTCATTACTCAACCCCCACAGATATGATAACTGTTTAAGCAAACATGATATAACAGAACAGCTCCAACTAAGCTTTGCAATAAATATAATGATCCTAGGAAGAGCATCTTATATTACTAGCTAATTCGATGTATTATTGAAGCTGTTCGCTCAATCACCGCTAGGGCAAGGAAAGTTTTACCAGAGAATATCACCCAGTGCAACAGTGAAATTACTCCTCTTCAGTGATATCAATTGTTCTCGGAGGTTCAACCTCTTCAACATCAGGAACAACTACTGAACGAAGTTGATTTTTGAGCTTAGTTTTTAGTTCATCTGAGATAGGTAAATCTTTGATTTCTTTGAGTAGAAATCTCACGGATTCGGTTTTGCTACGTTCTTTATAGATGCTCGTGAGAATCGCTTCAATTCCATATCCGGCGATCACATCTCCCACAGAAGCTGTCAAACCGAGCACACCCAAACCTCCTATGAGTCCAAGGGGTCCTCCTAAAGTCATGATTGCAGATACAACAGCGGCGGTATTACCAACTCCTCCTGCTGCTGCAGTTGCAAGCACAAGAAATATCCCAGGAAGACCCAGACCAGCAATTTTTTTTACGATTTCATCCATTATACTTACCTAAAATCCTTACATTCTTGGTGAAAACATTAATAAGACTAGGAAAATTTATTCACCCTTATGTGAAAGCTTCAGACTTGATTGCTCAATTATGAAAAAAACAGGTATGAAAAAACAGGATTTGAGCAAACCTATTGGGTGATTAGCAATTGCTTTTTTAATTTTCAAATATGTTTATGTTCTTAGTTGCAATAAACTCTTGCAATAAACTTATAATTTATCCTCACAAAATACTACACAATTGATCAATTTCTTTAGTTTTTTCTGCAATCAGTAATTTGGCTACTGATTGTAACTCACGAATATTTTCAGGCTTGGGATTATCTATTGCTTCAAGTTCACTTTTAAGGAATGTTTGAAAACGATAATAAGAACTTTTAGTTTCTGAATTATTTGATTCAAACAACCGTTCCAATTCTCCTGCGACCACTTCACTTCCGCCATCAAAAACCATGTTTAAAAGAGGTCTACTCCATTGCAAAAGTCCCCAATTTTTAACATCATTATAAGGGTAAACACTGGTGAGTGAACCAGTACCTAAAGAAACTAGCAATATATCATCCATATTCATCACTTGTTTCTGTTGTTTTCTACTAATTTGCGCCTCCATAATAGCTAAATGGGCTGGATTATTCGCAAACAATCCTCCATCAACCAAGGTATAGTAGCCGTTGGGATTATCGCAAGTAGGAACATGATGGGGAGCAAAATAAGTCGGAGTGGCACTAGTTGCTAATGCAGCATCTGTGAGTGTTAAACCTTTACATAATTTGCGAAACTTTCTAGATTCTGTCTCTTGTTTTTCAGGCTTGTTTGTAAAGAATATGGGAATTCGCTGTTCGATATCGTAGCTAGTTACGAAAACTTCTTTAAGATTATTTTCAAGAGGGCTGTCTCCAAAATATTGCTTTAAAATTTCCTCTCTTCCTTCAGAAGAATATTTCGGCTGGACAAATATATCCTCTATCTGACCAAGTATTTTTTCAAAGAATGGCTCGTAAAATATCTCAGCCCCATACTCAACAAATATTTCCAGTAGATCCTTAGCACTGTACTGTACTGCCGACAAGTTATCAGATTGTTTTGAAGGTAATGGGGGTTTAGTTAGTCCGAGTGCAAGAATTCCCCCACTTGAAGTGCCAGCAATTACATCAAACAACTGAAAGATTGGTTTTTGAGTCCGCTTTTCAATTTCTGCTAGCACCATTGCTGGGATAATTCCCCGGATACCCCCTCCATCAATAGCAAGTATTTTATATTTGGAATTATCTGTGGTATTCATAGTTTTAAGTGAATCCTCCTGAGCTTGTATTTCTGGTTTTTCCTGTTGTTGAATATTGACTATCACTTTGCTTTCACTAGTTTGTTGTGGTTTGGTTTCCCCCTGATGAGACTGTGGGTTTGAATGGGTTTCGATGTTATCCAATTGTGTCTCAATTTCTATCTGGTTTTGATTAGATGATTGTGTCGCAAATGGAATTTGTCCTAAATCCCAACTAGGATTTCCACGCAAGGTTCCATCATGGGCATGTCCAGTTAAGTCACGGACTGTTTTTCCTTGTCCTTCGTTTAATGCCCAGTAAGCTACTAATCCTTCTTCATTGCCAACTATAATCCCACAACGATGCATCTGGATCTCAGCCTGAGTACAGGTATAATTCCAAACGCTAATGTTAGCTAATTGTCCAGTAAAATATATTTGATCGTGTAAAGTCCCACCAAGAGTTACAGCACTAGTTGCTTTATTTAAACAAGAACCTGCAAAAGAGCCAGTATATTCATGGTCATCAAGATATATACTCAATTGACCATTATTAAAAATAATGGCAAAAAAGTGCCATTCTCTAAGAGTTAATTCTCCATTACCAAAGGTTTTGATAACCCGATTAACATTTTCATCAATGTAAATATCTAGGTTGCCTTCTTCACTGATCCCGAACTCAAAATTATCACTGTATCGGTCAGAAGAACGAGCAAAAAATACATTGCGTGTCCCATAGCTCGTAGCTTTATTCGTTAATTGATGAGGATTTACCCATCCTGAAATTGTAAAGGCTGAACTTCCCTGAGCAAAAACATCACCAATATCATTTCTGCCAAAATATATGTAATCATCTTGGCCATTAAATGTCAAAACGGATCGATTATACACTTTGTTTGCTACTACAATCCCATCTGGATATGCTAATTTTTAGCAGTGAGCAATAATTCTGCAATTGCTTGAGAAATCGGGAAGTGCGGTGAACAAATCTCCAGCCAGAAGAATTCCCCTACTGGGTTCACCTCAAGAAATATGTGCTTACCATCGGGTGTAACGATAATATCGATCGCCCCATAGTTTAAGCCAAACTCAGCCAGTAGTTTAAGAAGCTTTTTCTGAATATCTTCGGGCAATTCGTAGGGTTTCCAAGATTTAAGTAAAGCTTTGCCTTCTTTACGCCAGTCGTAAGTAGAACCCTCTAAACTCTGGGAGTCTACTGCAGCTGTATATACATTGTGTCCGACAATAATTGTTCGTAATTCTAGCGCTTTTGGCACTTTTTCCTGAAAAGTCATCGGACAAAAACGCAGTCCTTCAAGATTCTCCAAATCCTCAGCTGAAACTGGATTGGTGAAAACAACTTGCTCTTGCCCTTGTTCCCCATAAATGGCAAAGGAAGAAAGCATTTTTGTAATGATCCCCTGTTCCTGATGCTGTAGAGCGAATTCCTTTACAGCCTCGGGATTGTTTGAAGTTAAGGTATGGGGTGTCAAAAGTCCGACTGAGCGTGCAACTTGTAGTTGTAATTGCTTATTATTAGCCCGATCCACATTTGACATTTTATCGAAGTGGAATCCCTTGAGGCTGGCAATCATACCCCTAACAGTGGAGCGACATTCGTTTATTGAGGCACTTCTAAATTGCTTGTCCATTGATTGGGGAATTTTAAGCCCGTAGCGCATCCTTCTATACCAAACTGAGGATACCTCACTCAAATCTAGCTTCTGTTCCCCATCAGTAATAATGATTCGCTCAGAATCCCCAGAATAAATATCTAATTTGACTTCAGTGGGATATCTATCTGTGTCAAAACGAAATGCTTTTTCTCCTTGAGCTTCAATTGCCTCCATTACCAGAGGAATGCTCTCGTTGTCATTACTGAAAGTAACTATTAAAACTGTCATGACAAATTTCTCATTAATAAAGTAAGAAGTGAGAAGTAAGAA
>DESS01000393.1 GCA_002361335.1 Richelia sp. UBA3308
GATGGCTCCGCGCTACTACACAAACGAAGTCCACCTGCGTGGACTAATAAGTTTTAAAACCCGTGGAAGTTGGGTTTTGCTTGTGTAGCCGCGTATATTAAATCGCCTAAAACCCGTGGAAGTTGGGTTTTGCTTGTGCAGCCGCGTATATTAAATCGCCAGATTAAGTTGTTAGTGGTTAATTCGGGCATTCTAAATTCTAAAGATATTCTCCAAAATAGTCGCCATAAAGTTGACAACGGGGAATAATTCCGTGCCCTGATGAACGACGTACTAAACCAGCCCCGCGTAATTGCCAGAATATTTTTTGATTTTCACATATATTATTATCAATGATTTCTAATAAACATTCTTTTAATTCTTGTCTGTCATGTAATAATGACAAAAAACGCCGCAAATGGTCGCCAAAGGGACCTCTGGGGTTTGTGGCACGGTTAAATAATTCTGTTGTCGTAGTTTGTCCGCTGGCTACTAAATACAGGGCTTTCCTGGTTAAATAAGGATGCCCGTTTAATAGTTCCATCAATTTAAGTTCATCGCTACTGTTAAAAAGCGAACCATGACGGCGATTGAGAACGGCTACCTGCTCAAAGCTAAAATCCTCTAATTCAATCACTTGTCCCACATTAAACGGAGATTGATTGAGGTCGTCAATTAACTGATAGGGTTCGGTAGAAGTAACTAGTACAAAATCCAGATTATTCCAAATATCGGTCATGGCACGGCTGTTATGCCAATTACGCAACATGCCAAAAAAATCGTTACGAAAATCTGTGTCAAACACCTTATCGACTTCATCCATTGCTAAAACTAACGGACGATCCAATTGCTTTAATATGTGACGACTGACGTAGCGGGTACAACGTTGAATATTACTAATGTTTTTCTGCCAATATTTATCTACTTTGTCTTCTATTTCTAGTTCTTCGCTCAACCAAGAACAAAATTGACGTAGGAAAATTTCATCGCTGCTTAAGTCAGCTTTCCCTAACAATTGAAAATCTAGAAATAGTACCCGCTTATTGCGATCGCGAGCTGCTTTCATTATCCGGTTTAACAACGAACTTTTACCAACTTGTCTGGGACCCTTGATAGAAATGGTCACACCCTGCTGGATAATGGTATTTAGGGCAATTTTATCAGCTTGCCGTTCCATATAAAAAGCAGATTGGAGCTTCATGGTTCCTTCTGGAATTTCCAAAGCTCCTGGCTGTGCAGAAGGAGAAGGGCGCGGTAAGTCTGATTGTTCGTTTGATGGCAGCAACTCAATCTTATTTTGCGTGTTAATACTTAACTCTCTACTTGACTCACTACCAGAAATAGCTTGCTTTAATTCTTCTATCAACCGTGGTGTATCCTGTTCATTTCCCCAATACGTCCAGTTGATATGATTTAAATAAGCACTTAAAGGATACTGAAACTGCTGACGGTAGGCTAATCTGACTGGAAGAATAGCAGGCTTTCCTGACTGCTCTTGAGCAAAGTTGTGAGCCATGGTGATTTCCTTTTCCATCATCTCACTGTGCACTGAATGCTCGGAAAGCAAGACAATTAAAAAATCACTATTACGAATTTCTGTTTTAATTAATTCAGCCCAACTGCTACCTACAAGTATTTTTTGGTCAATAAAAACTTGGTGTTCTGCTGAAAGTGCTTGTAAAATTTGTAATGCTATTTCTTCATCTGGTTGCGTATCCCGTTTATAGCTAATAAAAATACGTTTACCAGATTGGGAATTTACTTCTTGAGAATTAGCTTGTAAAGAATTTTCTTCTTGATAATTGACAGAAATAGAAATCTCTTCCTTGCTGATTCTACTTTTCAATATTGGAGTAGAAGATTCTGGCATACTTTCCAAATCAATTGAAGCACGGCCAAATTCAAAAGCATCTTCGATACTTCTACCAGCAATCAAAGCATCATAAAACCCTACAGCAAACTCAATAGCAGCCCGATCCCCAATCGCTTTATTCATGCCAACCACATAATCAATGTGTTGATGAATTGCCTCTGCTTGCTTCTGAGAATAACAAGCATTGAGTACCACACATTCAACCTGGGGAAACAATTTAAATAATCCGGCTAGAGAAGATGCACTTACCATCTGCATTTGTCCCGAATTATTCTCTAATGCTAAACCTTGACTTCCTCCACCATGTCCGCAAAAATGCACAAATTGTGGTTCATTATCTAACAAAGCACGGCGCAAATCATCAACTCGCACTGCTAACTTAGAGATAATTTCAAACTGCTCTCGATGTTTGGCACGTTCTAAACCTGCTTGAATTTCCCGCACCTCCTCATCCAAGCGCAGCTTAGCCGTATTTGTAGGATTAGCTGATAAAAGCAGAATTTTCTTCGCCATGCGATCAAATCTGATAACAAAAATAGCATTTACTATATGATTATCATTAGCACTTTTCCATTGACAAAAATTAGTTTCTCCATTGATTTTTCTAATACTGAACCGATATTAAGCAATAAATTGCCAACATTCTTTTCTTATTTATAGGTTCAGCTTCGATCAACTTATGCACTTAGGGTATTGGGCATGGGGCATGGGGCATTGGGGATGAAGGTAAATTTCCACAGATATATTTTGTCATTGCGAACTGCCCGGAAATGTAGTGAAGCAATCGCAATATCCTGCGATTGCTAAGTTATATGATGTCCGTTAAAATGACCTTGCCCTTTTTTTACTATCTAGGAGAACATTTTTTTACGAGCAAAATACTTTAAATGATTCAGTAGAATAGAGCGGTTAATACTTGCATTTTTGTAGTTAGGATTAGCTGCAATCGCGCGATCGAAAGCATCTAAAGATTGTTGATAGCGACCTAAATTAAATAAAACCTTTCCTTTATTATCCAACGCTAAAGCTTTTCCCTCGAAGCCCCAAGAGGAATCATTTTCTAAAGCGCGATCGCAAGCTTTTATAGCTAAATGGTAAAATCTAATTTGACTTAGTAAACCACAAATATTCGCCAAAGCTAAAGAATACTTTGGGTTTAAATATAAAGCTTGTCCATAGGCGAACAAAGCTTCCTTATATTTTTGGAAATCGTAATATTTGTATCCCAAATAATTCCAAGATTCTGGATCGGATGGAGTCGCTTTAACTAATTGTTGACAAAGCAAAATACCATCTATTCCATCAGAAGAAGTACAACTTTTACGCAGATTTTTTACCGAAATATCAGTTTTTGAATATCTTAATAATTTATCGTCGGATGAGCTAATTGTTTCAGAGTAAGCTATATTTCCCCAGCTTATCCATAAAATTAGAATTACTAAGAATAGTTTAAAAATAAAGTGTTTTTTCATGCTTTTACTATTATAGTGTAATAAAGTACAAGAACTCTCTAAAACACAGCACCTACACAACTGGCACATTTTCCTCAAAACTGTCACATAGTAGCGATTTTTATATAAACCCTATTTTTCAAGGAAGATAGAGTTTTATATGACATTTTAGTGTGTGTGCCAGTTGCCATAATATTGTGACACTTATGTAAGTCCTAAAACAATCAACTTGATTTAATCACTTTCAAATTTAAAATCTATAGGAAATTTTTTCTGATACAGACGACCAGATTTTGTCCCGGTATTATTTGCATCAATAAGTAATGCTCGTCCGAATACTATTTGAAGTTCGCTAAAAGCTACTGTGCTATCCCGTTCGGAAATTGATGAATCTAAATTACCGCGATCGCCCACACATGATACTAAATACAAAGAATCTACCTCTTCAGGAGAACTAAACTGGAAAAAAGGACCTCTTGTATCTAAAGAAGAGAACAATGAATTAGGGGCAGTATCATTAATGTCATTGGCGAAACTACTGTCACAAAGAGTTTCTTCTGTATGCTTAACTCCTGAATAGGGAGAAATGTATTCAAACTTAAATTCTGACTCTTTTCCTAACTCTTCTAGCTTTAAAGAACTACTTCTCCTATTCGGTTTGTTTAAGGCAAGATTAACAG
>DESS01000280.1 GCA_002361335.1 Richelia sp. UBA3308
TCTTAATTCTTCATTCTAAATTCTAAATTCTAAATTCTAAATTCTAAATTCTTCATTCTATCTTCCTTCTTCCTTGGTTTTGCCAAATACATCGATTTCATGTTGGGAAGCATTTTCGATTTCGTTAACATAACCACATTTAGCATCGGGAAAAGCATCGCAATAACTGACATAAGGTTTAATATCTAATACGGGTGTTTGATCGAGTAAATCAATTCCTTCTATATACAAAACTAAACCTTCTATTTTTATTAGTTTGGCTGCGCTAATGCCGATGGGATTGGGGCGATGGGGGGCACGAGTTGCCAGAGTACCTCGACGAATGCGCGGACCTCGTGGAATAATAACTGTAGGATTCCAATGTTTATTTAAGTGTAACCATGCAATTACCCAAATCCGCTCAAACCCTTCCATGTCTTTGAGTGCTTCTTGGGGTATGATATCGCCAAATAATTCTATTTGTGCGATCGCGGGTTGATAAGATGATGGTGCGGCAATTAGTTGTGATTGTCGGGGTGTACCATGTCTTTCTTTATATGGCGATCGCACTACACCGATTGGTTGTAAACTAATCTCGTTAGGAAAGGGAACGGTGTTTATGTAGTCTTTTGGCGGAAATTTGGGCATGTCATCACATGTAGACTAATCCAAGAATTTTATCGCAGCTTCACAAAAATGACTTTGTAAAACTTAAGCAGAGCAACAGTTTAACCTAATTTACTAAGAGGGTGTTTATAAAATAATTTTAAAGTATAGGATTCGATGAATAAACAGCCTGCTTATTTGCCGTAACGCACCAAGGTTTATTGGTGCGTTAGATTTATTAAGATTATATTTTTTAACAGATGTTCCAAAGTGTATCTAACACACCCTACAATCTAAGTAAAATTACACTGCCATTTCAAAATTTTAAAGATAATTTTAAGTGATTTAACGCAGAGTATTATTGTTATTTGTTACATACAATAAGGTTACAAAAATAACGTATGTAGAAAAAATAGACAGTAAAAATGAGTAGATTAAAAACTAAATTTTCAGTAAGTTTAACTTGTTTATGTTTATTATTATTTTCCACTGCGGTAACGACTAAGGTAGAAGCAGCAACTGAGACTAAATCTGTTTTCCAAAAGGCGAGAAGACAACTACCTCCAGATTTTTATGCACTTTATCGGATTGTGGATAGGATAGCCCGTGCGAATGAATATGATACCCGCCCTTGGCAAATTGTCAGAGTTGGGCAATACGATACTCAAGGATTTGGGAAAAATCCGAATACGATCGCGATTTTCAATGGTATTTTAGAAGAATTAGGCAGCGATGCTTCGGCATTAGCTTGTATGATTAGTCATCAAATGGCACATCATAGACAACGCCATCAAGTTGTTAATGCCATAGAAAAGGCAGAATTAATTGCTCAAATTAGGGAAGAAGCAGAAAAAGAAGTTTTAGGTAGAAAGAGAAAAACATCGGCATTCGCAGCAGTCGGTGATTTTGTTGTTAGACGTATGATTGGAGGAACTATTGGTGCTGTTGTTGGTGGTGTTTTAGATAGTAAAAGCTATACAAGAATTAGAAAAGCCCAAAGACAAATTGATGTAATTGTAGAGAAAAAGACGGCACAATTAGCAGAAAATATTAAACAACAAAGTAGAAAAGATGAATTTGAAGCTGATAAAGTTGCTTATCTGGCTTCTGTAAAAGCAGGTTTTGATAAGGAAGGATGTTTAAGGGCAATGTCGATACTAAATCGTACTCCGGGAGTTAAATTTGATGACAATCATCCCACAGTCAATGAAAGAATTACAGCAATCAAAGCTGTGATGAAGAAGTTCCAAAATCAAAGTTTAGTAGAAGAAGGTAAACAAAAGTTATTTCAAACTCAACCTTTAACTTATAATTTTTCTGCAAATCAAACAAACTTACTAATAAATTCCCGTCATGGTACTTCTGTAGGAGATGATATAGATAGAATGTTTGGTGGTTGATCGAGATATAGAAATTAAATTTAAATTACATATCAAGTACAAAACTATCCCGCAAATGAAAATCTGGCTCTTCTCCACAATGTTTTAAAGCCCAATAACTAAAATTACCATTTTTTTCTTTGACTACAGTAGTAATCGAAACGTTCAATTTTTGGTCTTTGTCAGCCAACTTTCCAATATCAATTCCATCGGTTCCCAATAATACTTTATGAGATTCACTATATATATAACAAGGAAGGGATTGAATTCTATCTTCTTCTTCCATTCCTGCTCGATAATCATCAAAGCGATAGATATTCCAATTTCCACTTGGAGAAATATTGAATTCCCAATAACAAGTAGAATTTTCTATTCCTAGAAAAAGCTCGAAACAAGTTGTTTTCCAAAGTTCGTGTTTGCGAGCTTCATGTTCTACTATATTTGGAACTTCTAATTGTTTGAAATCACTTTTAAGTTCGTAGCGAAAAATTAATCTATTGTCTCTTCGGGAAATTTCACCTTGAATTTCTACATCAATGTTCTTTGGTTGAAATGGTTGTAAGGAAAATTCGTATTTGTTCATTTTTGATTGATTTTGATGTTTGTTGATCGCAGCCCCAGGAGGGGGAAGTCAAAAGTCATATCAAATCCTTTGGTATCGATATTATATATTTTTCAACGCAAAGGGGCGCTGAGTGACACGCAGAGGAACACAGAGTTTTTTTGATTATTTTTTTATAGTACCAAAGCAACCGGAAAAGATATCAAAAGTCAAAAGTATTATTTCATGGAGATTAGTGAAAATTAATTATCAAAAATTGATATAATGTTGCGAATGGTATTTTCTTGAAGTTCAATACTTTCAGTAAGTTTAAATTGTACTAAAGCTCGAATCAAATTATGTTCTGGATATTGTACTTTAAAGTAAACATTACCAGCCAAATAATCGGTAAAAAATCGTAATCCTAATTCAAAAGTAATCAAACGAATCCCATCATAAATATACTGATAATCACTTTTGGTAAGGAAATCTTGTGCTACCGAAAAATACCCTTCTAAAAGTGATTGACAAATATCAGTATCGAAACTGATCATTTCCCAATGCTTGGTTTCTTCACCCAAAGGATTACAACTTGAACGCAAACAATCGCCAATATCATAATGTACCAATCCCGGTTTAACAGTATCCAAATCAATAATACTGATGGCTTGTCTATTAATAGTATCAAACATAATATTATTTACTTTTGGATCGCCATGAATGGGACGCAAATGCAAATGTCCTTGTAATAGAGCATTTTCTAAAACATGGGCCCAAGTTTTACGATAATTAATAAATTGTGAACAGTATTCTACTTCTGGTGATTTTGAAAATGCATTATATTGCCTCTCTACATTTTCGTATTGTTTTAAATAGTTGGGTGTAACATGAAATCCTGGTAGAGTATCGGCTAATTTATCAACAGGTAAATCGCTGATCAAATTATGAAACATTCCTAGAGCATAACCAACTTCCCTCGCCTGTTGGTTATCTTGAATCGTATCAAAAGTTTGGGCGTTATCAATAAAACCAATCCCTCGCCAAAATGAATTTTGGGCATCAATAAAATGGTCTTGATTTTTTTGAGTTAATAATACTTTTGGTACTTCCCAACGGCGATTTGAATTCAGGGGAGAATTTTGTAAACGTTGATGTACATGATTCGTAAAAGTACTCATATTCCGCATCACCAATTCTGGTTGATGAAATACATTTTGGTTAATGCGTTGTAAAATAAAATGCTTTTCTTCTAGACAATCCAAGGTAACAAGGAAAGTACCATTAATGTTACCATTTCCAAATTCTTCTACTGTGATAACTTTGCCTTGTGTTTCAAATTGATTGGCAATTTCAATTAGATTATTAAAGGCTGTTATTTCTGTATTCAGATCTACGTTCAAAATAATTACCTAATGTTTTATTTGTAATGCGTTTTGGTTTTTAATCAATATATATGCCTAAAATGACTAAGCCAATATCAGTATGCAACATTGTTAAATTCATTACAACAGCTTCAAACCCATAAATAATCTTGTGTGTTGCTATGTAAATGTTTATGTCTATTAGGATGAGTAATAATGCTTATCTTAGAACTATATAATTTTATAATGATGTTGGTTAAATGAGTTTTAGCTGAACGTAATGGTTCGGTAAACCTCATAAATGATGGTCTAATAATTATTTCAAAGTTTGTTGAATCAAGGAAATTCGCGAAAGTAACTGATTTACGGTAAACTTGAATACTAATATTCTAATATATTCGTTAAAATCTAATTAAGAAAATAAGTTGAGGAACACGTCTAGATGCAAGAAATTACATATGATTCTGATAAGCGCAAATTGCTATCTAGTCTATGTCATGGGTCGATTTTCTTTAGTACTACATTATTCTCAATTGGCGTTCCAATTGTAATTAATTTAATTTCTGATGATCCAGTTGTCAAAAGTAATGCTAAAGAATCAATCAATTTTCACCTAAATGTTTGGTTTTGGGCAACTGTAATTGGAGTACCAATTGGGATTTTATCTTTTCTCACTTTTGGTATTGGCGGAATCTTGTTTTTCCCTGTTGTGGCTTTTGGATTTTTATTACATTGGGGATTGACGATTTGGGCTTTGTTACACTGCTTGAGCAAATCCGATGAACCTTTCCGTTATCCGTTTATTTTTAGATTATTTTAATTATTTCAAGTTCATATTTGTGTATCAAAGAAAGGGTTGCTATAGGGCATCCTTTTTTTTGTTGTTGTGCAAGTAATAAGAAAAATATAGGGAATTTCATAGAGCCGCCGGTAGATTCTTACGGGCAGGGATGCCCGTACCACAAGAGTTTTAGCAAATTTGTGCGGTACCTCGTGCAACGCCGCAAAATCCTGTAAATTCGTTCTTAGTGATTGAGAAGGGACTTAAGGGGATATTTACTTCTTTTTAACGTACTTGATATAGACAGGACTTACAACAATTACAATAGGGGCGTTGGTGGGTGACACTACAAGAAAAAATCTGCCAGAAATTCAGTGTAATAGAGCTTGCTAAGGTAATATGAATACGAGCCGCTACTGTCGTCAATGCCATGAGTCATGCGGTAAGATTATTCCGTGAGGACAAAAGCCTAGAATTTAGCAAAGAAAATTCCTGGAAATAATCCCACAATCCGATCCTGCAAAACCTCAAGAAATCCATGCAGGAATCGAAAATTTCTCAGAAAAATTCAAAGCAGCTACAAAGCTACTTAAAGAGAGTAACTTGAAACTTGGTGGTGAGAAACTCCCTATGGCTTCAGGCAACTTGTTTGTTGTCAACAATGGGGAATTCTAATTTTACCAAGTAGAAAGTTAGTTTGGTACTTCAACATTGTACGCATTCGCTTCAGAGGACGAGAACATGAGTACACTATACGAAAAAATTGGCGGCCAACCCACCATTGAAAAAGTTGTGGATGATTTCCATAACCGTATTTTAGCAGATAGTAGCGTCAGCGGCTTTTTTGGTAAAACAGATATGGCCAAGCAGCGCACTCATCAAATTGGTTTCTTTTCTCTTATTTTAGGTGGCCCAAAAGACTATAAAGGCCGTGCTATGGATCAAACACACACTGGGATGAGTTTACAGCAGTCACATTTTGATGCAATTGCTAAGCATTTAACTGATGCAATGACTAGCTCTGGAGTATCTGCTGATGATGCGAAAGCAGCAATGGCAGAAGTTGAAAAATTAAAGCCTGCTATTTTGAATAAGTAGGTATTACAGCATATTTCATCTTTATGGGGTACATTTGGACGGGCAGGGATGCCCGTACCACAAGAGTTTTAGAAAATTTTTGCGTTACCTCATGATAGAGCAAAGTGCTGTATCTTGGTTGGGTTAGGCACCCAAACAAGCCGTTTTATTACGGTAGTATTTATCGTGTCTAACTCAACATTGATATTTTGATCAATTGAATCTGGGAAATTATCCACAAACTATAGCGTTGGTTTAGGGTAGATTTTAATTTTATCTAGGATGCTTTATATAAAATTTCCGCCTAACTCAAACTATAACTATAGGAATCCTACACCATTTTTTTTCAACGATAAAACCAAAGTTATATAGTTAATACTTTATTTATAAGTAAATAAGCTAAAAATCTAAAACTTCTTTGATAATACCTTTTAATTCTTTATCACTAGGACGTTTTGCAAATTGTTCGTGATTGTAAATCCACATAAGCTGAATTATGCAGTCTATATCATTAACTAAATACATTAATCTTATTTGTCCGGAAGCACCCTTTCCATATTTAAATTCTAATTTATGAAATGTCCAATCTTCTGGTAATTGAAGTCTTTTAGGTAAAGGTTCTTGACGAGAATTTATTGGGTACTGCTCCTCAATTAAATTCTCTAAGATTTCGGCAACAATATTCAAAAAAATCATTGCCGTAAACTTTTAGAAGCTTTTTGAATGTGCGTTTAAAATTATCTGTTTCCTTAATCGAGAAGGGATTTGAGCCAGTCACGCACTTCTCCTTTACCAGCACGATTTGAAGGTTCTTCTGTTAAAGCATCTTGCAAAATTTTAGTAACTATTGGTTCGTATGCAGGATGTTCTCGTTCTATTAAATCAAGTTTTTTATGACCTAATACTTTCATATCTTCTAAAAGGATTGGTTCAGTTGAACCTGCTTGAGGTGCTAATCCTTTACGAGCTTTTTTCCAAGGGAACTCACCGTGAGTCATATTGCTCAATCCATAAGCATGATAATCACCAAAATATTCCCAAACTTCCTCCAGTAAGGCTGTTTTTTCTTCCGGTATTGCTTTTAAGGATTCTTCCTTATCGGGAATAGGTAATTGTTCTGCTTCAAATTTGCTGTAAAATCTATAAGCTGGCGGATATACTGGACCATATCGCCATGCTTGGATTTCTTCTTCAAACAATGGCTCATCATACATTGCTAAATGCAAACTTTGAGCATAGTACAGAAGCTTTTGAACCTTCATGTTGGTCATTTCAGCTTCCATACCCTCTTCATAGGCTTTGATAATAAAGTAGCGAGCCACATCTATAGGATTATTCATACTCAGACCCGCAAATCCTTGTACTACTCAATAATACTATTATAGCTCAGAAAGATCATAAATAGTATAATTGTACTACGAAATACAGATTTTAATTAACTGCATTTACGCTCAATTTTATTTTCCGTCTAACCCAACCTACAATATATGTCTATTCGATCTGACAAATATCACAATTAATTCTAAATTCTAAATTCTAAATTCTAAATTCTAAATTCTAAATTCTAAATTCCTTTAACGCTTTCCCCATTTTTAAACTGTTCAAATAACTCAAAAAATTTATCTAAAGCATCTCTTTCATCAGCAGAATAAAACAAAATGATATCATTCCAACCATGAGATGACTTTATATCAAATCTCTGTTGTATCCATTCTTGAAATTTATCAAATTCAGTTTCTTCTTCAGTGGTTGGTAAACCTAAATCTTGTCTTGCTCCCATATATCCGATTAAAAATGAATGTAAACGGGTAATTGAGCATTTTCCTAAATACATTCCCGGACGCTGTTTAATACGTTGCAGCATTTCGTTAAAATATTCGGATTTAATTTCTAATTGAATTGTATTTGTTTCTTGCATAAAACCTCTATCAATTTAAAATATTTCTTCTGTTATCCGGAATTTTTTGTTATTGTGTATCTTTCCGTAAAACTGGAGATTGTTAAGCCACAAAATTTTAGGAATACCGTTATGATGATGGTTATCAAAAACAATTTCTATTTCATTGATTAAAACGGAAATCCCTCGATGATGACCATTTAAAGAAATTGCGTCACTAGGAACGCTATCATCATAAATATAACTATCTCTACCTGTGCTTGAACCTGTATAAAGTTTGATTTGTTTACCTGTAATCTTCTGGGAAATCAGATAATTTTTAATTGCTTCGGCGCATTTGACACATTCTAAATTGCCATACCTACTGGCAATACTTTGAATTTGCTCAACTTGTTCTAGATTAATTTCAATAGTAGATACTCCCTTAATTAATTTTATTTTAAGCGGGCAATATGCCCGCACTAAAACAACCAACTAACCCAAACTAGCCTTCAAATCACCTTTGGCTTTCTCCAATGCTTCTGGTAATTTACTGGCATCTCTTCCCCCTGCTTGGGCTAAATTAGGCCTTCCACCGCCGCCACCGCCGCACATTTTGGCTACGGCACCAATGAATTTTCCTGCTTGTACGCCTTTTTGATTAATATCTTTACCGAATGCAGCAACTAAGCTGACTTTTCCTTCTTCTAATGCACTACCCAATACAACTGCTGCATTATTACCGATTTTTTGCTGCAATCTTTCGGCTGCTGTTTTTAAAGATTCTGCGTCTACTCCTTCCATTTTCGCAACCAGATATTTATATTCACCCACTGACTCTACTGTTTCTAATAAACTATCGGATTTTGCGATCGCTAATTGTCCTTTGACTGTCTCAATTTCTTTCTGAGCGTTTCTCAGTTCGGTTTGTAATGTTGTAATTCTATCGGGAATTTCTTCTGGTTTAATTTTGAATCTTTCACTTAAATCTTTGACTACATTCTCCCTGACGTTGAGATAATCCAATATCGCTGGCCCCGATACTGCTTCAATCCTTCTCACTCCGGAAGATATTCCCGCTTCAGAAATTATTTTAAAAACACCAATTTCAGCAGTGTTACTTACATGAGTACCGCCACAAAGTTCCATTGATACACCTTGAAAATCAATGACTCGGACTTCCTCACCATACTTTTCGCCGAACATGGCAACAGCACCTCTAGCTTTTGCTTCTGCTATGGGAAGAATTTCAATATTCGCGGAATGAGCTTCGGATATCCAATTATTAACTTGTTCCTCCACGGCAACGACTTCTTCTGGTGTCATAGCACGGGGACAATTGAAATCGAAGCGCAATCTATCAAAGTTAACTAAAGAACCTGCTTGAGAAATTCCTTCATCGACAATTTTCTTCAACGCTGCTTGTAATAAATGTGTGGCGGTATGATTAGCTTGAGCGCGACGACGACAAGCACGGTCAATTTGAGCAGTCACGGAGTCTCCTACTCGGATTGTACCCCCTTCAACACGTCCGAAGTGAACAAAAAAGTTGGATTCCTTCTTCACATCTTCAACTTTTAGCAAAAATCCATCACCACTAATAAAACCGCGATCGCCAATTTGTCCACCGGATTCGGCATAAAAAGGTGTTTTATTAAGGACAATTTGTACGGTATTTCCGGCTTCTGCTTCTTCTGTAGAAACCCCTTCTACTAATATTGCTTCCACCACGGAGGTAGCAGTAGCATCGGTATAACCAACAAATTGAGTAACTTCCATATCTTCTGCTAACTTATCAAGTGCCCCCTGCACAGTTAAATCAATGGTTTCGTGGGCAGCTTTAGCGCGTTCGATTTGTTTCTTCATTTCGGTATTAAAACCGTCACCATCCACAGTGAAACCCTGTTCGGCAGCGATTTCTTGAGTTAACTCTTGGGGAAACCCATAAGTGTCATATAACTTAAAAGCATCTTCACCGCTAATAACAGTTTGATTATCCTGCTTTAACTTAGCGATAACTTCCTCAAGGAGTTTTTCACCACGCTCCAAAGTTTTAAGAAATTGAGATTCTTCTCGTTGTAACTCAGCGAAGATGGCATTTTCTCGTTCCCGTACCCTAGGATAAGCACCTTGAGAAAGTGCGATCGCAGTTTCTGCAACTTTGGTGGTAAATTCCCCTTCAATACCAATTAATCTGCCATGACGCACCACACGACGAATTAACCGCCGCAATACATAACCCCTTCCCACATTAGAAGCACGGATTTCATCAGTGATCATATGTACCACAGCACGGATGTGATCGCCAATAACTTTTAATGAAGTTTTAGTTTTCTCATTACTTTTACTGTAGTCAATTCCCGCAATATCAGCAGCTTTCTTAATAATCGGGAAAATTAAATCAGTTTCATAATTATTGGCAACATTTTGGAGAATTTGCGCCATTCTCTCCAAACCCATGCCAGTATCAATATTCTTATTGGCAAGGGGAGTTAAATTACCATCGGCATCGCGATTGTATTGCATGAATACCAAATTATAAAACTCGATAAATCTGGTATCATCATCTAAGTCTATATTTTCATCACCACGTTCCGGATGAAAATCGTAGAAAATTTCCGAACAAGGACCACAAGGGCCAGTAGCACCAGAAGCCCAGAAATTATCTTCATCTAAACGTAAAATTCTAGCTTCTGGTACACCGATTTTATCACGCCAGATAGCATAAGCTTCATCATCTTGATAATAAACACTTACTGCCAATCTTTCCGGGGGCAAATTAAATACCTTAGTAGAAAGTTCCCAACCCCAGGCGATGGCTTGTTCCTTAAAATAGTCTCCAAAACTGAAATTACCCAACATCTCGAAAAACGTGTGATGTCGCTTAGTAACTCCCACATTTTCAATATCGTTAGTACGAACACACTTTTGAGAAGTAGTAGCGCGTTTAAATTCTGGGGTACGCTGCCCGAGAAAAATCGGTTTAAACGGAAGCATCCCCGCGATAGTCAGCAATACCGTGGGATCTTCCGGTACTAAGGAAGCACTAGGTAATACTTGATGATTCCGTTGCGCGTAAAAATCGAGGAATTTTTGCCGGATTTCGTTACCGCCGAGGTGTTGGGGATTTACAGACATGGGACTAGCCTTGATTAAGATTAACTCGAATTAGAACTTTAAAATACCAAAAATATTAAAACACGGGGAGAATTTAGAATTTAGAATGCCCGAAGTCGTGATTAGAGTAAAAGCTATTCCCTGCTTCCCCTTGTCTCTCCATCTCCTCAGCCCCTTATCCAAGCTTATGTGCTTAGGATAAGTTTTTTTTTCTTTAAGAATAGGTAAAATCCAAAAATAACAATTACCTCAAATCCAAGGAGTCAAGTAGTTTATGGCGCTTAAATTAAAAGTTTCCGATATGAAGTGCGACAAATGTGCTGCAAAGATTCGCGAATCCATCCAGGCTATGGAATCCAATGCCAAAGTTGATGTGAATGTAGATTCTAAAACAGTAACTGTTGATTCTGGAGCTTCTGACGAATCAATTAAGCAAGCAATTGTTGCTGCTGGTTTTCATCTTGAAGATTATCAGTAAATCTCATTATCAAGGTAGATTGACGTTTTAACCAATATAGGCTAATTGAAAAAACACATTGTTGAGGAACTAAAGTCAATATTTAATTGAATTTGGGCGTAGATTTACTTAAGTATATTTCTCATGGTCAAGGCATTATTTAAGTAAATCTACGTCCGAGAAATTAAGTAAAATAAAATTTTTATAAAATTAACCGTATAAATCATCCCTTGAAAGTGCTTATCACTTGATAAACATATCTAAAATAGTATTTATTCTAATTTCTTAATAATTTTTAAATGATGATTTAAAAATTATTAAAAATTATTTGTGAAGGTAGATACATCGGTTATTACGTAATTAGTGAAAACATTACAAATCATTTTGATGTATGATTAAAAAATCCCAGATTTTTACTGAGTAAATGTTTTTTTTAGCACTTTTATGAGTGCAACATTATATGCATATAATCATAAGTATTTAAAGTGACTTTTTTGGTGGAAATCACAGTCGAATTTCAAAAGTTGTCCGGATTTTTCCGTATTTATACTGTTTTAAATATATGTAGTTAGCGCAGAAATTAGGTATCAGAAATACTAGTCCGAGAAATTGTAGTAAAAAATGCATTCTTATTGAGGAGATTAAATTTGAAACTAGGCTACGAAGTTAACAGGGTAGAAATAGAATGGAGTGTGAGACCCCTTGGCATCAAGATACTTTTATTGAGTAAAAACTAAGAACTTCAGCAAGTTTGATTGGAGTTTATGTTATTCCTCTTCTATCAGTATGGAAATAGAAATATCAAGTATTGTATTGGCACTATGATTAGATTCTATAAAAATCTAGATATTTATTATCATCTGAGTAATCATAATCAGTAGCCAAATATTGATTGTATTTACACTTTTCCAACTGATATAAGAGTGAAATTAACTGGAAAATTATAAGGTAATCAGCAAAGTAAAAAAATCATGAACATTTCCATTCTGGTTTTTGGAAATGAAGAATTCCTAGCCACACTACCAGTTCAAATTCGGGATGCAAGTGCTTTTAGCCTAGAAGCGATCGCCAACCTAGAAATGGCAGTGTCGCACATTCAACGTAAACCTCCTGATGTTATTCTCTTGCAGTCAAGCCAGAATGATAGTATGCAAATATGCAGTTGGTTACAAGAGGCGACTAATCTTTCTTGGATATACTGTATTCTTTTAGAAGATAGACCCCAGCTAATTGCCGATAGAAGCAAGCAAAGCTGGGAATGGCAATTAGAAATGACTTCCAGGGCACTTAAACATGGAGCTGATGCCTATATTTGGTATGGGGATTTACAAAATCAGCAGTCAATAAGACAAAGAAAAACAGACTCTGATGCAGCACAGTTAAACGCCAGCCATCGCTTGCTGCTATCGCAATTAACTGTAGCTTTGCGTAAAGCCCATAAATATCGTGATTTGATCCAAACCAATGATTTGTTATCGACTATTGCCTTGGCAGATTCCCTTACAGAATTAAATAATCGTCGTGCCCTAGAATGGGATTTACCAAGACAAATTGAAAAAGCCCGTGGGAATAATTCTCCCCTAAGCTTAATTATTTTAGACGTAGATTTTTTCAAAAAGGTCAACGACAACTACGGACATTTAGTAGGCGATAGACTATTGAAGTTATTATCTAATCGCATTCGCCACAATTTGCGAGTTCAAGATACTGCATTCCGCTACGGTGGAGAAGAGTTTGTGATTATTCTGCCTAATACTACTGCCCAAGAAGCTAATTTGGTAGCCCATCGTCTCAACAGTATAGTTAAAGATAGCCCTTTTAAGATCGACGCTACATTAACTATAAATGTCACCATCAGTTTAGGAACCACTTGTTTGCTGCCAAATGATGATGAACAAGGGTTAAGTTTACTCGATCGCGCCGACAGGTTTTTATTAGATGCAAAATCTAAAGGAAGAAATTGCGTAGTTAGTTGCGTAAGTACAAAGCAAAGCAATAACTATCTTTCTAATTCCACCGATGGCAACCACATTCCCCATGAAAATATATTACAAGCATGCCATTTAAAAGTTAACGCTGTGTAAAGTTAGGAGTTATGAACGATCGCTCCTTGCTTTATCAGAATATTCTGACATTCACAGACTGTTGCACGCTCTCGCATAGTATCAACTAAAGCTTGATATCCAGACCAATTATTTTCTATGATTGTTTTTGCTTGCAGAACGCTAAAACGCTGTTTTTGTTCGCACATAGACTGAGAATAGCCTAAAGACTTCAAAACACCCATAAGTTTGTTTTGATCGTCTGCACCACCAGAGGAATGGCTGTAAACAAGCTTTTCTGCTGCAATACCAGCCATCCAAATGGTATAGTAACGTTCTAATATTTGAGTAGTAATTCTACCCTTCTCAAATTGAGATAATAATTCAACATCATCAAAAGTTACACCACCAAGTCCCTTTTGTTTTTGCTTGGTGGCTTCCCAAGCACTCAAAGTATAGCCCGTCACCGCAACTCCTAAAACATAAGCCACAAGGAAATGTCCCGCTTCGTGGTGGAGAATTCTTTCCCTATATTCTTTAGAGAACCTACCAATCAAGTCTAAAAATAAGGTTCCTCCCCTACCTTCCAAACCCCAGGAATCAAAAGTAGCTATTCCCAAAATCGCAAAGGTAGTTACTGCTGGAACCGTAGGAGATAAATTAATTAAAGGTCCAAGTAGTATGGAAAAGGTCATCAAAAATACTGATATCGCAATCAAATTTAAAGTTGTTTTATTCATTATTTTCTAAATCTAGCTTTATTTTTCTTTATTATCTAACAGTATCAATTATTAATTATTAATGAAATATGGGGCCGAAGGGAATTAAGAATTAGGAATTAAGAATGGCCGAATTGGGCATGGGGAGACAAGGGGACAAGAAGACAAGGGGACAAGGGGTTCACGTAACTATAGACAA
>DESS01000307.1 GCA_002361335.1 Richelia sp. UBA3308
AGAAGGTTCTGGTGATGGTAGTGGAAGATCCC
Source organism: Richelia sp. UBA3308 (assembly GCA_002361335.1). Lineage (GTDB taxonomy): Bacteria > Cyanobacteriota > Cyanobacteriia > Cyanobacteriales > Nostocaceae > Rivularia. The sequence continues at coordinate 33 of DESS01000307.1, forward strand.
CAGTTCTTCCAGACAGAGGAAATAGAAACCCTGGGGGTGTTACTAATGACGAGAATCAAAGTTCTCCTGGTTCATCAAATCCTGGTTCTATCCCCAATAATCCAGGAAGTAGTACAGTAGAAAAACCATCCTCACCACCAGCTAAATCTGGACAAGGTACGAATGAATGTAATATTAGTCGTTCTGATTTTTCTAACAGTTTAGCTTATATACAAAGAAACTTCGACGGTAAAGAACGTACTCTCAGGATTACAGTTATTATCGAGAACGGTAAAGTTACCAAAGTAAATGTTTCAACTGGTAACCCAAATTATGATAGCAGAATTCGTAGAGATGCGAATCGCTTACGTTTTCCTAAAAGTAAATCTGGAACCTGTTCAATCGACTTAAGTATTGTTGAAGAAGGTTCTAAAAAAGCTCGTGAAGTTCAACAACGTCAACGTGAACAACAACGTCGTCGGCAACCTGAAGAAACAAGAGATCCCGGTAATGGTAGTAGAGGTTCCAGAGTTATTCCAGATGACGGTAATACAAATGATAGGAATGTTACCAATGACGATAATCAAGGTTCTCCTGGATCATCAAATCCTGGTTCTATCCCCAATAATCCAGGAAATCGTACAACAGTAGACAAACCATCATCACCACCAGCTAAATCTGGACAAGGTGGGGATAAATGTATTCCTAAGTGTGCTTTACCTAAGGCTACTAAATATATACAAAGAAACTTCGACGGTAAAGAACGTACTGTCAATATTATAGTTACTTACGATGATAACGGTAAAGTTACCTATGTAAAATTAGAACCTCCAACTGGTAACTCTCGCTATGACAGAGAGATTGAGAAAGATGCGCGTCGATTACGTTTTCCTCCCGGTAAAGCTGGAACCGAAACAATCCGCTTCAATATTGTTGAAGACGGTTCTCAAAAAGCTCGTGAAGCTGAACAACGTAGAAGAGAACAAGAACGTCGTCGTCGGCAAGCTGAAGAAAGAAGACGACAACAGCAAGAAGCCCAAAAGGAAAATCAACCCCAGCCACAACCGACTCCAACTTCCGAACCAACTCCTGAACCAACTCCTGAACCAACTCCTGAACCAACTCCTGAAGCGACTCCCGAACCAACTCGTACACCCATAACACCAGAACCAACTCCTGAACCGACTCGTACACCCATAACACCAGAATCTAATTCACCTGTTGAGTAAATAACCCAAGTTGTTAATTAAAATGATTAATTTTATTCAACGTCTTGCTATTACCTTATTAATTTTTTCTAGCTTAGGTAATATCGCTTCAGCACAAATCACTAATGAGGCTGAAGTCGAATCTATCCCAACCGAATCTCAAACAGAAAACCGTACTGTCGAAAAACCATCGTCACCACCAGCGAAAGCCAAACCTAAACCTAGAAAAGGTGCGGGTAAATGTATTAGTAACTGTGGTTTTCCTAACGCTAAGTCTTATATAATAAAAAATTTTGATGGTAAAGAACGTACTGTCAGGATTACTGTTACTTACGATAAGAACGGTAAAGTTACCGATGTACAAATAAATCCTTCTACTGGTAACTTAGACTATGACAGAGTGATTCGTGAAGATGCATTTAAATTACGTTTTTATCCCGGTAAATCTGGAACTCTAACATACCGCTTCAATATTGTTGGACAACGTTCTGGTATTTTCTCTAACGCTGCTTCTTGTATACTAAGAAACTTTGACGTTAAAGAATATGCTGTCATACTTGTTGTTACTTACGATAAGAAGGGTAAAGTTACCGATGTACAAATAAATCCTTCTACTGGTAACTCAACCTGTGACAGAGTGATTCGTGAAGATGCATTTAAATTACGTTTTCCTCCCGGTAAATCTAGAACTATAAGACTCCGTTTAAATATTGTTGAACAACCTTCTGATAATAGTGGTGAGATTAAATGTATTCGTAACTGTAATTTTTCTAACGCGATTTCTTATATACAAAGAAACTTCGACGGTAAAGAACGTAGTGTCAAGGTTATAGTTACTTACGATAAAAAGGGTAAAGTTACCAATGTACAAATAAATCCTTCAACTGGTAACTCAACCTATGACACAGAGATCCTTAAAGATGCGCGTCGATTACGTTTTTCTCCCGGTAAAGCTGGAACCCAAACATTGATTTTCAATATTGTTAAACCAGGTTCTCAAAAATACCGTGAACTTGATGAACTTAGACGCGAAGCTGAACGTCGTCGTCGGCGGCAAGCTGAAGAAAGAAATTGACACAACAACGAAAATCAACCCCAATTAAATCTTTAACTCCACCATTAATAGAATCTTGTTCACCTACTAAGTAAATAACATTTTGGTAATTAAAATGATTAAATCTATTCAACCTCTTGCTATTACCCTGTTAATTTTTTCTAGCTTAGGTAATATTGCTTCAGCACAAATCACCGATCAAAAAGAATCTAGTGGTGAATCGACACCAACAGAATCCCTAATCAAAAAAAGAACAATTCCTTTAACTGGCGGGGGACGCTGTGAAGGAGAATTCGACGCACAAAGAAATGGTAAAGGAACCTGTTTCTACAAAAACGGCGCTCGTTATCAAGGAGAATTTAAAAAAGGTCAACCCCATGGAAAGGGAACTTACACTTTCGTTAATGGGGATAAATACATAGGAGAATTTTCTGACGGTCAAATTAATGGCCAAGGCGTTAGAGAATATAAAAATGGCGATCGCTACGAAGGTGAATTCAAAAATGGTAAGCCAGATGGCCAAGGAACTTATACTTTAGCCAGTGGTACTAGTTATTCCGGTGAATTTAAACAAGGTAGACCTAACGGAAAGGGAACCTATACTTATAAAAATGGCGACAAATGTACCGGAGAAATTACCGACGGACAACTCAACGGATCTGGCGAATGTAATTATGCAAATGGTGACAACTACAAAGGACAATTAACCAAGGGTAGACCGGATATTCGTGGAGTTTATACCTTCGCTAAAGGTGGAAGTTACGATGGTAGCTTCAAGAATGGTAAATTCCACGGTAAAGGAATTCGAGTTTTCTCTAACGGAAGCCGCTATGAAGGAGAATATCTCAACGGTAAAATTTCAGGGAAAGGAACCTTTATTTTTACTAACGGAAATAAATACGTTGGCGACTTCAAAAACGGAACATTCAACGGTGAAGGAATATTTACCTTTAGTAACGGTAGTCGTTACGAAGGAAGTTTTAACAATGGTAGGTTTGCAGGAAAAGGAACTTTCTTTTTTGCTAATGGCGATAAATGTTCTGGAACCTTCACCAAGGGAGTATTAAAAGGTCAAGTAGTTTGTCAATATGCCAATGGAGATAAATACGAAGGAGAGTACAGCAACGGTACTAGAAATGGTAAAGGTGTCTATACTTTTGCTGATGGAACTCCTTTAGAAGGAAATTGGAAAAACGGACAGCGGCAACAATAAATTGGGCCTATCTATAACCGCCAAGGCAAAACAGTCAATTTATGGCGTTGCTGATGTATGAAACGGATTTATTAGAAAATCGAAAACCTTGTCCCAGACGCGATACCCTTGCGTCTGGGACATTTAGGATTCCGCCACGAGGTAGGCAATGCCCAATTTATATATAGGAACACGGCGAATAAATTTGCTCGTGTCGCTTTCCGCTCAACTATGAAGACTCGCTCGTTTCCCGCTTACGGCGTGTTTTCTTATGAAATATGTTTAACAAGGCGATCTAAAATAAATAAAACCCTGCAAACTCTTCCAATTTTCTGTTTATGAATTTGATTCTATGCCACACAACAGCAGATTTTGATACCCTGGGAGCGGCGGTAGGGTTGACGCGATTACTTGAGGGGAGCAAAATTGTTTTACCTGGTGGCACTCATCCTACCGTTAAGGATTTTTTGGCGCTACATCGGGATGAGTATCCGCTAATTGAAAGACGTGCGGTAATTATTGATGATATTCGTTGTTTGGCTGTGGTAGATACTCAACAGCGCGATCGCTTGGGTAAGGCTGCACAATGGTTCGATTTACCTCATGTACGAGAAATTATTGTTTACGATCATCATCTAGAACAAACTCTGGATATTCCGGCTACTGAGTCTCATATTTTGCCTGTGGGTGCGGTTACTACTTTGGTGGTGCAGGAGTTGCAAAAACAGGAAATTTCTCTAACTTCTACGGAAGCTACTGTGATGGCTTTGGGTATCCATGTTGATACGGGTTCTCTGACTTACGATCATACAACACCGGAAGATGCTTTGGCTTTGGCTTGGTTGATGCAGCAGGGTGCTAGTATATCAGCGATCGCAGAGTATGTGGAGCCGGGTTTATCGCCGCATTTACAGCAGTTGTTGAAAATTGCTTTGGAGGATATTGAAAGGGAGGAGGTACGGGGTTATCAAGTTGGTTGGGTAATTCTCGAAACTGATGATTTTGTTGGTGGTTTATCGCGTTTAGCGTCAGAGTTGGTGGAGTTGATGGAAATTGACGCTGTGTTATTGGCTCATGAATACGAGACAAAAAATAATAATCGTTTGTCGATAATTGGGCGATCGCAAATTCCACAGACTAATCTTAATCATATTTTCCTACCTTTTGGTGGTGGAGGACATGCTAAAGCTGCTTCTGTAAGTTTAAAGGATGTAAATTCCCAAGAAGTTTTAGTAAGAGTTGTTGAGGAGTTGAAAAATTCGATTCCTTATCCACCGACAGCACTAGATTTAATGTCTTCTCCGGTGCGAACTATTTTACCAGATACGACTATTGAGGAAGCCCATCGGATTTTATTACGTTATGGACATTCTGGTTTATCGGTGGTTGATGCTTCAAGGAATTTAGTTGGGATAATTTCTCGACGGGATTTGGATATTGCTTTGCATCACGGTTTTGCTCATGCGCCGGTGAAAGGTTATATGTCAAAGAATCTCAAGACGATTACACCAGATGCGACGTTGCCAGAAATTGAGTCGTTGATGGTGACTTATGATATCGGACGTTTACCAGTTTTAGAAGATGGGAAGTTGATCGGAATTGTGACTCGTACCGATGTTTTACGGGAGTTGCATCAAGGGAAGGAAGAGAAGAAAAAACAAAAAAAACAAAGAGAAGAAACAGCAGACAATCCAGTAACTCCAACTTTAGGAGAATTGCGATCGCGACTTGCACCTGTTTTATGGGAGTTTCTCACGAAAGTGTCATTGGAAGCGAAAAAACGGGGTTGGCATTTATATTTGGTTGGTGGTGCGGTGCGGGATTTGTTGTTAGCGAATGGCGATGAGCCTTTGTTGATTCCAGATATTGATATGGTGGTTGATGGTTTTCACAATGCGGCAGATGTTGGTGCTGGTGTGGAATTGGCTAACTCGATTCAAAATATTTATCCCGGTGCCCGTTTAGATGTTCACGGTGCTTTTCAAACTGCTGCTTTGTTATGGCATAATGATGAAAAATTGGGTTCCTTGTGGGTTGATATCGCTACGGCAAGAACGGAATTTTATCCATATCCAGCGGCGAATCCCGAAGTGGAAGCAAGTTCGATTCGTCAAGATTTATATCGTCGCGATTTTACAATTAATGCTTTGGCGTTGCGGTTAACTCCTCCGCAGCCGGGGAAATTGTTGGATTTCTTTGGCGGGTTGTTAGATTTACAAGCAAAGCAAATTCGAGTTTTACATCCTAATAGCTTTATTGAAGATCCTACAAGGATTTACCGCGCGGTGCGTTTTGCAGTAAGACTGGGTTTTCACTTAGAAGAACGAACAGAAGAGTATATTCGCTACGCAATTGAAAGCGGTGTTTATGATCGTACAGCACAAAAGAATTCTAAAACACCTGCTTTACAAACTCGTTTAAAATCTGAATTAAAATATATTTTGCAAGCTTCTTATTGGAAACCGGCTTTAGAAATGTTGGGTGAATTAGAAGCTTTAGTGTGTATTCATCCGACTTTAAAATTGAATGAGGATTTATTGCGGCAGTTGCATTTAATGGAACGTTGTTTACAAAAGTTTGATTCTCAGCAGGAAAGATTTACCCATTGGCAGATGCGAATGGATGCGATAATTGCTCATTTAGCCCCAGAATATCGTGGTAAAGTCGCCAAAAATCTACAATTCCCAGATGATAGTATTAAAAGGTTGGAGAATTTAGATCAGGCGAAGAATAATGTTCGAGAAAATTTAGATATATGTGAAAAACCTTCGGAAGTTGTTAAATTGTTGCGGAAATACGATTTACCAATGTTGATGTTTATTGCATTGCAAAGTTCGAGAACTATTAGAAAGAAAATTTGGCATTATTTGACAGTGTTATCGAATGTGGAAGCGCCTTTAAATGGTAAGGATTTGAAGGAAATGGGGTATAAACCAGGACCAAAATATAAGCAAATTCTTGATGATTTATTGGCTGCTACTTTGGATGAAAAAATTTGCGATCGCGATAGTGGGGAAGAGTTTTTAAAGAGGAAGTATCCCAGATAGATCAAAATTTTGGCGTTGCAGAATTTTTGTTTTAAACTTTAGATTGAAGCTGAGAAAATTTAGATAAATATCAAAGTCATTTAGAAGTAGTTAAATTGTTGTGGAAATACGATTTACTAATGTTGATTTTGTCGTATTTCCACACTAAATCTCCGGAGTAACAGAGAACCTTAGATATTCTTATAAATAGGATTTGTGAGAACTTTGATATTCTAAGTAGATACTCAAGAATCACTTATTTTTAGACCGGCAACAACACCATATTGTTCTGGTACATTTGATATGGGGTTCACCTTAGATTTTAACCAACAAACTGGTACACCACTATTTCTTATTCCTCTTGGATTATAGATAAAAGCATTACATCTGTCATTGTTTTCACAGGTTGACATGCATTCTTTTAAATCGATGCCTTGCTTATTACCGTAATCTCCTCCAGCGTAATCTTTGTTAAATTGTACAATCAAGGTGGCATTAGCTGGCTGAGTGAACAATACAGAGTTTCCATTCATAGCAAAACTCAAATTGAGTATAAGTAGGGTACCTAGAAACACAGTAAATATTCTCTTGAGGAAATTTTTCAGATTCATAGTTCAAACCAAAAAAAGTAATTCCTTATACATAATACTGCATAAAGAACTGACCCACAACTATTTCAAATCATACTTGGGCTGTCTATCAGGAAACAGTAAATATAAAGTGGTTTTTCTTGTGGGATTTAAGCAAATTATTTTTGATAAATCATATTGAAAGAATGGTAAACTTAGGGATTATGGTGAAGCTGAGGAGTTTTTGAAGAGGAATTATCCAATGTGAAAAAGAATGAATTTAAACCCAGAGGAGGGCCAAGTTTTCATATTACTCCTATGGGAGTTATAAGATTTCCGATCAAAATTTCTCCCTCACTCCCTGCCTCAATCAGCACCGGTAATCATAAAGCCGGGAAGGGAGTAATGGGAGCGATATACACTCAATTGTTACTATTTAAAAACTCTTTCTTCATCGGTAAAAACATAATAGTTGTGTAGTGTCTAAAGAATCGCAATAAAGACACTCGACTCGATTAAAATTATGCTTTTGAGCGATCGAGTACAGAGTTTCCTGGGTTTCAGGAAAATCACTTTGGGAAATATGGTTTTCAACCATGGAATATTCTTCGGGGGTAAGTAAAGACCAGTTTTTTTGTACTGCTTCTAAATAACGTCTAATAAATGTTTCTCGGTTTTCGTCTTGTTTGTGAACGAAATCGATGAGAATCAAAACACCATTATTAATTAGAAGATTTGATAGGTTACCAATAACATAGTCCTTTTGTTTGAGCAATAGGTGATGGAGAGCAAAAGAAATCAAAATCGCATCAAAACTATCCTGTTGATTTTTTACTAATTGGGGAACTAATTCAGAAAAATCGCCTTCAATAAAGGTTTTAGAACATTTAATCGCTGCCATATTAGAGTTGCCAATTTCCAGAGCTGCTTGAGAAAGATCTATGCCCTTGTAAGACTCCACAGAAGTATTTAATAAAGCTTGTGCTGTGAAACTAGCATCGCCACAACCTAGTTCAAGTATTTTAAAAGGCTTTTGAAAGTAACTGAGGAGAAATTTATGAAGCACATCATAAATCTCGCGGTGTCCCATATAATTACTATTTAATACTTTTTGATAAATTTTCCACTGATTGTCAAAGAACTCGTTAGAACGAGAGGATATAATTTCAGAGTCTTTTGCGTTAACCATGTTTAACCGAAATTCTTACATCATCATGATAATATGAACGATGAAAGCTTAATTATGCATGATCAGTGCTTTTTTTTAGATTGCTATTTATTCCCTATTGCCTAGAACATGAATATTTAAGGAAATCACTGCAAAATGTCCAGATACATATTTTCCTTCCCTTTATACTTAAAACAGAAGTCATAGCAGTATAAATTTAATGATAGAGCCTCATTACCCAAAAATTATCATGTCCTTTACTTATCGCCAATGCACCATTGAAATTGAACGCGATAAATTTCATCAACAAGATATTTATGCTGCTTGGGTAAATTACGATCGCGGTTGTGCCATGGCAGTTCCTTTTGCTTTTACTGCCGCTGAAGCTGTGAGAAAATCAAAGCAATGGATAGATCAAAGATTTAAATTACAAAGTTGATTTATATTTTACAGCTTTAGGAATAAATTATATTGTTGGCAAAACTATGTTTAAATCGGCGCGTACTTCTTCTAAAGGATGCTCCCATAGAAAACTATTGCGTTAGCACAACAGTTAGTTTCAAGTTGATATTTGATGGTTATTTTAACTATTGCGTTAGCACAACAGTTAGTTAAAACTTG
>DESS01000200.1:0-14624 GCA_002361335.1 Richelia sp. UBA3308
TGTATCCATTTACTTCGGGGTTCCTTCCCCATCCCCCACAACCCATCTCCTATCCCCTACCCCGAAGGGGTTCAGTCAGGGAGAGATTTTTATCGGAAATTGTTCTCTTACAGGTGATTTCCAATTCTTTGGGTAAAGTTATCATCCAATCAAGCAGTCGAATTAACTTGATTATCTATGTTTTTCTATCCATGAATATTTTGCCACGAAAGGTAATTATAATTATCATTTTTGCGATTGCCTTCGGCACCAGGGAAGCTAATCGCAGGATAGAAAGACAAAGGCAATGGTTATTCACGGGTATCAGATTTATACTTACTTCTGGGCAATGCCAAAATCTTTTGAAGCAATAATATGTAAACCAAAAAACATATATGCAAAACATATTATCTGGTTTAAATAAATGTAGTAATTATCGTTGGCTAGTTGTTTTAAAATAGCTAAAATTTACAAGCGAATGGGAAACTCTACCATCAAAGTATATTAAAAATTATTGTATTGTCAAAAATCCCTGTTATGGGGAAACTCAATTTGTCCGAGTAAATGTTATAAGTCCTTAGTGAATCAATCTAAGTAAATTATGCAGAATATTTCTTCTGAAACTTTAAATCATAATCTAAACGGACATTCTGCACCTCAAATTATTTCTCCTGAACCCGTTGAATGGAATGAAATAGAAGAGGATGAGCTAGATTTAGGTGATTTTTTCAAAATTCTCAAACGACGAGCGCTGGTGATTACAGGAGTCGCTGGTATTACCATGGCTGGCGTTGTCGGTTTTACCCTATCGCGGGAACGTCAATATGAAGGTAGTTTTGAGCTGTTGGTGGAACCAGTTAATGAAGATAATAATAATAATTTATCAGAACTTACTTCTTTTTTAGATTCAAACGTCACACAATCTGGTTTAGATTATGATAGTCAAATCGAGGTTCTTCAAAGCCCGGAATTGATGAAGGGAATTATCAAGGATTTACAAGTAAAATATCCAGATATAGACTATGAATCTCTGATTGAAGAAAAATCTCTGAAAATTTCTCGTAAGGGCGAAACCAAGATTATAGAAGTTACATATCGTAGTAATAGTCCCACCCAAGTAAAACAAGTATTAGATACAATTTCTCGAGCTTATTTAAAATACAGTTTAGAAAAACGACAAACTCAGCTAAGTCAAGGTATTCGCTTTGTTGAGAAAGAACTACCGCCAATTAAAAAACAAGTTGATACCCTGCAACAACAATTACAAGCTTTTCGCCAAAAAAACGACTTTTTCGATCCTGGTACCCAATCAAGCCAAGTTAGCGAGCAACTAAAATTATTATCACAACAACGACAAGGAGTCGAGCAACAATTAGCTAAAGCGAGAGCTAATTTTGCCCTTCTCCAACAAGAGCAGGGAGCATTGGCTGTTCTTAAAAATGCACAAGTGTATCAGCAGTTAGTCACTCAAGTGCGAGAATTAGAAGCCAAAATTGCCGAAGAATCAACTCGTTTTCAAGACAATGCTCCTAGTATTCAAAGATTAAGAGAGAAACGGCAAAAATTGATCCCTTTGCTACAGCAAGAAGGAAAAAGAATATTAAATCTTACCCTTTCAGAAGCTGCAAATCAAGTCCAGGCATTAGAAGTACAGAGTCAACAGCTTACCGCAGCGGAACAGAAGCTTAGTGAACAAATTAGGCAATTACCAGCTTTAGCACGTAGATACACGGAATTACAGCAGAATTTAAAGATTGCCAACGAAAGTTTAGATCGTTTCCTAACAACTCGCCAAAATCTACGAATTGAAGCAGCACAAACAGAGCTTCCTTGGGAGATAATTAAAGCGCCAATTAAGCCAGAAGAGGAAGATCCAGTATCTCCCAAAATTCCTCGCAACATAGCTTTGGGATTTGTCGCCAGCGCGATTTTAGGCATCGGTGCTGCTTTACTCAGAGAAAAACTGGATAACACCTACCATAACGTTGATGCCCTCAAAGATGACTTGAAATTGCCATTACTTGGCGCTCTCCCAATTGATAAAAATTTGGAGAAGAATCAAAAGAATAATCAAAAAGGTACTTCAAAACAAGAATCTTCGCAAGATACACCAGCAGACGGTATTCCCGAACTTCTTCCCATGTTCCATTCCGAATCAACACCGAGCAGCTACTTCCAACAATCCGGACAATTTGTGGAAGCTTTGCGGGTAGTTCACACAAATTTACAACTCTTAAGTAGCGATCGCCAAGTTCGTTCCATAGTAATTAGCTCGGCTTTACCCGGGGATGGAAAGTCTACCGTTGCATACAATCTAGCCGAAGTTGCGGCATCAATGGGGCAGAAAGTACTACTTGTAGATACCGATTTACGTCGCCCCCAAGTTCACGCTCGCACGGGTTTACCGAATCTATGGGGATTGAGTAACTTAATATCGGGGAATATGCCAGCAGAAGATGTAATGCAAGAATTACCTGACATCTTCGGATGTTCTGTAATTACTTCCGGAGCGATACCACCTGACGCTACCAGGTTGCTTTCTTCGGTAAAAATGAAACAATTAATAAATGAATTTCATCAAAAATTCGACTTAGTAATTTACGATGCTCCACCATTAGTTGGGTTAGCCGATGCTAGCTTGCTTGCACCTTATACCGATGGCATTGTGCTTGTTGTGAGGATAGACAAAACAGAACGTTCTATGGTTAAACAAGCCGTAGATAGCCTGAAAACATCTCGAACGAATGTCTTAGGGGTTGTGGCTAACGGAGATAAGAGTATGTTCCACAAGTATTATCATAAGTATTATCATTCCTAAGAAATTCGGCCGAAAAGGCATTGGAAAAAAAGAAGTGGGAAATACATCTCGTAATATCATGAATTAGTTATGATTAAATCTACTAATTGTTCATGATATTACCATTGCTTTTTAAATATAAACCCTATGTATTTGCTGGTATTTTCATAATTACCAGTTTATTTATATTATCAGCTTTAATACCGAGAAAATGGGGTAATTACACAAATAAAAACTGTAATTATCAAATTTGTGTTTCTAATACGGGAATTCATTCCAATATTCTAGTGCCAACTAAAAATAATATTTATAATTGGCAAAATTATTTATCAATAGATAAAATCGGCATCGATACTGACACTAACTATAAATATCTAAGCTTCGGTTGGGGAGATAAAGACTTTTATATGTCAGTTGCTTCCTTATCCGATTTAGATTTTTCTACTACCTTCAAAACTATATTTCTTCCTACTACTTCCGTAATGTACGTTAAAGGCTATCAAGCATTGCCAAAAAATATTGAAGTAAAATGTATTCATACAGATAAAATTAATTATTTAAGATTAATCAAATTTATAAAAAATAGTTTTCAATTGGATCGAAACCGTAGGATAATTCGTATAGGTAACGGTCACACTTCCAATGCAGGTTTTTATGCTGCAAAAGGTAATTACTCAATCTTAAAAACTTGTAATTCATGGACTGGGGAAGGTTTAAGAAAAGCTGATATTAATACTCCCCTATGGGATGGGTTATCTTCTGCGATTATGTTTCATTTCAGAAATGGCTGTGAAAACCAAGAATGAAGGTTAATTGTCCTTAAAATCTAAAATTCAATTTAGAGTATGTTTTAAAAGTATCCGGCGCTTTATTACCGCGACTACAAAAGCAAAGTCCACCTCCATCGGTGGACTGAATGAATTTTAAACCCGTGGAGACGGGTGCCGGTTTATTTAGCAGCGGTTTCAACCGCCGGGTTAAGGAATAAATTATACTTCTAAAACATCATCTTAGAGTATCAAAGGGAACCTTTGTCGCGGCACTGGCTACCCAACAATAATTGAAAGTATTTTACTTTATCAAAATATCAAATGGGCGTGACATCTTTGCCACGCCCGTAAATCTCACACCACACTCCGTCGGACAAAACGTTCCTAAACAAGATGGAACGGTAATCGTTACAGGTAAAGCATACTACACCGCTGATAAAATGCAATCAGGATTATTACATTTAAAAAATTTGCCCTCAAAATTTCCTTATGGGAGTTAGTTGATAGTAGTTAGTGGTTAGTGGTTAGTTGATAATCCCTACTCTCTGGGTGAAAGTTCATATACACCGGCACTTGAGAGAACGATCATTTTTTTTACTAAGTAAGTAAGTATAAATAAACGATTACTATGTAACAGAATGTAAATTTTTTTCTCAAAGAGAAGACGCTTCGCGTCAACAAAGGCTTATTCCTACTCACCCCATCACTACTCACTACTACCTTGTCATAAAGATAATTGACTTTTGAATGTTTTTATTTCCCCATCATCTAAACAATCTCAAACTCTAAATTATGACTTTTCAAAAAACTATGAGTAAAATGGTCAACTTCATTTGTATTGCTTAATTCTAAATTATAAAAATCCACACTATCATGTTCAAAATAAGGTCCCGCGTGCCAAGTTCCGACATTTAATTTGATAAAACAATTTCCAGGAATGCGAAAGGCTGCAATCTCTTCTAACGCCGGTTGATCTATATTATTATTAGGCGGACAAACCGCCATTAACCAATCTTTTCCAGCTAAAGAACCCAAACATTGAGTGCATTTTACGTGACGAGTGATATTATGAAATTTGCATCCGCGACCATGTAATTGCATAATATAAAATCTAGGAATACCTTTATCAAGTACTAATTGAGCATCTTCTGCATCAAATAGTTTGCCATCTTTGCTGGGAAAAATAACTTGTCCGTAAGGTTGAAAATTTTCTGGAGTTATAGTTTGCGCTGGTAATTGTTTTACTGTTTTTGTAATAGTCATATTCTCGTTATATTAAATTAGTAAAGCACCCTGAATATTTTACCGTAACTGGTGACAACACCGAGAGAGGCGCAGGAGAATGGTAGCCCCGCACTTTCAAGTCGGGATGGTATACTATCAATTTCAATATGATTAACCGCCATGTTGATGTTAGCTGGATAAACAGCGATAAATAACGCTATTAATCCCCAGGCTGCAGGTTGACTTAAAGGGGGAAGGCTCAAAGTTACTTTGTCTTCAGTCGAGAGTCGGAAAAATTTAAAATCCTTAAGGATAGTAAATAGCTTTTGAGAGTGAAGACAATTATGAAAACAGTTGTAATTGGTGGCGTTTGTAGAACAGGTAAATCAAGGTTAGCAAATAAAATTTTTCAAAACACAAAATCGACGGTGTTTCATGCAGACCATTTGATGAATATTTTATACAATAATTTTCCAGATTCCGTAAAAGATAAGTTCCCGAAAGTATTGATAAAATTGATTAGAAATATGGGTAAAGAATTCAACTACACAAGAATATTTGAATCTTGTCATGTTGACCCGATTGTAGTAAAAAGCAAGTTGAATTATCCAAATTATATTTTTTTATTTTTGGGATATCCGAAAGTAAATATTAATAAAAAGCTTCAACAACTCCGAGAATATGGTGCAAATCATTCTGAATGTTGGACTAATCAACACGACGATCGATCGTTAATTTTACATATTCAACATTTTGCAGAAATTAGCCAGGAACATCAATTAAAGTGTCAGCAAGTGGCGATTCCCTATTTTGATACATCAGATAATTTTAATGATGTTTGGGATGAAGCTTATGATTATGTGATGCAAAAGTTGAGTGAATAAATTTTGTTATTTATTTAGATTTATATTCCTATTTAGACTTAAATTCGGACAGGCAAGGATGCCCGTACCACAAGATTTTTTATGATTTAGATCGTGTTTGATATTACAATTTTTGCTTATTCAATACGAAGCTATGCTAAAACGCTTGTAGAGACGCGATATATCGCGTCTCTACATTAGATCAATTATTAATAACCGATTCAAGGTTAAGAAAACCACTTTGAATCAAGTAGGATGCATAAGTAGTAAATAAATCACCGTCAATTGGGTGACAAGAGATACCGCTTCCTGCAAGGGCATTTAATGTTGCGTCACAGCTAATAATTGGTCTATTTGATTTTAAGTATAAATCGGGAATTGTAAGTTGTTTTTCCGACCAGCGTTCCAGTAAGAATGGACGGAGGGTATATAGGGGATTTTCCTCTGATGTGACATCGTTAACTAATTTGTCTTGCCATGCTTCGTAAGGAATGATTTTGATGGGGAAACCAAAAGAACTCAACCAGTCAACTAGGGTGCTTAAGGGTGCGGGTTCTGGATGTTGCAGGTGGAAAGCGTTACCGAGGGATTCTTCTTGTCTGGATAGATATGCGATCGCCTTGCTTACATAATCAACTGGTGAGACATCCAACATATAATCGACTTCGGGGAAACATCCCATCTGAAGACAGCCCTTAGTCATTAAATTGACAAAATCATCAGTATTTCCCACACCGGTTAGGCTATGTCCGGAAATTAAAGGTGGCCTGTAAATAGTTGTAGGAAGTCCTCTTTGAGAGGCAATTTTAACTAGTTTTTCTGCTACCCATTTGGTTTGAGAATATCCTAAAAATATACCTTCCCAACGATCAAAACTATCATCTTCTTTGACTAGTTTACCAGCATAATAAGGGGATTCAAACACCGCGACGCTGGAGACATAATGGAGGGGTTTAACTTTGATTTGACAAGCTAAACGTAAGATTTCTTGGGTTCCCAAGACGTTGGCTGCTTTTAATGCTGAGTAGGGAAATACATAGTTAAGCATAGCAGCACTGTGATAGATGGCATCTATATTAGTTGCCAGCATTTCAAAGCCTTCAGTACTTATACCTAACTGGGGCTGAGATAAATCGCCAATTATCGGGATAATTCGAGGACTAAATTGTTCATCCCAAATTGCATAGGCTTCTAGATTCTTTTTCAGCTTTTCTTTACCCGATGTTGTATCTGTTGCACGTACTAAGCAGTAAATATCAGCATCGGTTTGCTGTAATAATTCGTGAATTAGAAATGCTCCCAAGAAGCCGGTACCGCCGGTTAAAAATAGATTTTGGGGATTGGGATTAAATTTAAAAGAGGTGGATAGGGGACGGATGGTTTCATCTAGAACAGCCTCAGCAGCTAAGTTAGGAGTGCTATTAGTATCAACGAGTGATTTGGTTTCCTGTTGAGATTCTTGGGCTTCTTCGGCTAAACGTCCAGAAAGTGCTTCAATGGTGGGATAATGCCAAAGCAACATGGGAGACAATTCAAAGCCCAACATTTTTTGTGCTTTGGTAACAATTACCATTGCCTGAGTAGAGTCTAAACCGTAGCTATCTAAAGGTTGAGTTACGTCGATTTCTTCCGCTTGAATATGGAGTACTTCAGCCAAATTAGATACCAACCATGCTTGAATTTCTGCAGCGTTCATAGATAGTTTTGTAGTCATTCGATTGTAGATTTTAGATTTACGATTATGTCGCTTGTCTTTTCTTGAAATCAGAGGCTTTTCGATCTTAGATTTGTGATTTACGATTTTGGATTGTCTTGAAAAAATTAACTTGTTTTCAATCTAAAATCCAAAATTAAAAATATAAAATGACAAGATTTTTTATATTTATAAAGTAGACTTAACTGGATGATAATGAGAATAAAAATTAGGAACTTGTAAACCTTGCATTTTTAAACTTTGGATGCGATATAAATAAGATGTTCCTGTCATCAAATGATTGGCAATATCAACTACCCGACGATTATTTGGTTCTGATAAATAAGAACCGCGTACCCAATCATTAAAACTACCCATCGCTGGGCCGCACCAAATTTGATAATCGACTTCTCTGCCTTTTTCACCGGAATTAGACCATCTAGAAGATAATCCTAAATACCAACGAAAAATCAAGGCCATTTTGTATTTCGGATTTTTTGCTGCTTTACTTAGTTTATGAGGATTATTTTGAGATTGATAAGCAACAGTTTCTTGCCAAATTTCATCGATACTTTTACGGAAAACTTGTTTTTCTAATCTTTGTTTTTCCGCAGTTGGAAGTTCATCAAGGGAGTTATAATTTCGATAGATTTCGTATAATTTTTGGGCTTTAAGGGGAAACATAGTTCCACGTTTAAGAACTTGTAATTTTACTCCCATTTCAAACATATCAGCAGCTGGTGCCATCATCACATCGGCAATGTCAGCTTGTGCTAACAATTTTTTCGTATGAACAGAAGTTCCTGCTTCTATACAAGATTGATTTATTGAACCAGTAACTACATATGCAGCACCCATCATAAAGGCTGCTAAAGTCGATTGAGGAGTAGAAATTCCTCCGGCGACTCCGACTCTAACAGGTTTTTCGTAACAATATTTTTCCTGTATTTCGTCCTTTAAAGCAATAATAGAAGGTAGGACACAAACCAAAGGACGATTATCAGTATGACCGCCAGAATCTGCTTCTACGGTAATATCATCCGCTACGGGAATTTGTGCTGCTAGAGTTGCTTGTAATTCGGTAATTAATCCTTTATCAACCAATTCCTTAAGCATTTTTAAGGGTGCTGGCTGCATAAATTTACTGGCAACTTCTCGGCGAGAAATTTTAGCAATTACCTTATTATTTATTTGAATTCTGTTAGCTGAATTTAAACTTAATCCAGCGGCACGATAGTAGACAATATTGGGAGTTAAATCCAAAAACGCCGAAGCTTCTACAGTTTCTACCCCATATTTTAGATATAAATCTACAGCACCTCTTTCAATTTCTGGTTCGTTAGGACTATGAATTAAATTGAAAGCATATGGTCCATTAGGTAAAGATGCTTGAATGATTTTGATCGCTTCTTCTAAGCGATTTAAACTTAAACCACCCGCACCAAAGGAACTTAAAATATGATCTTTCCCCAGTGCAATTACCATTTCTTCTGAGGCGATACCTCCAGCCATTGCACCAGTTGCGTAAGCATATTTTACATTATGAGAAAAGAGAAAATTGGGATCTCCGAAGAATTTTGTAAAAATAGGTGGAGCTGCAATCAACAATTCTATTTCTGCTGGTTGACTATTATCAAGAGGACAATAACCATAATTAGTTACACCAACTTTGTCTGCTACTCGAACGATATAACAAGGTTTATCTATTTCGAGTAATTGCTCTTTAATTCCATCTGGATCGAAGGAAATACAACTTATTGAACCTTTCCAAACTCGATTTTTAGTCGCAGAAGATCCATGAAATATTAGTCCGTTCTTTTCTTTGTTTAACACGTTATCTAAGGTTTTAACTATAGTTTAAGGTCAGGTAATTTTAGATTTTAGATTTTGGATTAACTCCACACTTCCATGATTTCACGAAGGAAGAGGGAAGAAGGAAGAGCCGAAGTTGAACTGACGTTTTAAAACGTCAAATTGAAAGGCCGGACTTAAATATTTCTTGCGCTACGCCTAGGAGGGCGGATTATTTTTTTAGAAGACTGAGTTTTAAACTCATAACGCCCAACTTTAGATACTATTACCAACTTCTATCTTCTTCCTAACTCCAACATCATTTATAAACTATTCCGATTCCGCTCCTGATTGTTATCTGTGGTTTATTTCCTCAGCATTCTCTAGATCTGGGACAGTTTTTTTTATTGATAATCATAGCAACGGAAAAGGAGCAATCATTAATTATTAATTGTTATTCATGAAATAAATGTTCGGCACAAGCGATTTGGAGTTGAATTATTTCGCTGAGTTGTTGACTAAATTCTTGACGGGATTCTAAAAATTTCCCATGGGTTTTATGAACCATTAAATTGTTGGTGTTGAATTTTTGATATTCAGGTTTTCTATAATTACACACGCTCAAGGTTGAAGCTAATTTTTCTGTGGCGGTAGATGGTGAGGATATTTGGGAAGATGCAATTGATGAACTAATATTCGCCGGAGTTGTTTGTAAGTTTTTTTTATTTTTTAGGTTAGCTACGGCGATATTTTTCATAGGACTTACTTCTGGCTTTTTCGGCAATGGTGCGGTAATATTTTCCTTTGTTTCTGGCTCTGGTGTAGGGTTAAATTTTACCGATAAATCTTCTTTGTCAATCGGTTGTACTATAGGGTTAATTATCGCCGCGAAATCTAATTTTTCTTCAGATTTGTGACTAATTTCCGATGGATTTTGAAACAGCTTTTTGTTTGATGCTGTTAAGATACTCTCAGTAATATTGTGACCACCTAATGTAACTTTTCTCTGGCTATTTTTCGCTTTTTTACTGCTTTCTTCTACAGTGGAATATAGCGGTGATAAATCTAAAGAAACTTGATGGCTGACCAGTTTTGCTAATGCTTTGACAATACTACTATGGTCGTCTAAGCCTCTTCTATTAAGAGCAATTGTCATGTGTTCTTTATCATTTAAAATTTTATCAATCCATCGACAACAAACACTACCAGCACCCGTTTCAATAAATATTTTTGCGCCATCTTCATAAACTCGATTTACTAGTTGAGGAAAATCCAGTTGTTTACAAAGTCCTTTCGCAATACCTTTAGCAATTATTGTACTTTCTAATTTTATTGCCCCATATTCTGAAGCCAAATAAACTCTTAAATTTTCCCGATTTTCTTCAACTGGTAAATTATTTACCCTCTTCATTTCTTCACATTCTGAAGCCATAGCTTCGCAGTGAATTACATGATCGAAAGGTGCGCGAAATGCATTACAACCCAATTTTTCAATTACTCTTTCGCATGCTGCCACCTCACCTGCAATTACGACTTCTTCTGGTGTATTAATTTGAGTCAAGTAAACGCGGTTTTCCCCTGCAAGATTTTCCCTAACTTGGGATGGTGTAGCAATCAGAACGTAATTACCCCAGAAATTATTGTCTGGTGACTCTTCTGAAGATGGTAGTTGCCAAAATTCGCGCACCGCATTTTTCGCACCTGATAATCTGTCTCCTGCAAATAAGCTACTAGAGTTCAAGGTATTGCTTCCCTGGCTTATTTGATTCCACACACCTATAGCTGGCATCATACTAATCTCGCCTAAGCTGTAGCCAAAAGCAAATTTTGGTTTTACACCGAAGTTATCTCCAAGAACTTTTGAAAGCAGTCTGGCGACAACGATTTCATTTTCAAACATTGCTGCTGAATCATTTAACAGTTGCTTCTCAAGTACTTCTAACTGTCTGTTTGATAGTTTATTCAAACTTCTAGGATATACTAATCTTTCAACATGACTAACGCGAGTCTCAAGATTTTGTAGTACGATGTCATCCTGGAGGTGAGGAAATAGACGGAAGAGGTTTCTACAAATACCCAGATAAGAATTAACAGCAGCAGGATAGACGAATGCAACTTCTCCTTTTTTACCCAGCGGTTTGGCTGTAAAATAACTGCCTAGTGGAGTTTGCCATTCTTCACCGTTATTAAATGCGTTATTTACACCTTTAATAGCTGCTTCGCTTTCTCTTACTAATTCTTTTTGATTACGTGCCAAAATTGCTAAAGTATAGTTTTCTTGGCTGCGTCTTTGGTAATTAGCAAAAGTCATGCTAGCGGCTTTTGCAGGAGAAGTTCCGCTATTAATTATATTTTGCAAATTGTCAACTTGCTGTAGTAAATCGTCACGATTATTTCCGGCAATTGGAAATAGATGAAACGGAATGTGTTGCAAAAATCTGCTGCTGCGTACTTGACGATCTGATTCTTCCGATATTATTAAATGAGCGTAAGTCCCATCTATACCTATACTATTAATAGCTGCTGTTCTTTTATTAGCTTCCTTGCCAATAAACCAAGCTTTTGATTGCGGAACAACATAGAAAGGACTGTTTTTCCACTTATTAATATCTTTCACACCAGTCCAATTTGGTGTTGCGGGGAGATATCTATAATAAAGACACAAAGCTGTTTTAATTAAACTCGCAATTCCCGAAGCAACATAGGTGTGTCCAATATTAGCTTTAACACTGCCGATCGCACAGGTTAATTTGTTTGCACCGCTTGGATAAGCCCGAAGTAATCCGTCAATTTCTGCTTCATCTTCTTGGGAAATACCGCTACCGAAAACTTCCAGATAAGATATTTCTGAAGGTTTAATTTCTGCCTTATCAAAAGCTTGCTGACAGACAGAATCAACGGCGTTAGCATTGCTGCTTCCCAAACGATGTTGCAAATCATTCTTGGTAGCATTTTTTTGCGTGAAACTAATTGCATCGATAATCGCGTAAATGCACTCGTTTTCTTGTTTAGCTACTTGATGTCGCTTTAATACTACTGCACCTGCACCTTCGCCAACCATCCATCCGTTAGCTTTCTCGTCGTAAGAAAGAGTATTTACACCTGTATTAACTGTTGCTAATTTACTTCGTAATAAAACATTCTCCATGCCGCCTGCTAAATCCACAGCACCCACTAATACGGCATCTGCTTCCCCAGTGGTTAATAAATGTTGCGCTACTTCTAAAACTTTAAAAGTGGAATTTTCGCCAGCGGAAATGGTAAATACAGGAGCAGTAAAATCCCATAGCGAGGAAATGCGGCTCGCCATAATATTGGTGATGTAGCTGACAAATTCGCTGCTATCAACGGGTTCGGGATGAATTCCGTTTTTAACTATTGTTTCTAACTTATTTAGTTTATCAGATGAAAGGGAAATTTTGCTAGCATTTAATCCTTCTTTAATTTCCCAAGATAAATTCCATCTTTGTTGGAGTTGGTGAACGGAAAGTTCGGTTTCTGTGGCAATTAAAACTGCTACATTATCGCCTTCTTTAATACCCGCATCTTGCAAAGCACGTTCGGCTACTTTGAGCATCAACAGTTGTTGTTTGTTTATCTTATCTAGTTCGTTGGGAGGAATTTTACTAGATACGGTATCAATATCAAATTCGCTAATATAAGCCCCTATCGGTGCTTTTGAGTTGGGTAAATTATATTTTTTTAGTAGTTCTGCTTGATTTTCTAGGCCATGCCATCTGTAGGAAGGTAAAGGAATAAAATTTTGTTTACCGTGATAAATACTGCTTTCAAAAGCATCTAACCCATCGCAACCCCCGAAAAAGGCATCCATGCCCACTATTGCCATTTTTACTGGTTTGAGCGGTTGGCTTGATTCTTCTGTAGTGGTATTGTTATTTTTCTCTAAAATCGTATGGGCGTTGGTTCCACCCAAACCAAAAGCACTAACGGCGGCGCGTTTTATAGATGCGCTTTTTGAATGCCAGTTGGTAGGACTTGTTACTATTCTACCAGGTGATATTACGTTATCATTTGAGCCGATGGGGTCTGTAATATTGATAGTGGTGGGAATAATACCCTTATTCATACTTAAAAGTACTTTAATCAGGCTAGCGCTTGCTGCACCAGTCAGCAAATGTCCAATATTAGATTTCACCGAACCTGACAGGGGAGTTGCTTGATATTTACCGAAGAAGGTTTCCACAGAGTTGAATTCGGTACTGTCTCCTAATAAAGTTCCGGTAGCATGACACTCAATATAGTCGATAGTTTTTGGATGGAGTTGTGCTTCCGAATAAGCTTTTTCAAAAGCCAAAGTTTGTCCTTTGGGGTTAGGGCTGAGTAAATGTTTACCCCTACCATCGTTGGAAAGTCCGTTACCTGTTATACAACCATAAATGCGATCGCCATCTCTAACTGCATCGCTATAACGTTTGAGAACTAACATTCCCACGCCTTCGGAAGTAATTAATCCCCGTGAAGATTTATCTAAGGGACGACTGATATCGTTGTTTTCTGGATAACCTTGGATACCGGAAAATAACATTCTGATGAATATGGGATCGGCACAACTGATACCACCTGCTAACATTAAATCAGCTTTATGAGTCCATAAATAATGAGAGGCTAATCTAGCAGCATATAAAGGTGAGGAACAAGCAGCATCGAGGCAAAAATGGATGTGAGACAAAGATAAAGCTTGAGAAATGATTGCGGCAGGTAAACCCGATATCATGCCGTTGTAGTGTGAAGTTTCTTCAGAGTTCGGTAAAGTAGCTAAATTAAACTCCTCTTGCTGCAAAAGTTCTCTAATAGCAGGTTTTAATGCCTGTTGATAAATCGGTTCAAACAATTGGTTTGATGATTTCGTAGGTAACGAGAGAGTGCCCAACAATACTCCACATTTGGAAAGAACGGATTCGTTTTCCAAATAACCACTATTTTGTAATGCTTGCTTTGCAGCATAAAGGGACCATTTAAAGGTATTATCTAGATTTTGTAGCAATGAAGTGGGAAGATTGTATCCCGATGCATCAAATTTAAAATTACGGACGAATCCCCCTTGTAAGGAGTAAACTTTATCTGGTGTTCCTTTTATTGGATCGTAAAATATAGTTGGTTCAATACCAATTTCATCGATACTCAGAAATGAAGTAGAATCCTTTTGTTCAATTAAATTATGCCAAAATTCTTCCGCATTTTTAGCGTCGGGAAATAAACATGAAAACCCAATGATTGCTATTTTTTCCATATTTACAATTATCAATTATCAATTTTCAATGAACAATTACAGCAGTTTTCAGATAAATGAAATACATTACTATATGTTAAAACTATTGTGGTATCTTTGGAACCCGTGTTAATGTACCTCATATTGCTGGAAATTTGCTGTATCAATTAACAAGGGGAATGGAGAAATAGGAAGATATTTTATAACTCCTAACAAAGGTGAAAGATTAAAAGTTGAAAGTTAAAGGTAATAATTCCTAACAACTAACAACTATCAC
>DESS01000200.1:14654-34395 GCA_002361335.1 Richelia sp. UBA3308
ATTACACTGATTACACCGCAAAGCACTAATAACTAACCACTAACAACTAACAACTAACAACTAACTACTAACCACTAACAACTAATATTTTAAAGATTTAGTTGGAATAATGATTCCTTTGCCGCCTAATATGCGGGAATATATTTTACCTTCGATGTCATGAATTATAAAATCGGCTGTAACGCTACTAGGGGTTTTACTCTTAACTTCGCAAGAAACATAATAAAGCTCATTGGAAGGAGTTGCAGCAAATTGTTCGTGTCTCTGAATTTCTGCCGGTAAACAAACTTCTTCATGATAATGCTGTAACCAAATCCATAAAGGATGAGTACTCAAATCACCGGAGTAAGGATTTACCCATATAACCGGAAATTGTCCTTGTTGTTTTTTATCGATTTGATTCCAAATACATTCACTAGTAATTTTTTCTGGACTAATATTTAAGATTTTAGTCAGTCCTTTAAAAGATTCTCCGTGAAATAAAGGGAATATTGATGAATTTTCTTGATAAAAATCATTACCAGTAATGGCAATTGTTTTATCTTCTGTTAAATTCAAATTTTTGTAAATTGGACGTTGAGGATGCTGCGCGAATAAATGAATTTCAGCAATACTATAATGATAAATAACTTTTCCGTTGGGGTTTCTACTCCATATTTTTGCTTTAAAAACTATTTCTTGATTTTCATTTTGAGCAATTTCTTCTAAATCCAAGATATATTCTGAAGCTAGTTTTCCGTTAAAAACTATTCCCTTCAACACCTTAAAATCTTCATAATACAGAAATCTGTATCCTGGATAAAGCTGTTCACAAGCATTAATCATCCACGCTTTTCCACAGGTAGCGGGTAAAACAGGCTTACCACCTACTATATGATCTTGTAAAAAAGGATTGGCTGCTTCTGTTAGTCGTCGATGAATACGATAACTTCTCAACTGAGAATTTAAGGGTGCTGGTGGTGGAGAAATCGGACTACCAATTACAACTTGTGTCGAATCGTGGTAAGAGTCGTGAAGTTCATTAACTAACATTTTTGTTCCGGCTTCTACAGGAATAATTTCAATGCCCCTACGTGCAAATTCTTTCTTCAATTCCGGTGTTACCATACCGCTATCCCAACCTCCCCAATTTATAGCTACTACATGACATTGGGGATACTGTTGTTTAAGCAAATGAGCCGATTTATTGAGAATTTCATTAGATAAAGCGTAATCTGATTGACCGATATTCCCGTAAAAACCGGCAACAGAAGAGTATAAAACTAAATGTTCTAATTCAGAAAGATTAAGGCAACCAAGTAAATTTTCTAAACCTTGAATTTTGGTGCTGTAAACTTTTTCAAAATCCTCCTCGGTCTTTTTTTCTATTAATTTATCAGCTAAATTACCCGCACCATGAATAATACCAGTTATTTTGCCCATATTTTCTGTAACTGCTGTTATTTTTTGCTGTAAATCATCAGCATTTGTCACATCAGCACTAATATATTTTGCTTCACCCCCCACTTGTTTAATTGTTTCCAAAGTTTGTTTTATTTCTCGGTCAGAAACAATCTGATTATAAATCTTTTTCACGTCCATGGGAGTAGGTTTTTTTCCCTGGGAAAGCAAATCTTCCATAATACGTTTTTTTAAACTTGCTTCATCAAAGCAATCCCTGGCAAACAAAGGTTCGGATTCTAAAAGTTGGGAACGACCTAGTAAAATAAATTTACACGGATATTGTCGTGCTAATTCAATTACGCATTTTGCAGTAATACCTTTAGCACCACCACTAACAATAAAAACTGATTCGGAATGAATTGATGTTGCTGTTTTCATGATGTTTTTCACCATTAGGTTATTGGTAATTTTAAAAGTATTTATGTTTATTAGACAAAATAAACCCCATCCTAACCCCCCCGTAAATAGGGAGGGACAATAATAATAATTTCTTTTTAGATTATTTCTTCTTTAATTACCTCTACTCCCTCTGTATCTCTACAGTTTTTTATGACTTATTACCTTGATACTTTTGACTTCCCACAGGAGGAGTATCTACAAATATTTGGTGAGCCGATTAATCGGTAATTGATAGAAGTTGATGTAATTATTGCGTCTGTTGAAACGTTCTCTTTTAAGGGCAGAAACAATCGCGAATGTTGTAAATGTGAAAAATATCACCATTAATACTATTAATATTGGAATTAATTTGTCAGTTTCACTATTATTCCTATTATTCCTATTATTCCTATTATTTATATTGTTCCTATCACTTGTCTCACTAGTAGTATTAGTATTATCTGTATTATTGCTATTTGTTGTAACTTCCGTAGTGTTTGTATTGTTTGTATTGTTTACACTAGATGTATATTTTACATTTTCTTCTTGAGTTGTATCGGGTTTATCAAGTGTAATATCACCTAAATCTTTTTTACCTACTGATGATTTTATATTGGATTTGTAAGTTTGATAACCGTTAGCTTCTACTGTGATTTCTCCTTGAAGAACTCCGTTATTATCGGGATTTGCCGAAAATCTATAAAGTCCTTCTAAATCGGTGTAAGAAACAATTGAATTACCATCATTATTGTCAAATATGACCTTTGCGGCTCTAATTGGTGCCCGTTTATTCCAATCAACAACGCGACCAATATAATTAACTTTTTGACTTTGAGACATGATATATTAATTCGTAATTCAAAACTCCTAACTTTAAAGAAGGAGTTCAAGGAAGTTCAAGGAAGTTATCAAATTTTTCTTCCTTTAACTTGTGGGAACTCCTTTATTTCTTCATTGCCGTAAATAACTCTGATTTTTATGACAAGGAGACAAGGAAGGGGACAAGGGGACAAGGAGACAAGGGGACAAGGAGACAACGGGATAATAACCCCCCAACTAACCACTAACTCCTAAATCCTAACTTTTAACTCTTAATTCTCCACCGTAATTGTTGCTCTTCCTTGGGAACCATAGGCGACTTCAGTGATTAAACGATTTGGATCGTGTAATTCTGCTTGAATGTGCTTGATGCAATTGTCAGTGTCGATTTCAGGGTTGATGTCAATTACTCGACAAAAGACTTTTCTCCATTCCCAAGTGAGTGTTTTAGTTAGTCCGAATAATCCACCACCGATCGCACCAAAGTTTATTTTGCCTATCGTACCAAAAGTACCATCAAGTCGGGTAACTATACAAAAACAACTACGTCCGTTTTCTGCTACTGCGTTGAGGGATTTTTTGAGATGTTTGGCGATAAAGAAAACTTGTTTGACTATGGCTTTTTCTTCTGGGAAGTAGTTTACAGAGCCTGAAGCAGGGGCGTTAAATATTGGATGAATATGGATGAAAGCGCCTACAGTTCCTAAAGCTGCAATTTCTGTTAATTTTTGTTGCAGATGTTCTTCGCGATCGCTTTCTAAAATTATATTTTTGATATTGCTCGGTAGTACAGAACGTCCGGGAATTATGCTTTGAGGAAAACTTAAAACTACGACTTTCCAACCGTTTTGAATTAATGATTCGGCTAGTTGGGAAGTGGTGAGGGAACCATCATCGGTGATTAAAGCGATGTGTCCCTCTGGTAGTGTAAATTCTAGGAAATCAGGTTCGGGAAGGGGTTGTAGTTTAGCCGGATATCTGACAACCCCTCCGATTTCATTTAATGGCTGCTGGCTTGAGTCAGACTGTAGCTTTTTTTTTTCACCTCCAGATAGTTTCTGAAGATACTCTACTATTTGTCCAATTGTACGTAGTTCGCTTAATTCTTCTAAGTTATCGGGTTTGGGTAAATCCGGGTAGGCTTCTTGTAATGCACCCATAATTTCTACTCTTTTAATAGAGTCAATACCCAAGTCGGCTTCCATATCCATGTCCATTTCCAGCATTTCTACAGGATAACCTGTTTTCTCGCTGGTTATATCTAACATAGTTTGACCGAGATTACTGGTATCAACAGAGACAACTGTTTCTGTAGGAATGTCAATATCGTTATTATTAACTTCAGGTGCCTCGGTTTTTACTTCGGTAGTTTCTACGGTTGTTTCTGATGTCGAAACTGTATCAATTATCGGTTGATTAACTTCTGGAATATTTGTTTCTACTACGGTGTTAGCAGAAGAATCAGATGATTCCGTTGACAGAGAATGCAAATACTCTACTATTTGACCGATAGTACGCAGTTCCCCTAATTCTTCTAAATTATCAGGCTTGGGTAAATCAGGATACATTTCTTGCAATGCGCCCATAATTTCCACTCGTTTGATGGAATCGATTCCTAAATCAGCTTCCATATCCATGTCCATTTCCAGCATTTCCACCGGATAACCCGTTTTTTCACTGGTAATAGCCAAGAGATTTGTAGCCAAATCAGACAAGTCTACAGAGGTGCTAGGTTTGGGTTCCTCCACTTGTAGCAACTGGGGTGGCGTGGGGGGAGTGGGGGGATTAGAAGATTGGGGGATAGGGGGAGTAGAAGATTGTTCTTCTAATTCTGTTAATGCTTCTAATTCCTGTTCGTTTTGAATTATCTGTTCGTATTCTTGCTGTATGAGTTGGAAGAAGTTTTTAGTGTATTCTACTTGGTTTTGTAGATACTGTTCGTGAATTCGCAGGGTATCACCTTGATGGCTGTGAAAGTTAATCATTCCACGCTCTAAGCTTTCTAAAACTGCTGGCTTGACTGTGTCAGTAGAAGATTGAGTTTTAGCAAACAAGGAATTCTGCTGTTGCATCAGATCGAAAAATGTTCTTATGTATTCGACTTGATGGTTAAGGTATTGGGCGTGAACTTGTAAATTTTCGTTTTGATTTTGTCCGAATTGAGTTAAGACGTATTCCAAGCTTTCTAAAACTTGTTCGTAATTTAGAAGATCGTGTGGTTTATTTTGCATATTTAATTTAGAAGTTGACTGCGGTGTGGGAAGAGGATGGGGGGAGGAGGGGATGGGAAGATTGGGGGAAGATTTTTCTACCTTATCCCCTTGTCTCCTTGTCTCCTTGTCTCCTTGTCTCCTTATCTCATTATCCTCTTTTATCGCTGTTACTTTTTTATTATGTCTGTTTCCGTTACTGTTTACCTTAGTTTGTGCGGTATTGTTTTGAGTTGCTCTAATGTATGGTTTTTCTTTTAATTTATGGTTGGTTGGAGAAGAAGTTTTATTTTGTTTATTTTGTTCATTCTGTTTATTGTGTTTATTTTCTTCTTCTGCAACAGGTGCTATCGACGCTAACTGAGAAACTGAACTGTATTGATTTCCACTTTTACCATTGGTGTTAGCAGAATTACTGGAGGCACTTTCTGTAATGGTTGCTGTATTTGATAATCGTCCAACTTCTACAGGTTTACTTGCTGATATTTCTACTTGATGCTGCTCGCTAATAGCTTTTTCCCATCGTTGTTTTGTTTTCTCTGATACGTAATTACTACCATTTAATTTTATATTCAATCCTTTTTTAGTTTCAGTAGATTTAACTACTTCCCCTATTTGATAGGGATCTAAGTTTTTCAAAGTTATTCCAGCAACCCGTAACTGGATTACGGCTTCTCTCAAACAGTAGTCGCTATCCTTTCTGGGACTGGGGTTTAAGGCAATTGCCATATGGGGGCGATCGCCTAATATATCTTTGAGTAGGTTGGTAAGAATTTTTCTTGGCCCGAATTCGACGAAGCAGTAACCACCGTCTGTATAAATGTTCTCTATTTCCTGCTTAAATAATACAGAGTTGGATAGTTGTGATTCGAGGGTTTTTTGCAGTTCGCTGGGTTCTGTGGAATACTGTTTTGCAGTAACGTTGGTGTAAACAGGTATTTTGGGAGATTGGAATTTTACACTTTTGGTTGCGATCGCGAAGGATTTTTGAGCAAAGGCTATCAAGGGAGTGTGGAAAGCTG
Organism: Richelia sp. UBA3308; assembly: GCA_002361335.1. GTDB lineage: Bacteria > Cyanobacteriota > Cyanobacteriia > Cyanobacteriales > Nostocaceae > Rivularia. Next base: position 20,527 of record DESS01000200.1, read on the forward strand.
CGGCTACGGGTAGTACTACAGCGGCACATCCAGAGTCGTGGAGTATCTTTTGCAGTTTATGAATTTCTGGTGTGGCACCAGCTAATACTACTTGAGTAGGTGAATTAAAATTGGCAATTTGGACTTGAGGATACTTTTTAAGAACTGTTACAAGTTTATTTAAGTCTTCTTTTACCGCCAACATTGCGCCGGTATCGTAGTTGGGATCTTCCGGTGCCGCCATTGCTTGCCCTCTAGCTTTAACTAAAGCACAATAGTCTCGATCGTTCAAGGCTTCGGCAGCCCATAATGCTGTTAATTCTCCAAAACTATGTCCGGCAACATAATCAGGCTTAAATCCAGCTTGTTGCAGTATTTTATAATATCCTGCACTCAACATGCCAATGGCTGGCTGGGCGTATTCGGTGCGCTGTAATGCGGCGATTTGGGCGTTTCTCTCGTTTTCTTCAAATACTGGATGGGGAAAGACGATTTCTGAAAGCGGTTGCAAGTTATCTTTAAGCAACAAACTATCCATGTAACCGTAAAGTTGTCGCAATTGGGGGAAGTTCATTACTACTTCTTTACCCATATCTAAATATTGCGAACCTTGTCCGGAAAACAACGCTACCACTTTTGCTTTGGCATCCATACCTTGTGCACGGTAATGAATTCCGGTGGGATGTTCCCAAGATGTTGCTGATGGTTTGTTTTTCAGCAAATCGATGGTTACTCGCAGTCTCTTACAAGTCTCTGATATGGAGGATGCAACAAACCCGATTCTTGCTGATGATTGGGGAATTTCTTTAAATTTACAAGCTTCTAGCAATTCAGAATAATGTTTCTCTCCCACACTAGATTGCAATTTTTCTAAAGTCTGTTCGCAGGTTTTCAATAATTGGGCAGGATTTTCAGCAAACAGTAATATTTGAGCGGGTGCCTGATGCAAGCGGTATGCACTATTGTGATCGCTGTTATATTCTTCCAACACTACATGATAGTTGGTACCGCCGAATCCAAAAGAACTGACTCCCGCACGTCTAGGGGCTTCTTGCGGTGCACTAATCCAAGGGCGAGTTTCTGCATTTAAATAAAAGGGAGAATTTTTGATATTCAGTTTGGGATTAGGCTGAGTAACGTTAATGGTGGGCGGTAAGACTTTATGATGTAGCGCCAAGGCAGTTTTAATCAAGCTTGCCGCACCAGCAGCAGCTTTAGTGTGTCCGATTTGCGATTTAACACTACCCAATGCAATATGCTGCCTCTTGGAATTGTCTTCGCTAAAATATTCCTTCAAAGATGCAAACTCGGTAGGATCTCCCGCCATTGTGCCAGTACCGTGGGCTTCGATTAAATCTACCGTCAAAGGATCGAACCCGGCATCATCATAAGCCCGTCGTAAAGCATTAATTTGTCCTTCTTTGCGGGGTGCGTAAATACTCTTAAATCTACCGTCGCTAGAAGTACCTATTCCTCGGATAACAGCATAAATTTTATCCTTATCTCTTTGTGCATCTGATAAACGTTTGAGAACCATCATTCCCAAACCTTCACCCAACATCATACCGTCGGATTTAGCATCAAAAGGTTTAACTTTATCACCCTGAGAAACCGCTGGTGTTTTACTAAAACTTATATATGCTGTAATCGAATTATCTGTATCCACGCCTCCAGTAAGCATCATATCGCTGCGATGCTCTAACAACTCAGCGATCGCCATTTTGACTGCAGCCAGGGAACTAGCACAAGCTGCATCAACAGTACAATTAAGCCCGCCAAAGTTAAAACGGTTGGCAATACGTCCAGAAATTACATTCGCCAACATTCCAGGGAATGCATTTTCATCCCACTGAACATAGGCACTCTGAATTTTCTCAATAATTTTTTCTGTATCTTCGTCAGATAAACCACTGCTTTTTAAAGCTTTTTTCCATATAGGATACTGCAATCTCGCACTCAATGGTACTCCTAACTTTAGAGCCGCCGAACCCAAAACAACCCCAATATTCTCTCGGTTAAATTCCCGCTTTTCATCATATCCAGCATCTTCCATTGCTTCCTTGGCAACCACCAAACTTAATAGTTGCGATACATCCGTAACTTCTAAAATGTTCGGGGGAATACCAAATTCCATGGGGTTAAAATCAATGGCGGGAATAAATCCACCTTTATTGCAATAAGTTTTATCTAATTCTGTTCTAGGATTAGAGTCGTAATAATCTGCTAAATTCCAATGAGTTTCGGGAATATCAGTTATACAGTCTATTTTGTTAACAATATTCTGCCAATATTCCTGTAAATTCCTGGCTTCGGGGAAAATTGATGCCATACCAATGATGGCTATAGGAGTATGTTGCAATTGTCTGTTAACTTTATTAGTTGACATAGATTCAATGATGGGCATCTTTTGTTTAACGTTAATAAACCTCTTCACGGCGTTTTCGCAATTGTTGATTTGTTCTTCCAATTGCGCCAATGCCTTATCGAATGATTGAGCCGACATAGCACATAAAGTAACTTTAGTATTGTTGCTTCCAAAAAGGTAAAATAAAACCGCTCAGCGACTACAAAAATTAGCTATACTTTCTTTAAAGCTTTGAGAATAGCCGCTTAATTGATAAATAAATTGGATAATTGGATAATTGGATAAGTAATGGATAAGTAAATTATAAATACTTTTTCCTAAACAACAATGTTAGGAGAAATGCAACCCCGATTAATTTATTTTTTTAAAATTTTTAGATAATTTGCTCTATTTATACTTTCCAATATTTTGTCCTCTTTGTGCGTCTATCTTATGGTATAAGCTAAATTAAACTTGTTTCCTGACATTGGGGTAGCAGATCGATAACATTATTGAAGCTGGAAAAATAATCTTCCAATGCCTTCGCTGCTTGATCGGTGAATTCCATCCATTCTTCTTTACGATTATTTGAAGACACTGTTTCCCATTCAAAGGGGGTAGATTTGGGAGTAGCTACTAAAACAGAAACGCTCTTTTTATCGGAGCCGATTTGATTATTAAACCTGACTGCGGCTATGTAATCCGTATTAATGACAACGTTCTGTATTTTAATAAATGCCATAGCTATTTAAAAAGTCTTGGAAGATAATTTTATGAATACTCAACAATAATGTTTGACAAGTTAGTTACAAAACCGCACCATCTAAAATAGCGAAAATTAGGAAGATAAACCTTTTATTTCCACACATCAAGAAAGCGGTCTGAATTTATCAAATTAGTTGACAAACAAGTTCAAGTATCATTCATTTAAGCAATTAGACTGTTTTTAGTTTTTAGTTATTCGTGACTAATGAACTAACTATTAAATGTCTAATTACCTGAAATAATTAGAATTAATACCAACAGTAGCACAGCTTAATGAAAGCGGATGATCCGCCTTGAAGGAATTTGGAAATAAATCTGAATTTTTCCAAATTTTTATTAGTTGATAAATATTAGTTGATAGTATCATTAATAACTTCATCTCTCTAAGGGTAATTTGACAGATAGCTCAAAAAATATGAGTTCTTCTTTATTATGAAGTAGTTGTAAGTTTGTTGTAAAGGAATATCGGTACTTTCGATATACAGTTTAATATTGTTTCTCCTGGCAGAGTGTTTATTCAAGAGAACATGATAATCGGACAAGCTAGAGCTGCAATCAATAGTTAAAAATCAAGTTGATATATCAACATGAAACATATTAATTTACATGAATAAGGATAGTTACTACTGCCTGATTAACTTTTTGCTAATTGTTGAATATAGAAAATCGGTAATTTGTGTATACTTGCTTATTAAGGTGAAAGATTATAGAAATTAACCTAAATAATTTACAGTTCATTTTAAGCAATTTGATTAATACAAAATGTGACCATAGATAACAAAATTTAGGTTAAAGGTGATTCGATTTTAGAACACCTTCGGTGAACAAAATATAAATACAAAAATCTAATTCAAAAATATAAACAATTAGAACGAGCTATTTTTTCAGGTTGTTTGTCAGTCCATTTTCCCCAGCGCGATATTCCATTACGAATTAAATCTAAATTATCATCACCGATAAAACACACCCGTCGCATCTTTTCGCAAGCCATTAAAATTTCGCCGTTACCAATGAACGGTGCGATGACATAATTATTTTGAATTGTAAACATATTTATCAAATACTGTATAATTCCCTCCACATTGTCTAAATTTACAGGTATCTGTGGTTTAGATATTGCTTGTCGCGAAAAAATCCCAACATAAATTTTGCCTAATAGTAACTCGTACTGAAAATTCATTTGCGTGGTGCTGCAAAATTGAAAAATGTTGTCTTGCGATCGCAAAACAGCCACAACTTTGGCTTCATCTATCAAATAATCGTGATTCCATACATCGGAAACAGTGGCGTGGATGGCTAAAGCAGCGTTTGAGGGTAACAGTTTAATAAAATCTTTGCCAGCAGTATCGCCATAATATACAAGATGGCGGTTGCCCAAAGTCCATTTATCACCAATTTTTGACAATGAGTCTTGGTTGAAAAGTAATGAATTGAGAATATTTGGCTGTTTCACTCTTTGTTTTTCCTTCTTAGTTTCTGACTTTGCCTGAAGCTGCGCCATGGCGCTATGAAAGGCTTGTAACTGCAATTCTTCTTGTTTGGCGCGTAAGAAAGCAGCGAGTTTGCCTTGCTCTTCGGCTTGTTGATAATCACCCCTACTAATGGCTAAATCATGAGCCTCTAGGGCTTTTTCTGCTAGGATTCGTTCTTTTCTTCCAGCCCTAGCAATATTAAGCAGTGTGGTTTTTTTATGGTTGATGGGGGTTTTGCGAATGATTTTTTGAATTTTGGGGGCGATATCTCTAGCTATTTGCTTGTCATGTTGCCAGCTGCGTTCGCTATAACCGGCTTGTTTTGCTAACTCTTGGGTAGTTTTGGGAGCTGGTGAAATCATTTCACCACCATCAAGATGCAATTTCAAAGTATATTGATTGTCGCCTGTTTTTGCCCTCATCCCCAATTTAACTAGAATTTTTTCTCTTTCTAATACTAGTTTTCCTCTTTCAAGGGGTTCTAATTCGTTACGAATCAAATTTTCATCGATTTGGGCTAATCTAGCTTGCTCCTGGGAATCATAAGTAACTATATTGCATTCAATTTCTTTAAAACCCAGCAATTTGCAGGCTGTTAACCGATGCAATCCAGCAATCAAGTTAAAATTTTCGTCTACCGTTATAGGATTGAGTAAACCATTCAATTGAATAGATTTTTGTAACTGCTCTACTTTTTCGTGATTAATTGTCCGGCGATTATTTCCGTACTTAATTATTTCTATCGAAACTTGAGATATTCCAGACATAATTACTGTTGATTGTCGTTAGTAAAATTGCTAAGAGAACGATATACTGATTGATATTTGATTGATATTTATATGAGTTAAAATGTTATTAAATAATTTTATTCCATAAAAGTGTTGATAACCTGATATTAACTAAATTTTTACATGAAATACGAAGGAAAACTGAATAATAGAAATTGATGCCTCAAGCAACTAATAACTAACAACTATTTGGAGTAATGGGACGTTAAATTACAGTTATTTGCTCCCAAGGAGGACAAAACTGAAACAATTAACCGTCTGTATTTATTAGCACAAAATTTCTGTAATAAATGATTTATTTAATTGTTCTAAGTATGGCTAAATCTAAGATTTATGAGGGGGTGTAATCGACATAAAATCAATTTATACAGCATTATCCCTGTTGATATTTATTGATATTTATATTTATAGGAGAGTTAGAATTATTCCTAAAAGTAGGTTGACAATATCACACTTGTTTGGCATACTTAAAGACAAGTTTTTTGGGCTGTCTGTCCCGGCGCTTCATTATCCCAACGGCTGTAATAAAAATTTAGTTTTTGTGAAGAGCGTTACTGCTATTTCCATGAACTTTACCTTATTAATAATATAGAATAAAAATTAGGAAATATTTCGCCGGTAAATGATTAATTTTTAATTTTGATATTAGTAATAAGTGAAATATTATATGTTAAAGAGGGAGGATATTAAATATCAATCTTTAACGTCGTGACTAAAAAGTCTCATAGGTATTTTTAACTATTTGTGTACCCAGTTACTAGGATGACTACTTAAAACGATAAAATTTTTCAGCACGTTACTATCTGCTGTCTTTGCGTAAAATCCGTCTTTGTATTTAAAAACGGTTTTCTGGCAGAGTAGTTAGGTTTATCTCGTTCCATCATTAATATCGCCGTTATACAAAAGAAGACTCTTTAAAAATGGAATCAAAATATGTCAGCAGATAAGGAAAGGGAGTTTATAGAAAAAGCCCCCCCTCGGTGGCGATTAATTTTAGCGACAACGATAGGTTTAGCTACAGCACTTATGACCTTTTACACCTATTTGCGATTGCGTCCTAATCTTGCTTCGCGATCGCCTATTCCTGTTAATACAACTCCTGCTAGAGTAGCAATTACAGCATTAGGACGTATAGAACCAGAAGGTGAGGTGATTAGATTATCAGCCCCTAGTTCGGTTAGTGGTTTGAGAGTAGAAAAACTGCTAGTAAGCCAAAGAAGCAGGGTAAAAGCTGGACAAATAGTAGCGCTACTTGAAGGTTACACTACCGCAACAGTTAACGTACAACAAGCCTCAGATAGAGTCAGAGTGGCACAAGCGAAGTTAGCCCAAGTAAAAGCAGGAGCGAAAAGGGGAGACATAGATGCTCAAAAAGCAGCAATTGCTTCATTAGAATCGCAACTACAAGGAGAAATTGCTACAGGAAATGCTACAATTGCACGGTTGCAAGCAGAGTTAGATAATGCTCAAACCGAATATAATCGCTATCAAAAGTTATATCAACAGGGTGCGGTTTCGGCTTCGATCGCAGATAGTAAACGTTTGCTAGTAAACACATTACGGGAGCAAGTGAATGAACGGGTAGCAGCCCTCAAACGTAGTGTTAATACCCTACAAAATCAAATAAGAGAGGGTAAAGCCAGGTTAGATAGTATTCAAGAAATCCGTCCTCAAGACGTTCAATTAGCACAAGCAGAAGTTAAAAGTGCAATGTCTGCTGTAGATAAAGCAAAAGCAGAAAAAGAATTAGCTCTGCTAAAATCTCCGATCGTGGGAACTGTGTTAAAAATTAACACCAAACCAGGAGAAGTGGTTACCTCCGAAGGAGTCATGGAGATAGGTAAAACCAATCAGATGTATGTAGTAGCAGAAGTTTATCAGACAGATATTCAGAAAGTGCGTAATGGTCAAAAAGCTTTCATTTCCAGTACAGCATTTCCACGGAAACTAAAAGGAACCGTTAGCGAAATTGGGTTACTAGTAGACAGACAAAGAATTCTGAATATTAATCCAGGAGCAGATACCGATAGAAGAATAGTCGAAGTAAAAATTCGTATTGATGAAATAGAAGATAACAAACTAATTATGGGTTTAACAAATTTACAGGTAGATGTCGCCATTCAAATTTAAATAAGAATGAAAAGGATGAATTTAGAAAAAAGTATTTAATAATAGGTAATTGGGAATGATTTAGGAGCAATGATTTTTATGTGTAGACTGTGGCTGTATAAACCCTGCGACATATTTCATCCTTCATACTTCATTCTTGATGGTTCATTTGTCATTGTTAATAGTTCATAATCATGGCTTCAAAAATCCCTTTAGCATGGTTACAGCTAATCCGAAACAAGCTTCGTTCTTTAGTAGCTGTGGCTGGTATTGCTTTTATTGTGATACTGATGTTTATGCAACTTGGATTTCAAGATGCTCTTTACAGCAGTGCAACTCAAGTACATCGAAGTCTCGAAGGAGACTTGTTTTTAGTTAGTTCTCAATATAAAGCATTGACTGCTACCCAAAGCTTTTCGAGGACTCGTTTATATCAAGCATTGGGATTTGATGGTGTAGAATCAGTGACTCCAATTTATTTAGGATTTGCTAAATTTAAAAATCCCGACACGGGTGAAAAATATTCGATATACGTAATGGGATTTGAACCGGGGAAGCCGGTTATAAATTTACCAGGAATCGAGAAAAATATAGATAAACTAAAATTAGCTGATGTCGTATTATTCGATGAAAATTCTCGACCAGAATTTGGGGATGTTGCTCAGAGATTTCAGCAAGGAGAAACCGAACCAACAATAGAAATATTTCCCTTCGATTCATTAACAGGATATAGAGTTAGAGTAGGAGGATTATTTAGTTTAGGTCCTTCTTTTGGGGTAGATGGTAATTTAATTGTTAGCGATACAACCTTTCTGAGGATATTTCCTAATAGTAGACCTCCAGACAAAATAGATATAGGAACTATTGCCCTTAGTCCGGGAGTAAATCCTGAACATATTTTACAAAAATTACGAGATAAATTACCTAATGATGTCCTAATATTTACTCACGAAAACTTTATTAATTTTGAAAAAGAATATTGGGCGAATAGAACGCCAATCGGATTTATTTTAAATTTGATGCTAACAATGGGTTCCGTTGTTGGTATAGTTATTGTTTATCAAATATTATTTAGCAATATTGCCAGTCAATTAGTAGCATACGCAACTTTAAAAGCTATAGGTTATGCCAATAATTATTTATTAACAGTAGTTTTTAAACAAGCTTTCATTTTAGCAGTGCTGGGTTATATTCCAGGATTGATTATTTCAAATTTTTTATATGACTTTGCTATGAAAGCGACAAAATTACCCATCGATATGAGCCTAAATAATGCACTAATAGTTTTGGTAGCAACAGCTTTAATGTGTATGATTTCTGGAGCATTAACTATCAATCAACTTCGTTCCGCAGACCCTGCAGATATTTTTTAAAGTTAGTTGTTAGTTGTTAGTTGTTAGTTGTTAGTTATTAGTTGTTAGCAGTTAAGAGTTAGGAGTTAAGAGTTAGGATTTTTTGACCTTTGACTTTTAACCTTTGACTTTTAACCTTTAATTATTAATCTTTTTTGAGTACAAAGCAAGCCTATAGGTGAACAAATATGAACCTCACAGATAAAACTTTACTTATCACTGGAATTGGTGGATTTATTGGTTTACGAACAACCGAAATCGCGATAGCCAAAGGTTTAAAAGTTCGTGGATTGGAAAAAGATACTGACTTAGCTAAAAAAGCTGGAAAATTGGGTGCTGAAGTTATTATCGGTAGTGTAACTGATTCATCTATTGCTCAAAAAGCTTGTCAGGAAGTAGATATAGTTTTACATACTGAAGAAGTTGCAAAAGAAGGAGGTTCAAATAAGGAATTTCGTCAGGTAAATGTTGATGGAACTATTAATATAGCTAAAGCTGCTCGTAATGCTGGTGTCAAAACTTTTGTTCATCTTTCTAATGCTTTAGTTTATGGTTTTAATTACAAAAATGGCGTTACTGAAGAGGAAGAACTTAAACAAGAAAAAAATCCTTATTGTCAAACAAAAATAGAAGCAGAAAAAGCTCTTTCACAACTAAATAATCTACCGGATTTTGGTATTATTATAATTCGTGCTGGAGATGTTTACGGACCTGGTTCAATTCCTTGGATAGTGCGACCTATTTCACTGATGCAGCAAAAATTGTTTGCGTATACAAATGAAGGAAAGGTTGTTAATCATTTATATGTAGATAATTTAATTGATGCGATTTTTCTCGCTATAGAAAAAGAGCAGCATGGTGAAATATTTAATATCACTGACGGTAAGGAAACTTCTCCCCAAGAATATTTTACTCGTGTGGCAGAAATCGCAGGTCATCCCGCTCCTTCATCTTTACCAAAAGACGAAATAAAACTTTTCTTGAAATTACGCTGTCAAGGACAAAAACTGTTTCGTAAACAACCAGATATTCTTCCAGAAGCTGCTGATTTCATGAGTCGTCCTTACCCTTTTTCTATTGATAAAGCACGTAAATTATTAAATTATCAACCAGCTATTTCTTTAGATGAAGGAATGAGTCGTATTCAAGAATGGCTAAAAAATCAAAATGAATAATTAATAATAATCTAAGCTGTAGTTATACAGCTTATTTATTCTTTAAATCAACAATGTCATAGGAAGGGGACAAGGGGACAAGGAGACAAGGGGATAAGGAGACAAGGAAGGGGACAGAAGGTACTTATTAACTAACAACTAACAAATAACAACTAACAACTAACAACTAACAACTAACAACTAATTAAAAAATGAAAAAATCTCAATTTTGTTGCTTGCTATTTTCTGCTTTAGCTAGTATTGGATTAGTGATTAAGGCAAATGCTGTAGAAGATTCAGCAAAACTGACTGTTGAAATCAAAGGAATTAAAAATCAAACAGGTCAAATTTGTCTTGGAATCTATGACAACGATCGCGGATTTCCTTTGGGTAATAGCAGTGAAGTTAAAAGTAAATGTACACAAAAAATTGGTAATTCACTCAAACTGCAATTTACAGGTTTAAAAAAAGGAACTTATGCTGTTGCGGTAGTTGATGACCAAAATCTTAATACTAAACTTGATAGAGATTTTCTTGGTATCCCTGAAGAAGGATTTGGTATTTCAAATAATCCTACCGTGTCAGTAATTACTGGAGCTCCCAAATTTGAAGATGCAAGTTTTTCATTAACAAAAAATCAAACTATTGAGATTGAAATGAAATATTCTCTAGACTCCTAAACCGCTGATTATGGATAAACAAGCCTTAGGTATGGCAATTTTTATGGGACTATATGTTCCATTATTTACGGGGATTTCTGTAACAATACATCGTTGGATAGGACTAACACCACAACAAACTAACAAAATAATTATTGTCTATCGTCAATTTGAACATCAGTCTTTTGACGACGGGAACAAAAATTCAATTTTTAAGCTGGAAAAATCCCCTAATTTTACTTTTTCAAAAGATGTTTTGCAGCTTAAATCATTCTTTTTTTATAAGTTTTTACCTATAGCTTATACGAGAGATAAGAACTTATTGCAAAATTTGGATTTAAATAAAATTGCCATCAATGAATCAAAAGTAAATCTGGATAATAAAATGCAAAATAATCATAACAATTCCACCACTAATTTTTGGATTTTATATTTTAACAACCGATTTTGAATATATAATTTTTTTTACGGTTGTATAAAGGGAATTATGGATTATAGTTTTATTTCCTACATTATATAGGGATAATCTAAAATTTATATCCTCTTAAAACTCAATAAAAAGAATTATTTAAATCTAACATCTTCAAGGTTAAATCTAGATATAAAATCCTGTTCAATTTGCTTTTTTCAATTGTCTTAAGGTCTGTAAAAATGAAGTTTTGGGCGATACTGTTACTACAAATTTTATTAACTTGGCTAGTTATTCAGATAGTTTTAATGCTTATTTTTGTGTTTACCCTGCGTTTAAATAAGGGTAACTCACGTGTTTTAAATCAACTACCCAAGACGGCAGTAATTCTATGCTTGCGAGGAGCCGATCCTTTCCTGCCAAACTGTTTGAATGCCCTATTGCAACAAGACTATCCTGAATACGATTTAAAAATTGTAGTCGATAGTCTGGAAGATCCAGCATGGCGAGTCGCTCACGATACCGTTGCTGGTGCTACAAATGTTCAAATCAGCCCTTTAAAGATAGCTAGCACTGCCTGTAGTTTGAAATGCAGTTCTTTGGTGCAAGCTGTCTCTGAGCTTGATAGTTCCTATAAGGTAGTCGCTTTGGTGGATGCAGATACAGTTGTTCATCCTACTTGGTTGCGCGAGTTGGTTACACCTCTAATGCACCCAAAAGTTGGAGCAACAACAGGAAACCGTTGGTATCTATCTAAAGGCAGATATTGGGGAACCTTGGTAAGATACCTCTGGAATGTCTCCGCAGTCATACAAATGTATTTCTACGGTATTTGTTGGGGAGGTACTTTAGCAATTAAAACCCAAGTGATTCACGATACCGGAATGCTTGATAAATGGGCAAGAGCTTTGAGCGAAGATACCATGGTTCAAAGTATCTTAGGGAAGCATGGTTTAAAAGTAAAATTTGTGCCTTCTTTGTTAATGCTGAATCGGGAAGAATGCACTTTACCAGGATTAATGAATTGGATGAAACGCCAACTATTGGTTTCTAGGCTATATCATTCCAAATGGTGGTTAGTAGTTATGGAAGCGGTGTTTTCCATATTGTTACCAAATTTGATATTAGGGTTAATTGTGCTGAATTTGTTCTTAGCTTCTTGGGAAGTTTCCGGAATTTTATTTATTTGCTATGGCACTTACATATTCGGATTACTTTTAATGACAAGTGTTTTGGAAAGAGCAGTTAAAAAAGTAATTAGCTCTCGGTGGTTAATGCCAAACATATCATTTGCAACATTAATGAAAATCCTAATAGCAATTCCTTTGACTCATTGGTTTTATGGATTTGCTTTATTATCATCAATGTGCGTTTCAAAAATATCTTGGCGTAATATAGTCTACCGTATCAAAAGTCCGTTTAATATTCAGCTAGTCAAATATTATCCCTATCAATCAAACAACCAACCAATTGATAAGCAAATTTCTCTTTAGAAACTTTTATTTAATCATGTCAAAACAACCTCTTCGCCTTGCAATTGCTACAGGATTATATGCTCCATTTTTAACGGGAGTTTCTGTAGCTGTACATCAACGAGCACGCTGGTTTTTACAGCAAGGACATCAAGTATTTTTAATTCATCCCCAAATCAACGATCGCTATCCTCCAAATGTGGGAAAACGTCCCATGCCGGGATTAGATGAATTACAGCAATACCCCAATTTTACCTCCTATGCATTTCCTACAAAACCGTTAATATTTTATAAGTCTCTTCCTCAGCCTTTAAACCATCGTCACTGGAGCGATACTAAATTATTAGAAGCTTTTAAACCCGATGTTGTATTAGTAGAAGAAGCAGCGCAAATGAGGGGACTATATTCACTTTTTTTACAAGGTTATGGTCGTCCTATTGCAGTTGAATATGGGAAAAAAACTGGTACTCCCACAATATCTTTATTTCATACTGATATAGTCGCCTATATTCAATATTATTTGGGTAATCAATTATTTAGTCTAATTCGTCCCTTTATTCCTACCTTAGTTAAGCAATTTAGTAATTCCTACTCCCTTAGTTTATTTTCCTCAAAAGAACAACTGGCTAAATATGAAAAAATTAAATGTCAGCGCAGCGAATATTTTCCTTATCAAGGCGTTGATTGTGAAAAATTTAAGCCAGAAAACATTATTTACAATCCTATTCCTAACGATAATAGACCAACTTTATTATTCGTAGGACGTATCACAGCGGAAAAAAATGTACCTCAATTACTAGACATATATCCTTTAGTTGCCGATAAAATCAAAGACGTTCATTTAATAATTGTTGGTAGCGGTCCCATAGAAGAAGAAATTAAGCGACGTGCCCAAGAATTTCCATCTGGTGTAACAGTTTGGGGTGAATCTCATGGAAAAGAATTGTTAGGGTTGTATGCTCGTGCTGATTTATTTGTCAATGCTTCTATCACCGAAAATTTCTGTACTTCAAACAACGAAGCTTTGGCTTCTGGTACTCCCGTTGTTGCTGCGGTTGCACCCTCCACAGCAGAGCAAGTTACACCAGGTCATAACGGCTTTTTAGCTGAACCTAATAACCCAGAAGATTTTGCCAAAAAAATCATTCAAATTCTGGAAAATCCTCAATTAAAAGAACAAATGTCTAAAAATGCTCGTCCTTCCATTATTGAATTTGATTGGGCAGCTTGTATGGAAAAATTGGAATTAAAACTCTATCAAATTGTTGCTGAATCTCAGAAGAAATAGGTAATAGGTAAAAGATTAATAAGTAATACCAATTCTGTATGAGGCTGCGCTTAATCGCCCTCCAAAAGGCTATGGTGG
>DESS01000165.1 GCA_002361335.1 Richelia sp. UBA3308
AACAAGAAAAAACAACTGAAGAAAAAGCATTTGATGAAAAATTCCGTCCACTTTACGACCAACTTAATTTGACAGAAGAAGAGGATTTTTCAACGACTTCCGAAGTGAAAATAATCTTTGGAAAGGATACAAACAAAACTGTTGAAGAATTCGCTTTGCTTCTTAAAACTAAGTTAGAGTCAGAGGGTTTTGAAGCATCTCAAGTCAAAGATGAAGCTTCCGGAATTTTGTATCAAGTCAAAAAAGGAGAAGCTACCAAATATATTTCTTTTGTAGAAACAAAAGAAGATGAAGGAGCAATTGTTATTGCTTTCAAAAATTCTCCTTCCTGATTTGTAATCAATAATTCGTGATATTTCCATTTGATAGGAAAATAATACTAAGGTAACTCGTAATTGATAATTATCGATTACGATTTTTTGTATTAATTGTTTTGACTGGTTCGTTTTTCCCCAACCGTGTAGAGACGTAAAATTTTACGTCTGGGACAAACCGTCATAATTAATGAAACGCACCACTAGGCCTTAAATTGTTTTTCAAGTAAATTAAGCAAAGTTTCTCTTGGAACTATTGACGATAACTTTGTGATAAAGTGTGAAGTAATACCACCTACTACAACGTTTGCATGTCCTTCATCTAAAGCTTTGAGTGCTTTATCTACAACTTCTTCAGCGGTAGACATACTATTAGCGTTGCGTGCGAGTGCCGGAGGAAAGTTCGCTTCATTGAAAAAGTTGGTTTCTGTAGGGCCTGGACAAACTGCTAAAACCCGCACCCCATATTGACGATTTTCTGCCCATAATGCTTCGCTAAAACTGCTAACAAAAGCTTTACTGGCGGCGTAAACTGAAAGATATGGTATTGGTTGAAACGCTGCAATTGACGACACATTTATAATGCTTCCCGAACCTCGTTCCCGCATTTGAGGTAAAAACTTGTGAGTTAAATCTACCAACGCCACATTGTTTAACTGTACCATTTGCACTTGGCGATCGCCATCGGTTTGAGAAAATTCACCATAGTCACCAAAACCCGCGTTGTTAATCAGTAAGTCAACAGTTAAACCTTGGGCTTGAGTAGTATCATACACTTCCTGAGCCGCCGAAGTTTGTGTTAAATCTTTGACAATAACCTTTACTTGAATGTTGTATTGCTGCTGCAACTGTTGAGCTAGAGTATTGAGTTTATCTTCCGAACGAGCAACGATAATAAGATTTGTATTTTTTGCAGCAAGTTTTTGTGCAAAGCTTTTACCAATACCATTAGAAGCTCCAGTAATTAAGGCTGTTGGCATTTTTTTTAATAAATTCTTTGTTAACTACTCTACAGATGTTAACAATACTTTGCACTAATTTGGAACTATCTGCATGTTAAAGGTTAAAGGTTTGGATCTGTAATAACTCCTAATATAAAGTCCGGCAAATTACTTAGGATATAACTCTATTGAAAAGATGGCGCGTATTCTACTACTCATTACTCCTTACTCCTTACTGATTACTCCTTACTCAGATCAAATATGGTAACTGTTTAACCGCACATCACCTTCCAAAGCAGGTGTAATTTTTGTACTCAGGCTGGGAATAGTAATAATAAGAGTTAAAGGGTGATTAGATGTACCGTCTTCATAACAAAGCATTTGAAATTTTGCGTGCTGAAATTGAAACATGTAGTATAAATGACAAGCAAGGAGCAAAAAAACAGGAAATTGTTCTCAAACGTTTAGAACAAATGCAATTGAAACCTGGAAAACGTGCAAAATTAGATGAGTTGCGAGATGCTGTTGTAGATGTATTTCCTCTTTTTAGTGAAACAGTTCTCAAAGAAGCAGCTAAAGCTAATCGCAAAAGAAGCATTTCTCGTAAATTCAAATATCTAGCAATTGGTTTAACAAGTGTTGCTGGGGTGATAATAGTAATTAATTTACCGCATCCCAAAATTCGCTGGTTTGTTGCTAGAACAGCACCAGCATTACTTATACCATCTAATATGAATATGGATTTTCACTATTGGGGTGCAAAAAATTCTGTTACACAAGCAGAAAGTTTACTCAAATCTGCTGTTAATTTTACCGACATACAACAAGTCGAGCAAAAAACTCAAGAAGCTGAACAACATCTGAGTAGCATTCCGGTTTGGTTTCTAGGATATTATCCAGAATCTTATTGTTACAGATTTAACTGTAGTTGGAATTTTAGTTTTGAAGAATTTGAAAAAATACGTACTAAAATAACACAAGTTGAAACAAAAACATTTACAGAAAAGCAGGCTTTTGTATTTTTAGTAGAAGCAGAACAAGCTTATAACGGTGCAAGAAGAGAATTAAGTATAGCAAAGACTCAGAGGCAGAAAGAGCTAGCAATTGTTTCAATGGAAGCGGCTATTAAAACTATAGAAGAAATCCCTCCAGAAACATTAGCACATAAACAAGCGGAAAGAAAAATCAAAAAATTTAAGCGTTATTACGAGAAAGTAGCTCGAAAAAAATAGTGTTTTATATCTTATATTTTCTGCTCTGACCATATTTAATATTTAACATTAAAATCAAAATTTTCCATCAAATATAAAATCATGTATCGTCTGAATAATTCTGCTTTTAACATTTTGCGTTATGAATTGCTTAATTACGGTTCTGATAACGAGATTGGTAGAATAGAAAGACAATTTGTGACTAAGCGTTTAAAAAAACTCCGTAAAGAAAAAGGTTCTCCTGCAACTTTAGATGAATTACGCGATGCGATTACAGATGTATTTCCAGAATTTAGCGAAAAGATTCTCAAAAAAGCCGCAGGAGCTAATCAACCACCGGGTATTTTGAGCAAATTAAAATGGGCGGCAATATTTGCAAGTAGTATTTCTGGTGCAATATGGTTAGTTAATTTACCATTTCCCATGATTCGCAAACCTGTAGCAGAGAAAGCTCCTTTACTGCTTTTACCTTCCTACATCGGTATGGATAACAGTTATCGTAGTGCAATCAATGCCACAGAACAAGCAGATTTTTTGGTGAATCAAGCTACTAGCATTGCTGATATTAAACTTGGTGGTAAAAAGGTTAAACTAGCGCAACAAAATTTAGATAAGTTACCTGTTTGGTTTTTGGGTTATTATCCTCAAGCTTATTGCGGTTTATTAGGATGTACTTGGAAATTTACTTTTGATGAATTTGAAACAGCACGTCGTCGAGTTGCGCGGATGGATGCTAAAGTTTTTCAGGAAAAAAATGCTTTTAAGTCCCTAACTGAAGCTGAATCAGCTTTAAAATTAGCCAAAGAGCAATATCAAAAAACCAAAAATTCTGGAGAAAAACAAAAAGCCTTAGCCCAGATGCAAACGGCTATTATTTCCTTAGAGCAAATTCCTAGACAAACTTTAGCTGGTAAAAGAGCCAGTACTATAATTGCTACTTCTAAACCTGATTTAAATAAAATAATTACTAAAAATGGAAAAAGCAGTCTTTCCGGTAATTTAATCGAAGCAGCGAAGGTATTCGCCATGGAAGCAGCACAAGCATCACAAAATCCACCCCATCCAGTTTATAAATGGGAGCAAGTTGAAAAATTATGGTTACAAGCAATCAACCGATTACAAAATGTTCAAGTTACAAATCCTAATTATCTTGAAGCGCAGAAACTACTAGCAAAATATCAAAATAATCAAGGAATTATCCGAGGCAGACTCCAAGCTGAAAGGGAATCAAAACAAATTCTTGAGCAAGCTGAAGGGCAAATTGAAAGGTTTATTGCTTATCCTCCCTCCCAGGTTAACCAGTACAAAGCCAAATTACGGGGGATTATCAATAAATTAGAAACCGTCAAGTCTGGAACAACATCTTATCCAAGAGCGCAAGAATTGATATTATCAGCCGAAAAGCATTTGAAAAAATAAATTGCACTTAACCTCACCCCGCCCGACCGGCACCCCTCTCCTTACTAAGGAGAGGGGAAGGGAGTAGTTTCGTGTATTTTATTCAACTGAAAATGGCTATATTCCGCAAAAAATACTTTAAACACTTGCGCTTTTAAACAGATGTATGTTATATACAATAGAGTTCTGGACGTATAGCTCAGTTGGTTAGAGCGCTACGTTGACATCGTAGAGGTCACTGGTTCGAATCCAGTTACGTCCATTTTTTGGTTTATGGTGATAAATTTTTTTGTTGTAATTTAAAGTTTGTTTTTGCCGCATTATTTGACCCTAATACTTTAATTTACAAATCTAAATAGTCGCTAAAAAGTGTTTTAGCTGGCAGCAAAAACTGTATGTATAATGCTATCTTTTGCATAAAAATATACAGTTACTTCCGTTGTAATGAATCAAGCAGAAACAACCCCTCGGCGGAAAAAAGGTATTCCTTTTTCATTGCAAATTACTATTGCTGTGGTACTTGGCTTAGTTGTAGGAATTTTATTAGGAGCGGGTAATCCTAATCCAGAATTAATACCCTTAATTAAGAACTTAAAAATTCCCACTGATTTATTTTTTAAGGCTCTTACAGCTCTTGCTGCGCCCTTGATTTTCTTATTATTATTAGAAACTTTAATTAAGGAAAAAATATCCGGTAAACAAGGACTAAATTTACTGTGGTTGATATTACAAAACACTCTAGTCGCAATACTAATTGGATTTCTGGTAGTTAGCATTCTGACTCCTGGTACTTGGGTAAATTTGGATCGGACATCAAATGTATCAGTAATTGAGCAAAGTTACGGTATCTGGATATTTTTATTTTTCATTTTACTTGTCTTGATTGCCCTTGGCTTTGGCTTCCTTTTGCGTAGAATTAAGATAGAACAAGAATGCCAAGGTAAGACGAATATTCAGTCACTAGAGAAGAAAATTAAGGGGTTATCTAAGGCTATAGAACGTATCCTCAAGTGGGTAATTGCCCTGTTACCGATCGCAGTATTTGGAATTGTCGCTAACAGCGTTGCAGAACAAGGCTTTGCGCCATTTATATCTTTTGGAGCATTGATTGTAGCAGTGCTATTAGCTTTATTTTTGCAAGCTTGTTACTATCTCGTCAGAATCACATTTCAGTCTTCGGTAAATCCGTTAGAATTTCTGCGTAAAGGTTCGGAGGCTTTTACATTAACTTTTTTCACTGCTTCTTCAGCTTTGACAATGCCCACTGCTTGGGTAATTTTGGTAAAAAAAATGGGCGTGAGGGAAAATTCTGCTTCTTTGGGAGTATATTTGGGTGGAAATATTAGTAAGGATGCTGTCGCTCTTTTTCAAATCATGTTTACGTTGTTTGTTGCTCAAATACTTGGACTAAGTTTAAATTTGGAGCAGTATATAATTCTATTTTTATTATCGATTTTTACCTCGATACTTACGACTGGTGTTCCAGGTGCCGCAATAGTAATGATGATATTACTTTTCAATACTCTTTCCTTACCCGTAGAATATATCGGTTTATTACTTTCTATATACTGGTTTTTAGATATGTGTGCCACACCTATTAATGTCATGAGTTATATGACTTTAGCTATTTTACTTGATGGGAAAGAAAAGGTGATGAATTAATATCAAGTCCGGCTAATTACTTACTATATAACCTTATTGAAAAGATGGCGGTTATTATCTACTACTCATGAATACTTATTACTCATTACTTATTACTCATTACTCCTTACTCCTTACTCATCCAAGCAGAGCATAAATGGTGCAAGTTGTCTTAATCTTCTGAATCTTGTGGTGATAAACCTAATTTTTTGCGAAACTTTGGACTGTATATTGCCTTATCCCAGTTTCTGGCTTGTTTGATTTGTTCTGGTGTTATATTTTTGGCTTCATAAATTATTTGAGATTTTTCACTGTAGAACTTTGTTTCATTCAGGTTGGCACCTCTGAGATCCGCACCCATTAATTCGGCATTGCTTAGATCCGCACCACTTAGATTAGCACCACTAAAATTGACTCTCCCCAATTTGATATTAAATAGATTGGCATTAGTTAGATTGGCACCACTCAAATTGGTATCAGATAGATTGGCACCATTTAGACTAGCATTAGTTAGATTGACATCACTCAAATTGGTGTCAAATAGGATAGCATTAGTTAGATTAACAGCACTAAAATTAGTATTAGATAGATCGGAGCCACTTAGATTCGCTTTGATGAGCTTAGCACTACTTAGATTGGCTTTTTTGACGGTGGCAAAAGTTAGTTTGGTTTCTCTGAGATTGGCATCTGTTAGATCGGCATTACTAAAATTCGTCTGAGATAGATTGGTACGACTCAAATTGGCTTTTATAAGGGTGGCATTATTAAAATTACTCTCAGATAGATTGGCACGACTCAAATCGGCACGACTCAAATCGGCATCAGTAAAATTAGCACGACTGAGTCTAGCATCATTGAGCCTGGTATTACTAAGTTTCGCATTACTGAGGTTGGCATCATTTAATTTAATTTTTGTTAAATTAGTTTCCTCCACATTAATTCCTGAAAGACTAAAACCTTCCTTATTTAATCTTTCCAATGCTAACCGTGGTACTTCAGATTGAGAACCTTGGCTATTTTTTAGTACTTGCCAAGCTGCAAAAATTTCTTGTTCTTTTATTTTTGATAAATTGCTAATGCGAGGTATTTGAAAAATAAAAACTATTACTACACTTAAGGCACCTAATTTCTCAATTATTTCTAATAAACTCAATTGTTTAAGTTCACTGGGAACTTGTTTTAATTTTTTAATAAGCCAGCGATTAAAATTATTTCGTGGTACAACATAACGTCCAGTACGTCTGAGGTGAAACTCATCTTTTTTTTTACGAGGAAACATTATTAAATCAATATATTTGCAATTTAACTTCAGTATTGAAGTGTATTAAAAATACTCATAATTAGCAAGTACAAACAAATACATGATATTAATATAGCGGTTTTGACTTGGGTTAAATACAGTGTTGTGGTACGGGCATCCCTGCTCGTACTAACTCCGTAATTTTTAACTGGGAGACTGTAAAAAAGCGCGTTTGTGAGAATAATAATTTGTTAAATTGACCTTTAATTAGTTAATGTAAAATTTCCATAGCTATAAGTTGATTGTCACGTCTTCGCTAAAATAAAACTATTTCCCGCTCACAATATGAGTTATGACTTACACTCCAGCGAAACTTCTGACTTTCGAGCAATTTATTACTGAATATGGAGATAACGCTCGTTACGAACTAATCGACGGAGAATTACGTGACATGGAACCAACTGGCCCTCATGAAGAAGTTTCAGGATATATTGCTGGTAGAGTTTATGCTGAAATTTTTCGCTTTAATTTGAATTGGTTGATTCCTAAAACTTGTTTAATTAAACCACCCGCAGCAGAAGCAACAGCATTACGCCCAGACGTAATTGTTCTGGATAAAGAAAAGCTAAAACAAGAGCCACTTTGGGAAAAAGAACCGATTATTTGTAGAGGTGATACTATCAAATTAGTTGCAGAAGTCGTGAGTACTAATTGGCAAGACGATTACGCAAGAAAAGTGGAAGAATATAGTTTGTTAAGGATATCTGAATATTGGATTATTGATTTTCGTGCTTTGGGTGGTTTGCAGTTTATAGGAAATCCAAAACAACCAACTTTTATCGTATGTCAATTAGTTGATGGTATATATCAGCAGCAACAATATCATTTAGGAGATATAATTTCTTCTTATTTATTTCTAGATTTACAGTTGAAACATGATGATGTTATGCCCTAGATTCATCTAAATTAACTACTCCATTTAATAATTCTGATACTTCTATATTTAATAAAAAATGTCAGAGATACATTATCTCCGACCTGATTTTTAAGGGGAGCATTCCATTTTTTCAAAAAGCCCTCAGGCTAAAGCCTGGGGCTATAGTAGCAAAGCCTGCCGAAGCCAGGCTATAAGAGTTATTTAGCCTGCCTTCGCAGGCTTTGCTCTTGTAGCGATACCCTTGCAGGGTATTACCCATATCAAAAACTTGAAACATTAAAGAAAATAATAATTCTTACCTTAACTTTTGATACTTTTGACTTATTACCTTGATACTTTTGACTTCCGCGCAGCGCTACTAGTCTAATATCAAATCGCGTGCTAAGATTTTCTTGCCATTAGGATCGAAAACGTAAAGAACGATCGCTTCTTCGTTAGCAGGATTATAGATTACTTGATAGCGATACTTACCACTTTTGAAAGTATATTTATAAGCTCGTTCTTCCCGTGAAACTTTGGGATTTTTCAAGGTTAATTTAGAACCAGTTTTTGTGTTTTCGCCTTCGTAGATGTAGGTTCCAGACTCCTTCATATGAAGGCTGACAATCCACTCCTGGTTTGCATCAATAAAGGTTCCTTGGGGACGAGCATAACCCTTAAACATTTCGCGATTTAGAATCACTTTACCACTGGGATTGAATACGTAGAGAGCAATCGCTTTAGGTTTGGAAGTATTGTAGATTACTTGATAGCGATACTTACCACTTTTGAAAGTATATTTATAGGCTTGTTCTTCTCGTGAAACTTCAGGATTTTTTAATGTCAATGAACTGCCGCTTTTTGTGTTGAAAGCTTCGTAGGAATAAACCCCAAATGTGTCTATGTACAAACGAACTTCCCATTCCTGGCTCAAATCAGCAAAGGTACCTTTTGCACGAACGAAGTCTGTGGGCATGGCAGAAGCACTGTTTGCGGTAATAACTTCTGCAATAGCTGGTGCGGATAAACCAATAACGGATGCTAAAGCAATAGCTTTGATATTCATCAACCTGTCTCCTTTGTTTAGTTTGAGCAGTGTTTTGCTTCGTCTACATAAGGCTTCATTTTGACAATATTCGTTCCGTATTTATAGTTCAAAAATATACCACAAACAAAATTGTCACAAAAAAATCGGTAATCAATAGGCATATTTCTTTAGGTATAGGTAGACGAATTTGAAATCGTCCCGCTTAACCTCACCCCCTTATTCCGATAAATGTAGAGACGCAAGGGTATCGCGTCTCTACA
>DESS01000352.1:0-2219 GCA_002361335.1 Richelia sp. UBA3308
GGCATGGGGCATTGGGCATTGGTAATAACTAATAACTAACAACTATCAACTAACAACTAATAACTAATAACTAACAACTAACTATTTAAAAACCGTTTTACCCTCGCTTTGACTTCCGGTAGATTCATATAAACATCCGCTGCTTCAAGTAAATTAATAATATTTTCTTCACTAGCGTCGTCTAAATCGTCGCTTAAAGGTTTACCAGTTAAGTGCTTATCAAGCTTAAATTGTAAACGCACAATAGAAGAGTGAACTATTTGCCTGCTAATATACTCATATACATCAGATGAAGCATCAAATAAGACTCCAACAATTGGTTGTGCCCATTGTACTAAACCCCAAGCTCGGGCTTTTTCAAAAGGAATAATTTGGGTTCTATCTCCTGTACCGATGGAAAGTACAATGATTTCTTCATTTGAATAACCAAAGCGTAATGCTTCTGCAATACCGCAACTAGAAGGATTGTTTGCTGCAACTCCACCATCAATTGCGGAGTATATACTTTTAATTGAATAAGTAGATGTTTTATCGGGAATTCTATCCCAAGCAGGCTTTACAGTTGCTTTTCTAATAGAACCAATATAATTTTTAATAATCCGAGTTTGTCCGCTACCTTTACCGTCAGTGATTCTAATTTCGGCATTTTCATACACACCATCAACGGTAGATTCATAATTGTTCAAAAAAATAGTATTTATACTCGCATCTTTGACATTTCCAATAACTCTTTTATCTAATTTATGGGCAGGAAAATAAGTAGGAGCCGATGCCGAAGATACACATACCTCCCATAAAGGTACATTACCATAGGGTTTATCAGGTCGCCAGCTTTTAAAAATAATTGGATTCCGTTCAATCGTGTCATAAGATACTACTAATAGCCGTGGGGAAGTACCAATATCAAATAGTCTTGTGTTACCGAAAGTATCTTGCAAAACTTGAATCAAATTATTGTCAGAATACTTGGGAGCGGATATACCGTATTTTAATAGTAAAGGAATTCGTTTTAAAGAAAAAAGACTTTGATAAGGAAAGATAATTGAACCTTTATTTTTGAAAAAATCGACTATTTCTTCACTGCTACGTCCTGTGGCGATCGCAGCTGCTACAATAGAGCCTGTAGAAGTTCCTACTATTAAGTCAAAATACTCCTTTAACGGTTGATTAATCAGATTTTCAATATTAGCTAATATTTTTGCCGCAACTATTCCCCTAATTCCTCCACCATCCAGACTTAATATCCGAAAAGGCATTTTTTTAATTCTCCCTGTTTTATTTAATATTTTTTTCAGTTAGATTATATACATATATTTCTCATAAATATTATTATTAATCTTGTGTTATCTTGCAATGAAAAAAAGATACAAAATATTATAATTTTAGTATTAAAATACCATCAAGACAATCGGTTGAATGTCAATACTACTTTTTATTAAATGTAAAGTATCTTAATATGAACGAAAATAGCAGTCGAATAATCTTCACTGTAGACTGAAATTCCGAAATCTAAAAGATATTTGAATGAAATACAAAGTTTAAATAATTATATAAATTATGGGATAATCAGGTGATAAAAATAAAATTTT
This sequence comes from Richelia sp. UBA3308, assembly GCA_002361335.1. Taxonomy (GTDB): domain Bacteria; phylum Cyanobacteriota; class Cyanobacteriia; order Cyanobacteriales; family Nostocaceae; genus Rivularia. The sequence continues at coordinate 1,590 of DESS01000352.1, forward strand.
TCATTCAAATAAATTGCTAATAAAATTTAAGTGCTCGGGGTGAATTTACGATGATAGAAAAGACAGAAAAACAAAAAATGCTTGCAGATGAATTATATCTTCCTCAAGACAAAGAATTGAGTGAAGATAGTAAACGAGCGCGTCGTTTGCTACGAATATATAATTCTACAACAGAAGAAGATAGTCAAATACCAAAGAAAATTCTTCAAGAATTATTTGGTAAAGTAGGACAAAATATAAAAATAGTACCACATTTTCACTGCGATTATGGCAGCAATATTTACGTCGGCGATAACTTTTACATGAATTTTGGATGCGTAATTTTAGACTGTAATATCGTAGAAATTGGTGAAAATGTTTTGTGCGCTCCTTATGTCCAAATTTATACAGCATATCATCCAATAGAACCGGAAATTCGTTTAACTGGAAAAGAACTTGCTTCCCCTGTGAAAATTGGTAATAACGTTTGGATTGGTGGCGGTGCAATTATTTGCCCAGGAGTGACAATTGGTGACAATACTACTATTGGTGCAGGAAGTGTAGTTGTCAAAGATATACCTGATGGAGTTGTTGCTGTTGGTAATCCTTGTCGAGTTATTCGTCATTTATAAGCTGTTGTGCATTTTTAAT
>DESS01000352.1:2321-48364 GCA_002361335.1 Richelia sp. UBA3308
AATATTCCTAAATATACAACTTAAATGCGTAACAGCTTAACTGAATCTTCCGTGAAATCACTTGTTTATTAAAACAGAATTAGTTAATCTAACTGCTAGTTTATATAATAATACTTACATAAGGAGCAATCGGCGGTGACGAAGCTTAAAGCCTTATCAATAGCATCTGCTAGTGCAGCATTGATTGTTTCGGGTATGACGCAAACGGCTAAAGCAGCAAAGTTCAACCCAGCGCCTATTTATCAAGATTTCGGAAGCTACAGCACCACTATCTCTGGCAATAACGATTTAGGTGATATTTACTTTCCTAAGGTTAGAGATTCAAACAATGCTAAAAATTCCTTTCCCGTTGCTTTGTTATTGCAAGGTGCCAATGTAGATAAATCAAGTTATTCTGAATATGCCAGCATTGTAGCTCGCTATGGTTTTGTGGTAGTTGTACCAAATAGAGAGCGAGAAATTGCAGGATTTGGTGGAAAGGGGCTTTTTGCTGAAACTTCCCAAATAGAAGATATTTTGGAGGAGATGAAAGTAGAAAATACTAATCTGACTTCACCGATAAAAGGCATTGTTGATACAGATAAATTAGCATTATTAGGTCATTCTTTTGGCGGTGGTGTTGGATTATCTGCGATCGCAAATACTTGTATTCCACTTATATGTGAAGGTTCATTTGAGCAACCCGAGGAATTAGTTGCAGGGGTGTTTTTTGGTACAAACCTCCGCAGACAACCTACAGATGAATTTATCCCCATCAACAATTCTGGAATTGCTACGGCACTATTACAAGGAACTAGCGAAGGTGTAGCTCTTCCTTTCCGAGCGCAGAAAACCTACGATAATATTCAAAATCCTCCCAAAGCTTTAATTAGCATTTTAGGTGCAAATCACTACGGTATTACTAATAATAATAATCCTGATGGTCCATTTCCAGACCCTAATACACCAACAATACCTCAAGATGTAGCGGTAGAAACTGTTGCGCGTTGGAGTGGGTTATTTTTACGTGCCAGCGTACTAGATGATAAACAAGCTTTTAATTATGTATATTTTACTGGTGATGCAAAAGATAAAAATGTAACAGTCATCAGTCAAGCGAAACCAATTCCCGAAGCATCTTCTATATCCGGTTTGGCATTATTTAGTTTAGGTTTTGTGGTGTGGAAGAAAAAGAATAAAATTAAAAATTTAAATATCGATAATTTTATGGGTAAAAAATAGATATATCTGAAAAAAAATGTAGAGAAGCGATACCCTTGCCTCTCTACATTAGTATTTGATTTTTACAGGAAATTATTTACCCTGAATATTCAGATCCATCATTAATTTGGAAGTCATCAGAGTTTCTTCCAAAGTATTGATATTTTTACCAATATATTCACTATCAGCAAGCAAGGAAAGTTCAGAACTTACCGGCATTACTTTATCAAGCTGTATTCTAGCTTTTCCTTTTGCATTACCTTTAAATGATTGTAGAGTTAAAATACCATCTAAAGGTAATCCAGGATAATCAATTACTTGAGATGATATTTCTTTTTGCTGTAAATTAACATTTAGAGTAGCAACACCATCTTTGATATTTACTAATTCATAAGTAGTAGTTTGTTTGAGATTAATACCGTTAATACTAACATCGGAATTAACCTGCCATTTTGCTCCTGTTCCCACTGCTTCTTGGGGAACTGGTGAAGATAATTGTTGTAAGGAATTGGATAATTGTTCTACAAGGAATTTGATATTTATATCTACTGTTTCTGGAATTATATAGCTAACTTTCTTGGCTCTACCTTGATTATCAATGATAGCAGAACCTTTAAAGTTTTCTAATTGTTCTATTTGCTTGCTAATAACTTTGATTAATTGGGGACGGGTTTGAGCATCCCCTTGGATTTTGACATCAGAATATGCAATATCATAATGAATATCTCCATTTGGTTCTACCTTCGTAACAGTAGAATCTAAAGTAATAATATAAGCCGGTAATTTTGCTCTAGGCATTTTAAATTCACCAATGGACATTAAAGTGTCCTTATTTAAGGTGACATTTATAGTTTGTTTAGCACCTACTGCCGGTTTAAAACGTAATTCTTCTTTTGTGCCAGTTCCCGTACTAATAACTTCTAATTCCGGAATTTTTGCAGTTTTTATCTTAGTATTTTGCTTTTGAGTTTCAACAACTACAGGAGCCGTTTGAGCATTGACACTATTTAACTTTGACTGCAATCCCCATCCGGCAAATACTAGAAAAATTGAACTAGCAACAAATATTTTTTTCATGAGTTTAATTGATGATTCCAATCTAATTACAACAATTTATTTGCAATTTTAAATATAAATTATAATGGCTGAAATTGAATATGCCACAATTAACTAGTTATATTAAATCCGTTGTCATCGGGATTATATATATTTACAGCCTCGGAGCGCGGAAGTAACTACCTCGGGATGCAGAGTTTTTTTCGCGATTTTTTTTATCATTCCAATGTATCCGGAAAGGATATTAAACATTGTAGGTTGAGAAAAATTATATCAAAGATCGCAAACTAAAAAATTCTAAACAGTGAAACCTCATTCAATTGACAATACAAAATATTTAAAAGTTCCCAAATTTTCCAATCATATAATCTAAAATATAAAATCGAATCTTGCTCAATCTTAAATTTTAATCCAAAATATAAAATATAAAATCGAAAAATAGAGATGAGTATTATTGTCTTCGGTAGCATTAATATAGACTTAGTAGCAACAGCACCTCATTTACCGATGAGTGGCGAAACCTTGTTAGGAAATGATTTTTTTAAAGCACCAGGTGGTAAAGGCGCAAATCAAGCAGTAGCACTCACTAAATTAGGCATTTCTACTGAAATTGTCGGACGTGTCGGCACACAAAGTTTTAGTGAGGAACTTATTAACTATCTACAAACAGCAGGAGTTAAAACAGATAACCTATTTCTCGATCAAACAGTAAGCTCCGGTGTGGCAATTATTATCGTAGATAATGCCGGTGAAAATCAAATAGTCGTTATTCCCGGTGCCAATGGAAACGTCGATCGCCAAGATGTAGAAAGACTGTCACAGTTATTACCTGGAAAACAAGCACTATTATTGCAATTAGAAATTCCCATACCAGCCGTAATTGCAGCAGCACAAGAAGCTCAAAAAGCAGGAGTAAAAGTAATTCTCGACCCCGCACCAGCACAATCAGAGTTACCAGAACAACTTTATTCATTAGTAGATATTCTGACACCAAATCAAATTGAAGCAGCACAATTAGTAGGATTTCCAGTAAACACAGAAGATTCCGCAAAAAAAGCAGCCGAGGTTTTATTACAAAAAGGTGTAAGATGTGCGATCGTTAAACTTGGTGCAAAAGGCGTTTATTGTTGTACGCCCTCAGAAAGTTTTTTTATGCCAGCATTTTCTGTGAAAACAGTAGACACCACAGCCGCAGGAGACGCTTTCAACGGCGGTTTAGCAGCAGCACTTTCCGAGGGACTTTCCTTACGTCAAGCTGTAATATGGGGTAGTGCCGCAGGTGCATTAGCAGCAACCAAATCCGGCGCACAACCTTCTCTACCTGATAGAAATGAATTCGATCAATTTTTACGAGACAGAGTTATGAATTAGGAATTCCCTATGAGCCACTGTACTCAACCCAGCATCCACCTACACCCTATCTCTTGTGAGGCTATACAAACAAAGCCTGCCTACACAGGCTAATAATCCTAATTTTTCGTTTTATTGAAAAAATATGATGTTTATTAAAAAATAAATTTATCAGTACTATTACTTTGGTGCAAGATTTGAGTTCTCAAGGATTATTAATATATCTAACTGCGATCGCAATGTGCGAGAATTACCTCAGAAAAACTCTGCGCCCCTCCGCGCTTCCCTCTGCGCTCCTTTGCGTTAAAAAAATATAATTCCCATGCCAACAGATTTAATATCAAACCTTGTGTTAAAAATATGACAATCTAAAATCTAAAATCTAAAATAGAATGACCGAACATACTTATGATTTAATTCTACGTCGCGGTAAATTACTTTCATTTGATACAGATAAGCGCAAAATTCTAGATATTGGCATAAAAAATGGTCAAATTACCGCAATAAAGCCTAATTTAAACCAATCTGCTCCTCAAGAAATCGATTTAGAAGAAAAATTAATTTCACCACCTTTTGTAGAGTCACACATTCATTTAGATTCAGTATTAACAGCAGGAGAGCCGCGTTGGAATCAAAGTGGTACCCTATTTGAAGGAATTCAAATTTGGGGCGATCGCAAAAAAACACTTTCCTTGGAAGATGTGACAAATCGCGCCCTAAATATGTTGAAAGAGCAAGCCGCTCAAGGTATATTATTCGTCAGAACCCATGTGGATGTCAGCGAACCACAATTAATTGCCTTAAAAGCATTATTAGAATTGCGCGATCGCGTTAAAAATTGGATGACATTACAAGTCGTAGCATTTCCCCAAGATGGAATTTACTCCCATTCTCAAAACAAAACATTATTAGAAACAGCCCTAGAAATGGGTGCCGATGCAGTGGGAGGAATTCCCCATTATGAATTAACACGGGAAGATGGAGTGCGATCGATAAAGCGAATATTTGAATTAGCAGAAAAATATAATCGTTTAATTGATATCCATTGCGACGAAATTGACGACGAGCAGTCGCGCTTTTTAGAAGTCGTCGCCGCCGCCGCTATTCATACACAAATTGGTAGTCGAGTCACAGCCAGCCATACCACTGCTTTTGGTTCCTATAATAATGCCTATGCCTTTAAATTAATGGGTTTTTTGCAACGCGCCCAAATTAATTTTATTGCCAACCCCTTGATTAACATTACTTTACAAGGACGAGCTGATAGCTATCCAAAACGCCGGGGAGTCACTAGAGTCAAAGAACTATGGCAAAATGGCTTAAACGTCAGTTTTGGTCACGATTGCGTTCAAGATCCTTGGTATAGTTTAGGCACGGGAAATATGTTAGATGTGGCTCATATGGGAGTACATATTTGTCATATGACAGGGCGCGAAGAAGTCAACACCTGTTATCAAATGGTGACAACCAATGCAGCCAAGACATTACACTTAGAAGAAAAATATGGTATCGAAGTTGGTAAACCCGCATCCCTAATTGTGTTAGATGCCAAGGATTATTATGATGCCATCCGTACTCGTAATAAACCCCGCTACGTCATCTCCCAAGGCAAAATCATCGCTTCAACTACACCAGAATCAACTAATTTTTCATTGATTACAGCAGTTTTTAGATAAATTAACTATAGCGCTATATTTTAAAAATCATGTCGTACCTGAATGTGCCACCGTCACAGATAAAATTTGCGATCGATATATTTGTATTTGATTTGTATCAAGAATTCAGTGAAATAATCCGAGTATAGGTATAGACTAGGTTGTCCGACAGCAAAACCCATCAATAACAGGTTTTTTTATATCTTACTCCCTTCCCGCACAAAAAAGACCGATTTAAATCGGCTTAAACTCGTGAAAAACCGTCGAAATTAATAGGTAATCTTCTACCGGGAAAGCAGTAACATTAGTAAATATTACTATATTAGGAATGGCCGCAACTGGCATATTTTCCTTTAGTGGTGCTTGTACACTGACTCCCAACTTAAGGTAATAATAAGGCAATGAGGGTACGCCACCACCTAAGTCTTGTGACAATTGCGGCCATTCCTGTATATATACAAGTATGATTTCTGGCTGTTTGTATGATTGATTATAAGTAGATAAATATTCTCAAGCTCAACTTTATGAATAATTAACATTATTTGAAGCTTTGAGAGTTAGACATTTTGCAAAATCGAACTAATATTGAGCGGGTTTTTACAACTACACAAATCAAAAAATGAAAATGAGAATATTGAAAGTGGCAGCATTAGCCTTAGTATTGATTCCAGGAAGTATCTTAGCTGCCTCTTGCCAGAATACATCTTCAGGTAACAACACCGATTCCAATGCAAAGAATTGTATTACCGAGAAAGATGTCACCAATGCTCAACAGACATGGGCTAATGCCATTGTTGCCATTGGTAAGGCATTTAAGAATGGAGGAGATTACAAAGCATTAGCAGCAGATACTGTTGATAAACTATATGGTTATGATGAGGGTACAGTTTTATTTAAACCTACAAAAGCTTCACAAGGGCAGTTTCGTTTAAAAGAAGAGCAAGCACTATCCTACTTTGTCAAAGGTATTGTTCCAGAAGATAATGGATTTGCCCTCCAACCTTGGAGTAAAGTCAGATTTGAAAACGCCGGAATCAGCATTGGTTGTAGTGATGCCGTGACAATGGGAAATTACTATTTCACCGATGCTAATACTGGTAAAGAAACGAAAGTGGAATATACTTTTGGATACCGTAAAAACAAACAGGGAAATTTGTTGATCGATTTACATCATTCCTCTTTACCATTTAATCCTACTCAAAAATAACTAAGGGATTTAATGGTAAATTTAATTCCACATAAGTTATATTTTTAGCAGTTACGATCAATTCATAACTGCTATTTTTTTGTATTGTCTTTTGCTTTCCTATAAGGAATTTCCCTGCTTTTTACATAAAATTATTGTTACATATCAAAAAAAACGATATTTAATAAGTCTTATTATTCACATCATTATCGTATATAAACACCGGAAATCACCAATGTTAATTTAGTAAAAATTGACAATATTTTTAGTTATATTAATAACTTTTTATCGGAATTAAAAGGAATTTATACATGTTTTTCGTGGAGTTTATGAATATTATAAAATTCCAATTTATGATATATTTAATATTAGTTTAAATGGTCAAAATTAGGCATTTTTTCCCATTGACCAAATTTAAGCAATTCGTTTCAGGGACACAAATATAAAGCAAGAATGAAACTATTTAAATTAGTCGGATTAGCTTCATTATTGACTACAGGAGGTATTTTGGCTGCCACTTACCTCCAGAATACAGCATTAGCTAGAAATGCATATTCACAAGCATCAGACAACTGTATTACCCGCCAAGACGTAATTGATGCACAAAAAACTTGGGGTGATGCCATTGTTGACATCGGTGAGGCAGAAAAGGATGGAGAAGACTTTAATGCCTTAGCAGAAGAAACTGTAGATACATTATACGCTTATGATGAAGGTCATGTTTTATTTAAGCCAACAAAAGCTGCTCAAAAGCAATTTCGTCTAACAGAAGAAGATGCTTTATCCTACTTTGTTGGAGGAAATATTTCCGAAGATGAGGGGTTTGCTCTTCAACCTTGGAGTAAAGTGCGATTTGAAAACGCAGCAATTAGTCTTGATTGTCATCGTGCTATGGCTATGGGGAACTATTATTTCACCGATGCTAATACCGGTAAAGAAACTAAAGTAGAGTATACTTTCGGGTACATCCAAGACGAAGATGGAAATTTGCTTATAAATCAACAACATTCCTCTCTACCATTTAATCCAACAGAAGAATAATTTTAATTGAAACTTTTTCTTCATCAGCAGCCCTTTCAAGTGCTGCTATTTTTTGTATGAATGATGCTATTCCGATGTAGAGTTTGTAACAATGTTGAACAGATCCTATATGATTAATATTTGGCTACTAGATTAGTAATCATGTGATGTCAAAGCAACTCGTATTAATGGATCATGACGGCGGTGTGGATGATTATTTAGCAACAATGTTGCTGATGACAATGGATAACATCCAACCCCTTGGTATTGTAGTGACAGCCGCTGATTGTTATGCACAACCAGCAGTTAGCGCTACTCGTAAAATTCTCGATTTAATGGGATTTGATCATATTCCCGTAGCAGAAAGTAAAGTACGTGGCATTAATCCCTTTCCCTATCTTTACCGTCGCGATTCCTTTGTAGTCGATCATTTACCCATACTTAATCAACAAGAAACTATTACTACACCTCTAGTTACAGAACCTGGTGAAGACTTCACCGTGAAAGTACTGGAATCAGTTCATGAACCCGTAACAATAATGGCAACTGGTCCTTTAACAAATATTGCTACGGCGTTACAAAAAGCACCAGATATCGAAGCCAATATTCGACAAATTGTGTGGATGGGAGGTGCATTAAACGTACCCGGAAACATCGAGAAAAATTGGCAACCTGGGCAAGATGGTTCAGCAGAGTGGAATGCTTATTGGGATCCGATTTCAGTAGGGCGGGTATGGGATACTCAAATTGAAATTATTATGTGTCCTTTAGATATTACTAATAACGTGCCGGTGACATCAGAAATTGTGCAACAAATGGGTAAACAAAGAAACTATCCCATATCAGATTTAGCCGGACAATGTTATGCTTTAGTAATTTCCCAAGATTATTATTTTTGGGATGTATTAGCAACAGCTTATTTAGCACATCCAGAGTTTTTTCGATTAAAAAAAGTAGAAACAGAAATTATAACTGAAGGAAGGAGTCAAGGAAGAATAAAAATTGTACCTGGAGGGCGGAAAGTTTTTGTGATGGACAAAGTTGATAAAGAAGCTTTTTATAACTATATTTTGCAACAGTGGCGAAGATGATCGATTGTCGGGATTTTAGATTGATTTTTGATTTTAGATTGATTTTAGTTGATTTTTGATAGTCAGAGTTAACATTTAGGAGGGGGAGTAATCTCCCCATCTCCCATAAAATACAGCACAATGCTTGTACATGAGGTACAACCATTAATTATTAAACTCTTGTGGTACGGGTATCCTGCCCGCTCGCGGAAGATACCTCACTTTGATGAAATATGCTGTAAACGGCTTTATTTTTTTTCATCCTTGATTATTTACATTTCATGAATCGTCAACCCATCCTACAACCAGGGGTAAGTTATACATTTAGTAAATATTTCGAGTTATCTTACGCACCAGCAGATATTTTGTTGGAATTAGGATGTACTTATTTACGTTCTCAATTACAATTACCAAAATATGAGGGTGAAATTAATTGTATTGATTTTTTGAATCGTTATTTACCCCGTAATCTTAAATATGTTAATCCGATTAGTGAAGCAGCACGTCGGGAGGTATTGATTGCACCAACTTTACTAGAAATTTGTGCTGAAACTCAATCTGAATTAAATATTGAGTATCCAGTTAATGTTAATAAATTTTTAAAAGGTAGTTTCGATTATTTTATTTCTTCATCGAACGCTCTAATAGTCATAGAAGCCAAACAATCGGATTTGAGTCGAGGATTTACCCAATTAGCAGTAGAATTAATCGCTTTAGACTTATGGATTGATTCTCCAGTTACAGCATTATATGGTGCAGTCACCACTGGAGAAGATTGGCGATTTGGAATCTTTTATCGTCAAGAAAAAAAGGTCATACAAGATATTAAATTATATCGGGTTCCAGAGGAATTAGAATCATTATTACGCGTGTTAATTGGTATTCTGAATAAACCAATAGAACAAAATTAGCTAAAAATTACAATGCCCTTCGGCCCAATACCCAATGCCTAATGTTTTATTTAATAAAATTTAAACCCAAAAACAAAGCCGCCACAGTTCCCGCAACAGAAATTTCACCTTTAACTATTTTTTCTAAAACGGCATTTTGAGGAATCAAGATAACTTCAATTTCCTCTGTAATATCTAAATTCCGCTTACCAGTTTTGACAACATTTTCTGCAATAAATAAATGTAATTGATTAGTATCCTTACTAGGTTTATCGTAAAACGTTGCTATCTTCTTAACCTCCGACGCGACATAACCAGTTTCTTCTTCAAGTTCCCTTAGAGCAGCAACTTTACCACTTTCTTGTTCCGGATTAAAACTACCAGCAGGAAGTTCTATAAAAAAATCACCTACCGCGTGTCTGTACTGCCTCACAAAAACAATTTCTTCATTGTCAGTAATTGGTAAAATTATCGCGACATCCGGTCTATAATAAACAAAATAGTCATCAATTACTTGTCCATTAGGTAACATTATTTCATCTCGTCTGACCTTACACCAAGGATGATTCAACGCCATTTCTGATTGTAAAATCTGCCATTTTTTTAAATTAGACATAATAAATCAAACATTAAACGTAATAATTTCAAATCCTAACTGATAACAGCTAACAGCTAACTTATTATCAGTTTTTGCAATTTTAACCAAAAATAAACACAAAAATCTTATCTTATTCTCAGCGGAACTTTGCGTTCAACCTCCGCGTACCTTTGCGTTTCAAAAAAATTATTTATAACACAAAACTCTTAATATAAACTAATTAACGAGGGTACTTTTACCAATGCCCCATGCCCCATGCCCCATTCCCTATTATGCAAATCAACCTAGAAACATTCACCGTAAACAAACGCTTCCCTTTGACAATTAGTCGGGGTACCACAGCCAAAACAACCAATGTATGGGTGAAAATATCAGAAGATGGCATCGAAGGCTGGGGAGAAGCATCACCCTTTAGTGTTGGTAATTATCCACAATCTACCGAAATTATTCAACAATCTATATTACAAATTGCCCCTAGTTTACAAAAAAAGCATCCATCACAACGTCAGGAAATTGAACTTATATTAAATCAAGCACAAATACCTTCTGCAGCCAAAGCCGCTTTAGATACCGCCTTACACGATTGGATGGGAAAGCGTGCCCAATTGCCCTTGTGGCAAATGTGGGGGCTTAATCAAAATGCGATCGCACCGGTTTCTGTGACTATCGGTATTAATTCTCCCGAAGGCGCAAGAAAAAGGGTGAGAGATTGGCTGCAATTCATGGATGTGAAAATGTTAAAAGTAAAATTGGGAAACCCTGATGGTATTGATGCCGATCGCAAAATGCTTCATGCTGTACGTCAAGAAGCACCAACACCACAATTATACGTCGATGCTAATGGCGGTTGGAATTTGTCAGATGCCCAACAAATGTGCTTTATACTTGCCGATATGGGTGTCAAGTATGTAGAGCAGCCTTTACCACAGGGAGAAGAAGAAAAATTGATCGAATTAAAAAAATCATCTCCTCTACCTATTTTTGTAGATGAAAGCTGCTTTACTAGCGCTGATATTCCAAATATTGCACAATGTGCTGGTGGTGTTAATATCAAATTGATGAAATCTGGGGGATTAACAGAGGCGATGCGGATGATACATACAGCCCGCGCCTGTGGTTTACAAATAATGTTCGGGTGCTATTCTGATAGTGCCCTGGCAAATACAGCTCTTTTACAATTAGCACCATTAGCCGATTATTTAGACTTGGATAGTCACCTGAATTTAATTGACGATCCTTTTAACGGTGCATTTATTGAAGAAGGTCGAATCTTACCAAATAATTTACCAGGGTTGGGAGTAAAACTGAGTGCGTTTGCCGCTTAATCAAAAAATTGCCATTTTACTACATGAGGGAATTCGCGGAACTCATGGAAAAACAGGGTTATCTTTATTACGCTATAGTGAAGCGCCCATCGTTGTTGCGATCGATCGCGATTCTCCTGGTGAATCTTTACCAGAATTGACAGGTATTAAGCGTGATGTGCCCATTGTTGCCTCAGTAAAAGATGCACTTCGATTTGGGCCACAGGTTTTGGTAATCGGTATTGCTCCTAAAGGCGGTAGTTTACCGGATGATTATTGGCATGAAATTAAAGATGCCTTGGTGGGAGGAATATCAATTATCAACGGTTTACATACTCCTTTGGGTATTAGTCCAGAATTAAAGACTTTGTTGAAACCAGGACAATTAATTTGGGATGTTCGTAAAGAGCCATCAAATATAAGTGTTTGTACTCTTGCAGCGAGAAATCTTTCTTGTCGCCGAGTGTTGACAGTAGGAACCGATATGGCTGTTGGTAAAATGTCCACTAGTTTAGAGTTACATCGTTCATCGCGGTTGCGGGGTTTGCGTACCAAGTTTATCGCCACGGGACAAACCGGTTTAATGTTGGAAGGTGATGGTGTACCTTTAGATGCCGTGCGGGTAGATTTTGCTGCCGGTGCAGTAGAACAAGTAGTAATGCGTTACGGCAAAAATTATGATATTTTACAGGTTGAAGGTCAAGGTTCCTTATTGCATCCAAGTTCCACGGCCACCCTACCTTTAATACGCGGTTCTCAACCTACTCAGATGATTTTGGTACATCGTCTTGGACAAAATCAAGTGATTGAAGGAGTGCCAATTCCCCCTTTAACTGAAGTCGTTAAATTATATGAAATGGTTGCTAGTGGTGCCGGTGCCTTTGCATCTGTACCTGTAGTTGGCATTGCTTTAAATACTAGTAATTTTGATCCAGAAACTGCTAAAATGGCGATCGCTCAAGTAGAAGCAGAAACAGGATTACCTTGTACCGATGTGATTAGGTTTGGTGGGGATAAGTTATTGGATGCCATAATCAGAAATTAAATTTCGTTCTTTGAGTTAAAAGGCAATAAAATTCTCCATTTCTCACCTAAAAGGTTCTTCCTTATGCCTTTGGGGTATGAGTTTACATCAGAAAATAAGATAATTAGCAATAATCCATGGTTTCCCAACTGCCTTTAGTTACAGTAATTAAGTTATATAAAATTATCCATGGCGTTCGCAGTGGTTTTAGATGATTGAAGGTAACTAGTATTGCTATCGATATCCGTAATATAGATGACATTTCAGCCAAATACAAAGTTTATAAAGCTAAAATACAAGCTTTGATACACAATTTATGTATTTTAATTTTTAAAGAAAAAAGCAAAAAATGTATTAACATGCAAGTTAGTGGTTACGGGATTGATTTTTAAGGGTGATTATCCAGTATAGGGAGAAGCTCTTCCCCCAACTGAGGATCAAACACGATTGAATAAATTCAAAAAATTCATATAGAATTAACTTTGAAAAAATAAACCATTCCTTAAACCTGTGGCTCTTGGTTCTGAGTTTGTTTTATAATTGCTCGGTAAGAGTTACAAGTAAGGTGGTTATCCGAACTGAAATAACAAATGTCTTTTGTCAACATTAAGGGCATTCTCAATTCCTGATAGGTTAATCAGATGCTGACAGACACGATTCTCCGTAATCGCTACAAAATTCTGAAAGAACTGGGACGTGGTGGATTTAGTGTCACCTATCTTGCGGTAGATATGGATTTACCAGGAAATCCTAAATGTGTAGTTAAACAACTAAAAACTCGGCAATCCAATAACACAATTTTGCAGATTGCCAAAAAGTTGTTTGATCGAGAAGCACAAGTACTCTATCGTTTGGGTAAGGGACACAAGCAAATTCCCGAAATGCTGGCGCATTTTGAAGAAAATGACGAATTTTATTTGGTTCAAGAATTCGTAGATGGACATGATTTAAGCAAAGAAATCAAACTGCGCCATCGATTGAGTGAAGAAAAGGTAATTAAGCTTTTACAAGAAATATTAGAAGTTTTAAGCTTTGTTCATCAGAATAATGTAATTCATCGCGATATTAAGTTAAGAAATATTATGCGCCGTCGTGAAGACGGTAAAATCGTGCTGATTGATTTTGGTGCGGTAAAAGAAATTAAAGGTTTGGCAAAAAACCAACAAGGGGATGTTAATTCCACTTTGATCATCGGTACTCCCGGTTATATGCCAGACGAACAAGCAAATGGTAAACCTAGATTATGTAGCGATGTTTATGCTGTAGGAATGCTTGGTATTCAAGCTTTAACCGGCATATCACCTCGTGAATTACCATTTAATCCCAATAACGGTGAATTAATCTGGCGTGATTCGGCAAATGTCAGCAATAAATTAGCCGAAGTTTTAACAGGTATGGTACGCCATCACTTTAGTCAGCGGTATCAAACAGCAGCAGAGGCATTAGAAGCTATTAAATCCCCGGTACTGTTATTACCGAATGCTTACTCGGCTTATGATGCATTACCGGAGACTCTACCATCAACCATTCGCAAATCAGGCTCTCCCATTGTTCAGACTTTGGGATTGCTTGGTTTAATGGGAGTTGGATTTGGTTTAGGTGTTGTCGGATGGAGCTTTTTCCAATCTAGTTTTAATGGAAATAAACCGACTCTCACTACTACAGAAGTTCCAGATAATGCTTTAAAAAACATCACAACTTCTACAAAACCTAAAATTACTAATAATTCAAATAATTCAAACCCTAAAATATTTTTACCTTCTACCCCTAGAAGATTAATAGATAGTAAAAACAAACCTATATTTTTACCTTTTATACCTTTCTTCAACGAGAATCATATTCAAGTTACTCCCCAAGCTGCTAAATCAAAATCTAAATCTAAATCTAAAAAATCTCAGGATATTCAAGTTCAATCTATACCAAATTATAAACCCAAACCTAAACCCAAACCCACTTCATCAAAAACTAAATTTACTCCCAAACAATCAATAATCGAAGGAGAAAAAGAGGTTAATACTGCTCCTTTAATACCGCAATCTCAAAATGAACGAGATTCTTTACCTTCTAGTCTTATATCTCCATCGAAGGAAAATGAAATTGAAAATTTTCAGACATCTTTACCTTCTCAAACCCCAAAAGAAGAAAAACAAAAACAGGAGTTAGAATCTCGAGCACCTTCACCAACTCCTTCCCCAACAGAAGATAAACAAAACGAAGTTAAACAAGATAATATTGTTAAACAAGAAAAACAAAAACAGGATTTAGAATCTCCAACTCCTTCACCAACTGCTTCTCCTTCACCAACTGCTTCCCCAACAGAAGATAAACAAAATGAAGTTAAACAAGAAAAACAAAAACAGGAGCTAGAATCTGGAGCACCTTCACCAACTCCTTCCCCAACAGAAGATAAACAAAAAGAAAAAGCGGAAGAACAACAAAATCCAACCTCTGCTTCACCTGACACACCCGCAATTGAAAGTCAGCCACCATCACCCAAACCAACTGTTTCCCCTACACCAACTGAGGATAACGTCGTCGTTCCTACTGATACATCTTCAAAAACCCCTGTAGAAGGTAATAGCTATTTTATTACCATACCAACCTCACCAACCCCATCAGATGAAGTTGAAATTCAACCAACTCCTTCACCACAGCCTACTCCAACAACTGAAATTGAAGTTCAATCAACTACTCAAGCCCCGACAGATCGAATGCCTGAAGTTGAAATTCAACCAAATGCTTCACCACAGCCGACTCCAACACCTGAAGCTAAAGTTGAAGTGACTCCTCAAGCTTTGGTAACTCCAACACCTGAAGCTGATATTCAACCAGCTGCTTCACCACAACCAACTCCAACACCTGAAGTTGAAATTGAAGCGACTCCTCAAGCTTCGGTAACTCCAACACCTGAAGCTGATATTAAACCAACTGCTTCACCACAACCTACTTCAACACCTGAAATTGAAATTGAAGTCACTGCTTCACCACAGCTAACTCCAATACCTGAAGTTAAAATTCAATCAACTCCTCAAGCTTTGGCAACTCCAACACCTAAAACCAGCAAGGTAGAATCTACTCCCCCACAAGAGCAAGGTTTATCTTTGAAACGCTTTGCCATCTAAATCAATGGGTTGCAAAATAACGTTAATCAGTACTAATTTCTATTATTCAAAGGCTTGAATGGTTGAATTGCGTTGAAAACCATTCAAGTTAATCTTTTGAGGCGTATATATGGCCGCACCTTCTCCACCATATAAATATTATCACAAATTCCAGATTTTTTCGTCCCTTGAAAAAATATTTTTTTATTTCAGCCCTTTTTTTACTTAAATCAGTTTCGATCAAACTGCGATCGCCTCCGGCACCCTTTCGTTGCTGATCGCTATCTTTACTAGAAAATAGTTAATTACCAATTACTGTTATTCAAGGCTTCAATGGTTAAATTGTGGTGAAAACCATTTTAATTGATTACTTGAGGCGTATATATGGCCGCACCTTTCCCACCATATACATATTATCACAAATTCCAGATTTTTTTTGTCCCTAGAAAAATTTTTTGATTAAAATCAGTTTTGGTGAAATTGCTATCATTCTGTTATTACAAGAAAATATCGAAATCCCTTAATTAGCCCTTCAAAATAATCAACTTGCCATGAAACGTCAATGGAAATCATTAATACTCAGCTTCAATTGGGTATTAATCTCGTTTTTGTCTTCTGTTTTTATTATCCTGACTCAATCTCCTCCAATTGCAGCCACTGAAGAACCCCCTGTAATTATCAAAACTCCTAAAACAGAAACCAATCCAGAATCTACTGATAAGAAAAAACCGCCCTTAAAACCGGAACTAGAAAAAGCAGAAGAAGAAGAAAAGCCGACTCCTGAAGAAATAGCTCGTCAGAAAAAACTGATGGAAGCAGACAAGCTTTATCTCGCGGGAAAGATAGTAGAAGCAGAAAAAATATACCGCCAAGCCAAACAGCCTTTTACAAATACATCCGATATACAACCAGCATCACAAGCCATAATTAACCCCGCACAATTATCTCCAGCAGGTAAAGTTTTTTGGCGGGAGGGGCAAGCGGGAATCGCCACTAATTTAAAAACTAGAACTTTAGTACCGTTAAAACTTTTAGTAGAAAAATATCCTGAATTTATTCCGGGAAATATAAAATACGCTCAAGCTCTGAAAAAATACGGTCAAGAAAAAAAAGCTTTAGAAATATTAGAAAGAGCCACATCACTTTATCCCAACCAACCAGAATTAGTAAAAGTAAGAGTTGATGCCCTTTCAGATGCAAAAAAATGGATGCAAGCCTCCTTAGCAGCGCGTCAATTTGCCCTTCTCAACCCCGAAAATCCCCAATCTAAGGAATTTACTGAAATTGCAGATGAAAAGCTGAAAAAATACACTTCTTACATCCGTAGAGAAACTAGAGGAAACGCGATCGCCAACATAATAACAGGTGTTGTGGGTTATGCTGCCACCGGAAGTCTTCTCGGTCCCTTTTCTGCTCTTGATTCTACCATGATCTTGTTAAAGGGTGAAAAAGGAGTAGGTCGTTCGGTAGCCAAACAAGCTAAAAAACGGATGGATTTAATCGAAGACAAAGAAGTAAACGCTTATATCAACGAAATCGGGCAAAAACTAGCTAAAATCGCCGGAAGAGATGAATTTGAATACGAATTCTTTGTAATTCCCGATGAAAACCTCAATGCTTTCGCCTTACCCGGCGGAAAAATCTTCCTACATACCGGTGCGATCGCCAAAACAAATTCGGAAGCTGAAATAGCGGGTTTAATTGCACACGAATTATCTCATGTAGTACTTTCCCACGGATTTCAACTAGTAACTCAAGGTAATTTAATATCAAATATTACTCAGTATGTTCCATTAGGAGGAACAGTTGGCAGAATACTCACTTTCGATTATAGCCGCGATATGGAACGTCAAGCAGATAGATTAGGGACGCGGTTATTAACAGCAGGTGGTTATGCTGCTGATGGCTTGCGTAATTTAATGGTAACAATGAAAAACGAACAGAAAAACACTCCTCCTGTATGGTTATCTACCCACCCTGGAGGTGCTGAAAGGGTGCGTTATTTAGAAAGTTTGATTATTACCAATAGTTATAATCGTTACGCTTATGAAGGAGTAGCCAAACATCAAAAAATTAAAGATCAAGTTAAACAAATAATCAAAGAAAGAGAAGACGAGGAGAAAAAACAAGACGACGAGAAGAAAAAGCCGCAAGAAGATAAGAAGACAAAGGAATTTAGAATTTAGAATTTAGAATTTAGAATTTAGAATTTAGAATTTAGAATTTAGAATTAACAATTCTTTAATCTAGGCACTTCCAATTTATAAATTCTCCGCTTAGCAAAAGATTGAACTTTTATCCTCTCCCCTGTGGGAGAGATTTTTTATGCTTGTTATTAAGTCTAAAACTAAAAATTTTCTACTCCTCCATGGCTTTGAAAGGTGTTGGGGAAAGATTGGTTATGGGTATAAAAAAATTATGATAACAGAAGATTAAATCCTCTAATTTCGTTTATTTAGGGGGAATTGTATAAGTACTTATTGAGTGATTTTACTCACCCAATACTAAGTTATCAACTCTTAATTTATTTCCGAAAACGGTATTTTATTTGTATTTTTATTACCTTTTTTTTTATGTTTAAACTGTGTTTATACTGAAAAAGTTCAGATATAAGCAACTTATCATGAATAGTAAAAATTTCCGAAAGATATCAATTAATTTTGTCCAAACATTTGTGGCTACAGCGACAGTAATGGCTGCTTCTGTTGCACCTGCTTTAGCTCAAAAAGTTGAAATTGTTGGAGCAGGTTATGGTGGTACCGGTTGTCCAGATGGAACTGCTGATGTCCAGGTTAGCCCTGATGGTCAAGAGTTGAGCATTTTATTCGATGAGTACATCGCCAACGCTGCGGGTAAACCGAAAGAGCGCCGTAAAACCTGTAACTTAACAATTCCAATTAAAGTTCCTGCAGGCTTTCAAGTCTCTGTTTACGATTTTGATTATCGCGGTTATGTTGGTCCGAGAACCACAGCATCACTTAGAGCAGAGTATTTCTTTGCTGGTCAACGTGGACCAAGAGTTCGGAGAACAATTAGAGGTGAACAGGATTATTCTGTCCGCGATCGCATCGGAACTGCGGTTTGGTCAGCCTGTGGTGACAGTGTAAATATGCGAGTTAATACATCAATCCGTGCTCGTGGAAAGGATATTGCAACAGTTGACTCCGTTGATGTTTCCCATAAATTGAAATGGATATATAGACTTAGATATCGTTCTTGTTAATAGGTGAAGATAGACTCTATTTGTCACAAAACAGTCTAAGTAAATAGACACAAATAAATCGAGCTATGTATTGGCGTTAGCACAACCTCTACCATAAAAAAGTTTGTGCTAACGTAATTTTTTTTAACAACTTTCACAAACATTTTTTCAATAATCAAAAGGCATTGCTATAGTTCTTAATTTTGTGTCAAAGTCAATATTATTTTTGTAACTTTGTCACTTTTTTATTGAAATAATGTGTGTTTATACTGTTGAATCCCGCAGATAAGCAAGTAATCATGAATACTCATAATTTCCGCACAATATCAATTAATTTTGTCAAAACTTTTCTGGCTACAGCGACAGTAATGGCTGCTTTTTTTGTGTCCGCCTGTGCACCAATTAATGTCGCAAAAGTTACAATTGAAGATAATGCACCAAATGATGCTGCAAAAGTTACAATTGAAGACGATGCACCAAATGATGCACCAAAAGTTAAAATTGAAGATGTTGCATCAAAGGATGTAGCAAAAGTTAAAATTACTGAAGTCGGTTATGGTGGAAGCGGTTGTCCAGATGGAACTGCCAAAGTCCAGGTTAACCCCAATGGTCAAGAGTTAAGCATTTTATTCAATAAATTCATCGCGGATGCTGCGGGTACACCGAAAGACCGTCGTAAAAACTGTAACTTAACAATTCCAATTAAAGTTCCTAGAGGCTTTCAAGTCTCTTTCAATGGTGATTATCGCGGTTATGTTGCTCCCGCAACCGTTGGAAGACTCAGCGCAGAGCATTTCTTTGCTGGTGAACGTGGACCAAGGATTCAAAGAACAATCAAAGGAGAACAGGACTATATTATCACCGACAATGTAAAAACTTTGGTTTGGTCAGCCTGTGGTAAGAGTGTAAATACCCGAGTAAATACATCAATAGGTGCTAGTGGAAAAGGAATTGCCAAAGTTGACTCCGCCAAATATAAGCTTAGATATCGTGCTTGTTGATAAAGATAGAGCTATCCCGAATCATTTACCAAAAATCTTCGTCAGTACAACTGAATAACTCCCAATCATTTTTACAGGAGGATGATTTATGTCATCTGGACCTTTTAAATTAGTATTTCTAAGCAGTTTGGCATTATCGGTATTATTTGGTAATAGCCCTGCAATGGCACAATACGACTCCTCAGAAGATGCTATTGTAGTACCCACAACCGGAAGCGGTGGAACAACCCCAACAGGTACCTCAACCACAACCTCCACAAATAGTTCTTCAACAACAGTTAACACCGCGACTCGATTTAGTTGTCAAATGGATAACGGTAGCTATACCGTTATGTACTCTCCTCAAAGTTTCCCAAATCAATTCTTTGCTTGGGCTACTCCCAAAACTTTAGGTGGCGGTTGGGATTCACAAAGACGTTGCCTTACCATTGCTCAACGCCTAGAAACATATCGTCCAGATGGTTTGGTAGAACTTCGCACCTCAACCTTAAATGGATATGAAGTTTTGTGTGTAACCAGCGAAGCTAATCCCGCTTGCCGTTTAGTATTAACTGTTCCTCCTGGTAAAGACGCTTACGAAGTACGCAACGGCGTTTTCCAAAACCTGATTTCAGCAGATAGCGGACAACAAACTATCGGCGTTAATACATACACTAATAACGGAGGATTAGAAGACGTAATCAATTTAGGTACAACCTTACTCGGTGGTCGTAAAAGGGTGGTATCAAAAGATGCCATTAAACTAAAACCTTTCCTAGCTCCAGAAGATGGTGGAAGCGCTAAATTAATGGGAAACCTTAAAAAAACTCCTTTTCAGCCCGAACCTCAGACAGGTAATCCTTTAAATCCCGATAAATTCCGTTAGTTTAATGTAGGGATGCCGGGATTTTAAATTTATTATCTTGTAGTGCGGATATTCTTATCCGCCAAATTTTTGGTACAAATATTGATAGGGAGACGTTGCATTGTGCAGGCCGTCTCTACAATTTTGTTGAATAGGAATTTTAAATCAAAATATATAAAGATTATTTATTTAAAGAGGCATTATGTTTGGATTGGGCTTTCCGGAAATGGCTGTAATAGTCGTGGTAGCAATTTTAATTTTTGGGCCAAAAAAAATTCCCGAATTAGGAAGCGCCTTGGGAAAAACTCTGAGGGGTTTTAAGGAAGAAATTAAAAACGAGAATGATGAAAATAATTACAAAAATGAGGAAGAACGATCCGATTAAAGGAATGCCCTAATTTAGAATGCCCGAATTTAGAATTAAAAGGGCAGAAGGCGGCTATGCTGGAATTGGGATGGGGATGAGCAACCCCACCTGTGACGGTGGGGAATTAAACCCCATATTTTTAAGTTAAGCTAATACAAAACAACTTGTCGAATATCTGTGGGATGGGCATCCCTGCCCTTCCAAAAAGTCTAAGCCCTAATATTTGTAAATAAAAGGTGATGGGTAAAAAGTGATGAATTACCATAAATTGCGTAATCTAAGACTCATTACCCATCATCCTTCAGTTTTCATAAGGAATTTAACACCGAAGATGAAACTCCGACTTCTTTATCTCTCGGAGTGGGGCTATCGAATTTTTCTGAAATTTCTTCTTCAATTACACCCCTAGCTTTAATTAGATTTATGGCACGATTAACGCTTTCTGGTAAAATCACCACCAGACTATCATCGGTAGCTAAATCCAAAGCTTTATTAATCGCTGCTGTTTCATCCAAAATTGTTTCATGCAAGCAATTCGGGTTTACTTCCCTAATACCTTGAGTAATTAAATCCGCAGCAGAACCCCGTTTTCTTCCTCGGGTATCATCATCTTCTTTGACGATGATGCAGTCGAAAATCGAAGAAGCGAGTTTACCCAACATCACAAAATCTTCATCACGGCGATCGCCAGGGCCACCCACTACGCCGATGCGCTGTCCGGATGTCCAGTTACGCACGAATGCGCCTAATGCTTCATAACTTGCGGGGTTATGAGCATAATCGACTAAAGCATGATGTTTACCCAAGTTAAATAAATTCATCCGTCCTGGTGTTTGATTCACCGAAGCACGGAAGGTATTTAAACCGGCTCGAATTTCTTCTATAGAAACATTTTGGACAAATGCCGCCAATGATGCCGCTAAAGCGTTAGCAATCATAAACGGCGCACGTCCACCCATTGTTAAGGGAATATTATCAACTTTTTCTATGCGATGAGTCCAATCCCCTTTCAATATAGACAAAAAACCATTTTCATAAACCGCGGCGACTCCACCTTTTTCAATATGCCCTTTGACTAATTCCGATTCCGGATTCATAGTGAAGTAAGCAATATTCGCTTTCGTCCTTTCTGCCATTGCGGCTACCCGTTTATCATCGGCATTTAACACCGTATAGCCATCGGGATATACTGCTTCTGCGACTACGCTCTTCAAATGTGATAATTGGTCGATAGTATCAATATCTCCCAATCCCAAATGATCGGCAGCAACATTAAGCACTACACCAACATTAGCAGCTTTAAAAGCTAATCCAGAACGAAGTATACCTCCCCGTGCCGTTTCCAACACTGCTACTTCGACTGTGGGGTCTTGCAAAATTAATTGAGCGCTTTGCGGTCCAGTATTATCTCCCGCTTCTACTAAGTATTCTCCGATATAAGTTCCATCTGTAGTTGTATATCCAATTACTTTTCCAGTTTGTTTAAAAATATGGGCAAGTAACCTCGTAGTAGTAGTCTTACCGTTAGTGCCGGTAATACTGAGAACGGGTACTCGAGTAGTTTTATCAGCGGGGAACAGCATATCCATAACACAGGCCGCAACATTGCGGGGAATCCCCTTACTAGGAGCAACATGCATCCGGAATCCTGGCGCTGCATTTACTTCTACAACTACTGCATCAACTTCCCTTAAAGGACGACTAATATCGGTAGTAACAATATCAATTCCGGCAATATCGAGTCCGATTATCTTGACTATCCGAGAAGCCAACCAAGCATTTTGTGGATGAATTTCATCGGTACGGTCTACAGCTATACCACCTGTGGATAAATTTGCCGTGGCTCGTAAATAACAAATTTCATCTCTATCTAAAATGGTATCAAGGGTATAACCTTGTCTTTCCATTAAGGCATAACTGTTACGGTCTAAGACAATCCGAGTCAGAACGTTATCGTGACCATCGCCGCGATTTGGGTCTTTGTTGGTTTCTTCAACCAATTCGGCAATAGTTGACTTACCATCTCCGATTACATGAGCCGGTACTCGTTCGGCGACAGCGACAACTTTACCATCTACTACTAATACCCGATGGTCGCGTCCTAGGTAAAATTTTTCAACAATTACCGACCGTGAAACTGCCCTTGCAGCATCATAAGCGGCTTCAGCTTCTTGCCAATTTCTGATATCAATAGTAATACCACGTCCGTGATTGCCATCAAGTGGCTTGATCACAATTGGATAGCCGCCAACATAATTAATTGCGTCTTCCAAGTCATCAAAGAAATTAATTACCGTACCCCTAGGTACGGGTACGCCAGAAGCTTCGAGAAGGCGTTTAGTAGCTTCCTTGTCGCAAGCAAGTTCTACTCCTAAAATGCCCGTATTAGCCGTCATCGTGGCTTGAATGCGCTTTTGCTGTACGCCATAACCGAGTTGAATCAAATATCTTGAACCTAAAGGCATCCAGGGGATACCTCTTTTTTCAGCTTCATTGACAATTGATTCAGTTGAAGGTCCTAAAGCAGCATCGCGGCAGTGGTCTTTGAGGTCTTGCAAATCTTGCTCTAACTCAGCTTTGGGATAGCGACCTCGATCGACGATACTTTGACAAAGCCTTACCGCAGCTCTTGCAGCATAACGTCCGGCTTCTTCATTTACATACTCGAAAACTACTTGATAAATTCCCGGAGTAGCTGTTTCGCGGGTGCGACCAAAACCCACATGCATTCCGGTTAATTCCTGAAGTTCTAGCGCTATATGTTCGGCAATGTGGCCCATCATAGTGCCTTCTCGCACCCGCATCAGAAAACCACCACGACAGCCAGGAGAACAATAATGACCTTCCAAACTTGGTAGTGCCTCTACTAATCCTTCGTAAAAACCGGGGATTTGATTCGAGGGCGTTTCGGCAAGGTTTTCTAAATCGAGGCGCATGACGATTAACTTGTGGCGTCGAATGCTCCAGTAATTTGGGCCGCGTAAAGTCTGGATCTTGAGTATTCTCATGATATAGGTAGATGGAGATTCGGAACCAAAATTCTAGTTTCTTACTGGAATTGACCGCATAACTGTTCGTGGGTAACAGTTTTTAATTCTTAAATCGTAGTACTGTCACTTTTTTGCCGCAATCAAAAAAACGCGGTCAACCCAGTGTAACTACACATACCGATTTCCGTCAGCTGGATATTCGCCCCACAGATGGTATAACGGTACGCCCGTAAAGATGGTAGCGATCGCCATGGCTAAGGATGTGTACTCGTAAGTTATGGAGGCTTAGAGGTTCGGTTGCTCCTACACGAGGTTCGTTGGTATGAGTAAGTTCGCTTGAATCGATAATTGTTACGGCACCTTTGCCCATAACTTCAAGCCAACCATCTTTTTCAAACATGGCACAAGTATCTTCATCAATGCCAATTCCCAAACGGTCAGGATGAGAAGCGATGGCACTCATTAAACGTACCATGCGATTACGGTTGTGAAAATGCTGGTCAACAATTAACTCTGGGATAAATCCCAAGCCCGTTGCCATATCTACTAAGGAACGATTGGGAGACTCTCCACTACCGCCTCCGGCAATCATATGATGTCCCATAACTGCAGCACCGGCGCTAGTACCAGCTAAAGTTAATTCTCCCTTTTTGACTCGTCCTCGGATAATATCCATAACTGGTGTATCAGCTAATACACCACAAAGGCGTAATTGGTCTCCTCCAGTCAAAAAAATTCCGGTACATTGTTCAAGGGATTCCTTGTAGTAACGGTCATGACAATGGTCGCGCTCCCGAATATCTAAAATTTCAACTTTTTTAACTCCCATATCTTCAAAAATATTCACATAGCGAGTGCCGATAATACTCGGTTCCCGAGAAGCAGAGGGAATAATAGTAATATAGGCATCTTGTGCACCAGCACGGTCTACAAAAGTCCGCAGAATCTCTCGTCCGTGAACTTTATCTTCTGCGCCTCCAATTACCAGAACAGCGGTTTTAGTTGCTTGGGATGTGGTCATTTCCAGCCATTTAGCTTTTAGTTGCCGCATTGTATTTCTCCTGTCAACAACCGGAAGGTGAATTTAACTTCGCGGACAGTTCGCGGAAGTATTATGGTCGGCGGGACATTCTGATAAAGACGGAATATCTTGAATATCCTACGTTCCTCAGCTTATTGCAAGAATTGGGACCCAACATAGTGGGGCGGGGGGACTTGAAAATTTCGCTTTTGAGACACTCGCGAGCAGACACATCCCCCCGGCATTATGCCGCCCCCTCTTACCAAGTCAGCGAGCAAGGGTATTTCACCTGTCCTTTTTTTCCCGCACTCCCTTTTGGGGAAACTTAAAAAATGGCCAGGCAGCCGTTATTCGATCATGCCGGATACAACACGAGTTAACCTGTTTTAAAGCCTGCCTGGGGTCCCCTAATTTTTTTTCAAAAATTTTTAGGGGTGCCCCTGCCAATTTTTTACGGAAATTGTAACCCACTCGGTCAAGTGCTTCGGAAAAGCACAACCGGGAGTGCTTTTATCTTCGGGGTGCAGGATGCAATTTTCCTGCTCCGTTGTTAACGCCGGTTAGAATCTTAATTTAAAGTTAGATGTGACAATATTTAAACATAAATTAAGTAATTAGAAAAACTTTCGTTTTGACGGAAAATCTCAAACCTTCGACGTACTTTTATATACCCTAATTCAAGTTTATATGTAATGTAGTTCACTTAAGCTTCCGCATTAAGCAAGTGAGTTCAATTTAAGATTAGTGTCCGACCATACAAAATACTGTGCGTTTTGATATAGTTACGCTATTTCCCGATTGTTTTACTTCCGTTCTCAGTTCCGGGCTGATTGGTAAGGCTTTAGCCAAACAGATTGCCAGCGTGCATTTTGTAAATCCGCGAGACTTTACCACCGATAAGCACCGGAAAGTCGATGATGAACCTTATGGTGGAGGAGTAGGAATGTTGATGAAGCCCGGACCTATTTTCGCCGCTGTGGAATCCCTACCAGTTTTACAGCGACGGGAGGTAATAATGATGAGTCCTCAAGGAGAAACCATAAATCAGCCCCTACTAAGAGAATTGGCAGGCAATTACGACCAATTAGTGGTAATCTGCGGTCATTATGAAGGAGTTGACGAGCGAGTATTAGAATTAGTCACCCGTGAAGTTTCTTTGGGAGACTTTATTCTTACCGGCGGTGAAATACCTTCAATGGCTTTAATTAATGGTGTTGTACGTCTGCTTCCAGGTACTGTAGGTAAAACAGAATCTTTAAAATTGGAAAGCTTTGAAGAAGGGTTATTAGATTATCCCCAATATACCCGTCCCGCCGTATTTCGCGATCGCAATGTCCCCGATGTATTATTATCAGGGAACCATGCAGCAATTGCACGGTGGCGTTATGAGCAACAAATCACCAGAACTCGCAAGCGTCGTCCCGATTTATTCAAAGCCTGGCTCGATGAGAAGGGGAGACAAGGGAACAAGGAAGGGGACAAGGAGACAAGGGGATCCTAGAGACATAGGTATTGGGCATGGGGGAGGCAGTCCTCCGGCACGGTTCCCTCCGTTGTAGGAACTGCCGTTATAGGGCATGGGGCATGGGAAGATGAAGGAAATTTTCAATACCAGTACTCCTAACTTCTCATTCCCGCCCTTCTAACAACTAATGAGTAACGAGTAACGAGTAACGAGTAACGAGTAACGAGTAACGAGTAATAAATAAAAAATAACGAATAATAACTAATAACTAACAATTAACAACTAAAGAGTCACGATAAACGAGTAACGAGTAACGAGTAACGAGTAACAAGTAACAACCAACAACTAACAACTAACAACTAACAACTAACAATTAATTGATGAATATTCGTATTGGAAACGGCTACGATATACATCGCTTGACTACTGAACGTAGGTTAATTTTGGGCGGTGTGGAAATTTCTCATTCTCTAGGTTTATTAGGACACAGTGATGCCGATGTCCTAACTCATGCGATTATGGACGCAATGTTAGGAGCGCTTTCTTTGGGGGATATCGGTCATTATTTTCCCCCCAGCGATCCTCAATGGGCTGGTGCTGATAGTTTAATGCTTTTGGTTAAGGTTAATGATTTGATTCAAGAACGAGGTTGGCGGGTGGGGAATATTGATTCTGTAGTGGTAGCGGAACGTCCTAAATTAAAACCGCACATTGAAAAAATGCGCCAAAAATTAGCAGGTGTTTTACAAATAGAACCAAACGCAGTTGGCATTAAGGCTACTACTAATGAAAAATTAGGTCCGGTTGGTGAAGAAAAAGCTATTTGTGCTCATGCTGTGGTTTTATTAACGACTTAAAGGGCATGGGGCATGTGGGATTGAGGGAGTGAGAGAGGGAGTGAGGGAGGGAGTGAGGGGAGTTTAAAAGACTGCAGGTTGGCAGCATAAAGCTACCTCCCACACTTCCCACACCTGCCAACTTGGTCGCTTCGTTAGATTTGCAAGCAGTGCGCGATCGCTTACAAGGGATTAAATACAATGCTCTTGGTGGTGCATTTTGGAATCTTTACGAGTTAAAAATTACTGAAAATTAAATTACTCCCGTCACGCTCTAAGATTTCCTATGATAATTTCTTTCTCCCTCACTCCCTCCCTCTCTCACTCCCTCCCTCAATCCTCACCGGTAATCATAAAGCCGGGAAGGGAGTAGTGGTGGTCCGAAGTCCATTATAATTCTTTAAAAATCTATTTTCGCTACAATCGCAATCAGTATAATCGACTAATGAAATATCTACTTAATTGCAATTTTCGGCGTTTGCGTTTAACATTGATTCTGGCGACCATAACCGCACTATTGATTGCTGCTTGCAATCGGGCAAATTTTAAAACCCAAGCAGCACAAGCACCTCAATTGATACTTAGTATTCTCAGCGATCCTAAAACCTTTAACTACGCTCTTTCTCAAGAATCACCTAATATTTTCCCCTATACTTTTGAAGGATTAACGACTCAAAGCCCTATAACCGGAGAAATTGAACCAGCATTATCCCAATCCTGGGAAATTTCTGATGACGGATTGCGGTTTGTTTTTACCCTGCGGCAGGGCTTGAAATGGTCGGACGGTAAACCATTAACTGCTGATGATGTGGAATTTACTTACAACGATATTTATTTCAATAAAGAAATTCCTACCGATACGAAAGACACTTTTAAAATTGGTGAAAGCGGTGAACTACCCAAGGTGAAAAAACTCGATGAACGGCGGGTGGAATTTACTTTAACCGAAGCTTTTCGACCTTTCTTACAGAATACGGGAACTCCTATCTTACCGGCTCATGCTTTGCGAGAATCGGTAGAAAAAAAAGATGGAGAAGGAAAACCGTTATTTTTACAAAAATGGGGTGTTGATACTCCTGTTGACGAAATTGTCACTAATGGACCTTATAAATTAGCCCGTTACAATACTACTCAGCGGGTGATATTTCAGAGTAACCCCTATTACTGGCGCAAAAATAAACCATTAATTGACAAAGTAAATTGGGAAATTGTTGAATCTCAAGATACTTCTTTACTACAATTTCGTTCTGGTAGCTTGGATTCTGTAGGAGTAACACCAGATTATTTTTCTTTACTTAAGCAAGAAGAAAAACGTGGTAATTTTGAAATTTATAATGGTGGTGCAGCTACTGGCACATCTTTTGTATTTTTCAATTTAAATAAAGGTAAAAGAGACGGTAAATCTTTAGTTGATCCCGTCAAATCAAAATGGTTTAATACTAAAGAATTCCGCCAAGCCGTAGCTTATGCCATCGACCGCCAAACTATGATTAACAATACATATCGTGGTTTAGGTAAAACCCAAAATTCCCCAATTTCTGTACAAAGTCCCTATTATCTTTCTCCAAAAGAAGGATTAAAGGTCTACGATTACAATTTAGATAAGGCAAGAGAATTACTTAAAAAAGCCGAATTTAAATACAATAGCCAAGGTCAATTATTAGACAAAGATGGAAATCGAGTCCGCTTCACTTTACTCACAAATTCCGGTAATAAAATTCGGGAAGCAATGGGGGCGCAAATTAAATCTGACTTGAATAAAATTGGCATTCAAGTTGATTTTACACCTCTTGCTTGGAATACTTATTTAGATAAGCTCTCCAATACTTTAAACTTTGACATGGCATTGATTGGTTTAACTGGTGGTTTGGAACCTAATCAAGGTGCCAATGTATGGAAACCTGAAGGGGGTTTACATATGTTTAATCAGAAACCACAAGCCGGACAAAAACCAATTGAAGGTTGGGAAGTTTCTCCTTGGGAAGCTGAAATAGGAAGGCTTTATGTCAAAGCTACACAGGAATTAGACGAAGCCAAGGTTAAGGAAATCTACGGCGAAACTCAACGAATTGCTCAAGAAAATTTACCTTTTATCTATTTGGTTAATGCCCTTTCATTAGCAGCTATACGCAATAAATTTGAGGGTATCAAATACAATGCTATTGGTGGTGCTTTTTGGAATATTGATGAAATTAAAGTGACTAAGGAATAGTTTATAGGTCTGCATTTTAAAGGTGAGTGGTTTGTTTTTCCGGCAACCATGTAGAGACTTTATATATAACGTCTCTACACAATTTCTGGGAAAACCCCTGTCATCTTCCCCTAACCCCCGAACTCTATCCCCTCATCCCATGTTCTATGACCAACGAAAAAGCTCTACAATCTCTACTAAATGCTGTTGCTAACGGTAATTTATCAACCGATGCTGCATTTTCACAATTAAAAAATTTAGCCTATGAACCTGTAGAAGAATTTGCCAAAATTGACCATCATCGCTCTTTAAGAACTGGTTTCCCGGAAGTCATTTGGGGGCCTGGTAAAACTCCCGAACAAATCGCTAGCATTATGCAGGTGATGCGTCAACGCAATCAAGTTGTGATGGCCACTCGCATTACTCCGGAAGTTTACGGAATTTTGCAACCCAAGGTGAGAAATTTACGCTACTACGAAGCCGCAAGAATCTGCGCGATCGCACCCCAAAATATCGAAGTTCAATATTCCGGTACAATTGGTATTCTTTCTGCTGGAACTGCGGATCTACCAGTTGCTGAAGAAGCTGCA
Organism: Richelia sp. UBA3308; assembly: GCA_002361335.1. Classification (GTDB taxonomy): domain Bacteria; phylum Cyanobacteriota; class Cyanobacteriia; order Cyanobacteriales; family Nostocaceae; genus Rivularia. Next base: position 32,283 of record DESS01000352.1, read on the forward strand.
GTTACCGCCGAACTTTCGGGTTTTCAGGTAGAGAGGTTATGGGATGTGGGAGTTGCGGGAATTCACCGCTTGTTAAATAATCGCCATGTCATAGAATCGGCGACGGTATTAATTGTTGTGGCGGGAATGGAAGGCGCGTTACCGAGTGTTGTAGCAGGTTTAGCGGACTCCCCCGTAATAGCCGTGCCCACCAGCATTGGTTATGGTGCAAGCTTTGGTGGTTTAGCGCCTTTATTAACCATGCTTAACTCTTGTGCGGCGGGTATTGGAGTAGTGAATATAGATAATGGATTTGGTGCAGCGGTTTTAGCAGGACAGATTTTACGGTCTGCCGAGAAATTACGGATGTCATAATTTACATCTTTAAGCTATTACGGTGATACTAACCAATACATTAGTTAAAAATGAGACTTTGGTCAATTCTGGGTGGATTTACTATTAGTTTGTGGCTGATAATTTTATTATCAAATACTGTTAATGCTCAGGGCACAATACCGGTAAACTGGATTGTAGTAGCCCAGACAATCTCCGATCCAGACCTTTTAGGTCAAATACAAAAAGCTTTTAATAACTTTGTGGAAACAGGTCAAGTGTGGGCGCTGTTAATTGGATTAATACTTGGTTATTTAATTCGGAATTTAACAAGCTATGGATAAGAATGCCCGAATTTAGAATTTAGAATGCCCGAATTTCTCCTTGTGCTTCTATTTCCCCATGCTCTAATTTCCCTATCATCTTCCCATCTATGACACAGACACAACAAACTTGGAGCCAGCGGTTTGAATCAGCGTTGCACCCTACTATTACTCGCTTTAATGCCAGTATTAATTTCGATATTGAATTAATTGAATACGATTTAACTGGTTCCATCGCTCATGCCAAAATGCTGGCTAAGTGCGGTATTATTTCTTCACAAGAAGGGGAGCAGTTAGTTACTGGTTTAGAACAGATTCGCCAAGAATACCGCCAAGGTAAATTTAATCCAGATGTTGATTCGGAAGATGTACATTTTGCCGTTGAACATCGTTTGGTAGAAATCATTGGTGATGTGGGTAAGAAAATACACACCGGACGTTCTCGTAATGACCAGGTGGGTACCGATACGAGACTTTATTTACGATCCCAAATTGAGCTAATTCGACAGCAATTACGGGAATTTCAAACAGTTTTACTTGATATTGCCGAAAAACATGTTGAAACTTTGATTCCTGGTTACACTCATTTACAACGCGCTCAACCTTTAAGTCTGGCTCATCATCTCTTGGCTTATTTCCATATGATGCAGCGGGATTGGGAAAGGTTAGGTGATGTTTATACAAGAGTAAATATTTCACCTTTGGGATGCGGTGCTTTAGCTGGAACGACTTTCCCTATCGATAGACATTACAGCGCTCAACTATTGCATTTTGAGAAAGTTTATGATAATAGCCTTGATGGTGTAAGCGATCGCGATTTTGTAATAGAATTTTTGAGTGCTGCTAGTTTAATCATGGTTCATCTAAGCCGGTTGTCGGAAGAGGTGATTTTGTGGTCTTCTGAGGAATTTGGCTTTGTCACCCTAAAAGATAGCTGTGCTACAGGTTCGAGTATTATGCCTCAGAAAAAAAATCCCGATGTACCAGAATTGGTGCGGGGTAAAACGGGGAGAGTATTTGGTCATTTGCAAGCAATGTTGGTGATGATGAAAGGATTACCACTGGCTTATAACAAAGATTTGCAGGAAGATAAAGAAGGTTTATTTGATGGGGTAAATACAGTTAAAGCTTGTTTATCAGCAATGACAATTTTGCTGGGAGAAGGTTTAGAATTTTGCGATCGCCGTTTAGCAGAAGCAGTAGAGTCAGATTTTTCTAATGCAACCGATGTCGCAGATTATTTAGCAGCACGGGGTGTTCCCTTCCGAGAAGCTTATAATCTTGTAGGAAAAGTTGTGAAAACTAGTATCGCTGCCGGTAAACTTCTCAAAGACTTGAGTTTGTCAGAGTGGAAACAGTTGCATCCTAAATTTGAGAATGATATTTATGAAGCGATATCACCCCGTCAAGTTGTAGCAGCACGTAATAGCTATGGTGGAACCGGTTTTGAGCAGGTAGCTCTTGCATTGCAGGCTGCTCGTTCTCAAATGGAAGTTAATTAATCCTTAAAAGAAGTATTTGCGGAGCATTTAAATAGATACTCCGCAAATAAAAAAAATAAAAAATTTCGAGAATAAAAATTGGATAAAGAAAATTAGTCAATGGCCGCAGCGCCGGTATCAGATGCTTGATTCTCCTCTTGTTCCGATTGCGGCGATGATTGCTGGTATCTTCTTTGATAACGTCCTGTATTAGTTCGTTTACGAAACTTTCGGGCATATGCCTGGTTCCGTAGCGCCTTTTCTTTCTTCAGGTTACGGCGCTTAGCCATATTCACCTCATGAATAAACAACGTAAGACATACTGGTAGGCATTACATAGATAATGTGAGTTATCTATTTTATTGATGTTGATACAATTGTAGCCTAAACCAGCTATGAGCCTATTTTAAACAGCAATATAGTCTATCCCATTTATTTTTGTGATGTCAATGGCTTGCACTAAGTTTATAGGATTTTAGATTTTGTACAGTTTTTTGTCAGAAACAATTAGTGTTTAGAGTAATAGATTTTTTTCGTCTATGGGCTTGCCAAACAATTATTGAGTATAAATTCAAGTAACTTACACAGAATTTTCAGCCGAGCCACAGCATTTATTTGTGATGATCTAAGTTCTAAAGAATTTGTTTAGATTTTATTTTGATTTTATTTTAATAAAAAACACATAGGCTTTTAAGTGTGGAACTGTCAAAAATATTTTTAATAATTATTTAAAAGTTCTTATATTTTGAGATTTATATCAAGTGATTATTTGCCCAAAATAATGATTTCTTATGACTTTAGCCTGAATGTAATACCAATAACAAGCCAATTCTTATTTTATTAACAGTTGGTTGGAAAGTATAGTTATACACAACAAATATTAAGACTTTCGATGGTAAAATTAAGCTGTTCTACGATAATCGTTAGAATAAAAGCCTAATCCACAAGTATTTTTTTATCAAAACGACTCTTCCGAGGGTAGTTTTAATGAAAGCAGTGGGTAAAAGGAAATAAGTACAACACCGCAAATTTGAACATTGAACGTTGCTGCTTTATTTGGTGCTGCTGTAGAGTCCGCGCGGACTTTATGGCGCTATGGACAAACGGTATTGGGTGTGATCTTTCGTCATCCCATAACCGGAACAAGTATCATTCCGATACTACCTGATGGTCGGATTGTACTGATTAAGCGACGAGACAACGGTCTCTGGGCTTTACCTGGGGGAATGGTCGATTGGGGAGAGGATATTCCTAACACAATTGAACGTGAATTAAAGGAAGAAACGGGATTAGAATTAGTGAAAATTGGACGTTTGGTTGGAGTTTATTCAGCACCAGATAGGGACCCAAGATTCCATTCAATTTGTGTTGTAGCTGAAGCGGAAGTACAGGGAAAAATGGAAATTCAAGATACTTTAGAAGTTATGGAAATTGAAGCTTTTTCTCGTAATTCTTTACCAAGCGAACCAATGTCTCATGACCACTATCGCCAATTGCAAGACTATTTAAATGACTTGACTATTTTGGCATAAAACTATGTACTAATATCTAGATTTTAGGTTTTAGATTTATTCTAAAATCTCGTGCAGGAAAGTTTGACCCCAAGTTCATCTCCCCGTCAACTTTCCGCAAAATCTCAAATTTATTTAAACTTAACTACTAAATTAAATTAAATATGAATACAATGCTATTTCGTAACTCCCGGAGAAAGCTTTCTCAAGGGTTATTATTCTGGCGTGAAGTTGGTAATGGTATTCCGGTAGTTTGTTTACATGGTAATTGGTGTGACAGTAGTGAATGGGTTTCAATAATCGAATTTTTATCGAAAGATTTCCATTGTTTTGCGCCGGATTTATTAGGATTTGGGGAGTCGGAAAATCCAAATATTCATCATACGATTGATTTACAAGTTGATTGTTTATTTGAATTTTTGCAAGCTTTAAGATTAGAGAAAGTATATTTAGTAGGACATTCTTTAGGAGGATGGATTGCTGCAGCTTGCAGTTTAAAGTATCCAGAAAAGGTTGAAGGTTTGATATTATTATCGCCGGAAGGTGTAGAAATCGAAAGATTCCAAAAGCATTGGCGAAAAATGCAACACTTAATAGAAAGTCCATCATTTATATTTAAGGTTTTACAAATATTTCGTCCTTTGGCAAAAGTTTTTGGTTGGGAAAGAAAAATAGATCAAGATTTGCAGCAAAGACGAATATTGTTAGAAAATCCCACAGCGACTCAACTGTTATACCAGCGTAAGTTACCAGAAATTAAAGCAGAATTATTACAAGATAAATTGGATTTGATACAAGTTCCGGTTTTGGTGTTACAAGGTGGAAAAGATTCTCCAAATGCTGTAAACAGAAGTCAAATTTATGCCAGACATACTCCTCAAGCAAAGTTGAAAATAATCCCTCACGCAGGAAAGGATTTACTACAAAAATGTGCTGGGGATATTGGTGAAGAAATCGGGGATTTTATTAAAAATAAAGTAAGTTATCGATAGTTAATAGTTAGGAGTTAGGAGTTAGGAGTTATTATCTTTGACATGGAAACATGCAAACTTTTTAACTCTTTATTCTTAACTATATTTTCTTAAAATTATAATTTATATGAGCAGGTTTGAAAGTTTAAATAATTTAAATTTGTTCTATATATATATCTATATCAAATTTGTGGGGAGAATACATTAATGTTTTTTTGATTCCCCATAAAATTAAATTTTTTTCTACAATTATTTGTGCTGCGATTTCTGGAAATCGAGATTTGATCAAGTTAAATAATGAATTGCGATCGCCACCAGTAATTACAATCTTAGTATCAGGATAATCGCGACTCCAGGCTTCAATAAAATCTTTGATTCCTGATAGTAATGTGTAAATTATTCCACTTTTAATTGCTTCTGGAGTATTTAACGCATAACGTTGTGGAAGTTGTTGCGGTAATTCTACATTTGGTAATTGTGCTGTTTTCTTGGTGAGGCTGGTAAATTGTAAACCAATACCCGGTAAAATTGCGCCACCAATTAAATTACGGTTAATATCGGCACCTGTAAAAGTAAGTGCTGTACCTGCATCAATTACTAACATTGGAAAACCCCAAGTTTCACCAGCACCAAGTAAAGCTAAGGCGCGATCGATTCCTAATGTGGGATATAAGTTTTGTAAAGGTATTTCATTTAAGCTAATAAATTTGACTTTGGGATAATTTTGCCAAAGTTCTGTTTGAGCAGGAACTACCGAAGCAATTATCAAAAGGGGAGATGGGGAGATAGGGGAATCAGGAGATGAGGAGCAACAAAGTATTTCTTCTAAAGTTTGAGATTTTGTGAGACTTTGTACTTTTGATTGGGGAAGATAGTTGGTATCCCAGGCTTTTATTAAAGTTTCTCCCTTGAATAAACCCCAGTGTAAGCGGGAATTACCGATTATTAATGCTAACCAGGTTGTAGAAGATTTTGATAACACTTTTTAAATGCCAAGGTAGGCGGAGATTAAGGCAGATTATCAGTTTACTAAGATATTCAGATTGCCGTTATTTAAATGCAGTCAGATAAAAATTAGCAATCTGATCTTTCTTCATTTACTAAGGAGTATATCAAAAGTGGACACTTAAAGATAAATATGAGTAACATCTAACAAGTAAAACACAAAAACTAAATTACCGAATCAACGAACTATATAAATTAATCAACAATTCATTTACAGTTAATGCTTTGACAAAAAAAATGTTTAAAAAACCTACTATTATATTGTTGTTTTTACTATTTCTGGTATTCGTGGGTATTGGCGATCGCGTTTTACCAGAACCGATGAAATCTGCTAGCTTTAATACTCGAACAAATATCAATAAATATTTAATTGGGCTATTTCCCACGGGTAGATCAAAACTGAAACCTCACGAAAGAACTCGTAAAGCGATAGAAGAGACTGAAAAGGGAAATAAATAAGAAGTTAGGAGTTAAGAGTTCAATTTATTTTTTTATAATGTTGGCATCTTGCCCGCTTGTGATATTTCTAGGGAGAAAGATGCTAACAATTCGCCAAGGGTAGGGAATATTTCTGGGCTTAAGCTATAAATTAGCAATTGATACAGCATATTTCATAGAGCAGCCGGTAGGTTTGCACGGGCAGGGATGCTCCGCAGTCGCTCATGGGGGAGACCCCCAAGACCGCGCTGCTCTCCGTACCACAAGAGTTTTAAAATATAGTACTGTACCTCATTCATTTATCTGCAAAGTACTGTAAATCTTCACTCCTAAATACGTTCCTACTAACTCTTAACTTCAGCTTTTTGCATCCAGCTAAACATGGCACGTAAATCTTTGCCTACATTTTCAATTGGGTGTTCGGCTTCTTGACGGCGCATGGCTGTAAAACCTGGTTTACCAGATTGATTTTCGGTAACAAAATCCCGTGCAAATTGTCCAGATTGAATTTCTTTGAGAATTTTACGCATTTCTGTCTTGGTTTCGTCGGTAACTATCCTTGGTCCTCGGGTATAATCACCGTATTCAGCTGTATTGGAAATGCTATCGCGCATTTTAGCAAGTCCGCCTTCAACAACTAAATCAACAATTAATTTGACTTCGTGAAGACATTCAAAATAAGCTAACTCTGGTTGATAACCTGCTTCTACTAAGGTTTCAAAACCGGCTTTAATCAAAGCACTCAAACCACCACATAATACTGCTTGTTCGCCAAATAAGTCGGTTTCGGTTTCTTCACGGAAGGTAGTTTCTAAAATACCGCCACGGGTTCCCCCAATACCTTTAGCATAAGCCATGGCTTTATCGCGTGCTTGACCAGAATTATCTTGATAAACTGCGAATAAACAAGGTACTCCTTCTCCTTGCTCGTAAGTTCGACGTACTAAATGTCCAGGACCTTTAGGCGCTACCATTACTACATCTACATTTGCAGCTGGTACAACTTGTCCGAAGTGAATATTGAATCCGTGAGCAAATGCTACGACGTTTCCTTCTTCTAAATTAGGTTCAATTTCTTGTTTAAAAACGGTTTTTTGTACCTCATCGGGTAGCAAAATCATGATAAAATCGGCGGCTTTTGCAGCATCAGCCACACTTTTAACAGTCAACCCACCAGCTTCGGCTTTCGCTGCGGATTTACTACCCGGATACAGTCCAACAATTACATTCATGCCACTATCTTTAAGATTGAGGGCGTGGGCATGACCTTGAGAACCAAAGCCGATTATCGCTATAGTTTTTTCTGCTAAAAGGTCTAAATTAGCATCCGAATCGTAATACATCCGAGCCATAATTGCGTCTTTTTGGATAGCATCCTGATAAATTCTAGATTTTCTATTTTACCCCAAGGTTGGTAATTCTTAGTTTTTAGTTTGTAATTCGTAATTAAAATCACTTAAAAGATTTTTGATTTTGGATTTTAAGGATAGTACAGTCTTTGATCACTCTCCCAAGCATCCCTGTTTTAATCTTGTTTAATTTTGTCAACAAATGGCCTTATTGCACCACTCAACGGAAAAGCGCTATCTTTTTCTATCTTTAAGTAACTAAGTAGTCGTACAAAATTAATTTTACATTCGGCAAAGCTAGAAGCTTTTGGGATTGCTTCCTTCGGAGCAATGACTATACACAATTAATTTTGCCTAAGTACTTAAAACTGTAAACCCAATATCTTAAAGATACTGAGTTTTTAAAGATTTAAGGGCTATAATCACAGAAATTTTTCTCAATCTGAAAAAACGCCTATTAACCATCCAACAGCTAATCCGACTGCAGCAATCCCGCTCAAACTGAGCATTGCACCATCAAAACTATCTAATGCATCTTTTAACTGTCTTCCAGCTTTATTAACAGTTATTACTAAATTGCAGTACCAAACTAAATGAAAAGCCCATTGACCTAACCCAACTACAGTTAATAAAATTACAAAGAACAATATAAAAGCTGGAACTACAACTCCACGTGTTTTACATACAAATATTAATAAAAATGTAAATAGTAGAAGATTAAATCCTAATAAACTTATAGATAGGGGGTTTAAAGGAGGTAAATTCAAATAACATAAAGCAACCGCCAAAATAGCCCGCGAAGCAATTAAAGAAAATACTAGTATTTTGGTATTTTTTTTAAATAAAATATAAACAGTAGCGGCTAAAGGGAAAATAGCAAAATAAATTGCTAATATCTGTTTTAAAAATTGTGGTTCTACGAAGAATGGCTCTACTTCAGATACATAAATCATCCAACCATTAAATACACAAATTATTAAAAAGGAAATTAACCAACCCCACTTCATTACTACAGGGTTTTGTGTCAATTTACGATAAGGTTCGTTGTTATTTATTGTATCAGATACGATTCTAAAAGGTAGCATGGGTAGATGTTTTTGATATTTTTTCTTTAATTAAATTTATCAGCGAAGCAGACATAAAAAATGATGTCTAAAGCACATATTGTTTAATTTATTCTCTGGAAATAAAAGTTAAACAAACTATATACCTAAATTAATATCATATTAACTTATTTATAACCGAGAATAATCAACTAATGCATTGGATAAATTTATCTATTCTTTTAGCTTATTCAATCAGAGTTTACCAGCAATATAATCTCAAGAAAGGCACTCCAACGGGCCCGCATAAGAAATGCTCGGAAAATTCTTTACTAGAAATGGTAATTACAACTATTACTTGCGGCAATTTTCATTGATATTTAAACGATTGTGGGGGATGGCAAATTGACCAAAAAAAATCGGATACAAGCCATCGATAATCCGTGGAATAAAAAAAATTTTTCCTTATTTTCAAGCCCCTCGATTCATCATAGTGGGTACTTGATAACTGATAACTGATAACTGATAACGCCGACATTCGTATTTAATTCAAACCAATTGCGTTTACCGTTATTGATATATCAGATTAAGTAAGAGTTGAGAAACCATCCAAAGGCTATATTTTTATATTTTCAGTACAAAAAATTCCCATTTTTATTTTTAACCTGGGAAAGATGACAAAATGTACATAATATCCTATGTATTCAATTAATTAAGGGGGGGTAGGGCTATTAGCCATTGTTAAATAATAAAACTCTATACAGAGAATTTAAATCATTAATATCTTTGGAATTATTTTATAACAGTAAACCCCTAACTCAATTATAAAATTAATAAGTATTTACACTCTAATGATGTTGAAATCCGACACTAAATTTTATCGGAGTTTGTTAACAAGGGAACCAAAATGATCTTTAATACCAATTCTGTATGAGGCTGTGCCTACTGGAATCACCTTGAAAGGCTGGGGCTATAAGCCTCTTCTTGGGATTTATAGTAAAAGCGTAAAATTCGGCGTTGCTGTTTTTTGAAGCCTTTACTCGACAGTATTGGTAAGGCAGCGTACTAATTGCGCTTGTAGATCTTATGGGGGGAGAAGTGTTAGTTATTTAACATAGAATACAAGGCATAAAATCAAAAAGACAACTCAAATGACAAATAAAAGTACCGTATCTTGGAGATAGTGGATTTCTAGGAGAATATATTTTTTAAGATTTTAATATTTAATTTCGATTTTTGTAACATAGAGAAATTTCCGGAAATACTTCGATAAGTATTGAAATATTCGGTAATTTGTTTTCTAAAAAAATAATAGTTAAAGGTTAAAAATCATAAACTCCTATACTATGCCCTTTCGGCCCAATGCCCTTAGATAAACTCATAAAAGTTTACGAAAGAATAAAATAACTAAAGATTGTACTTTTTATCACGAAATAATAACCATTAAGAATGCCAAGATATGTTTTAGCACAAGCGTATCCAAACTAGAGATGCCAGAATTACGCCAATCAATTGCTCAGCATTACCACGAACGTACAAAATATGACCCAGAAACTATATCAGCCAAAAGTAAAGGCTTAGACTGGGCAAAACAACCGGTACCATTTAAAGAATACAAAATTGGTTCTAATTTCGATTTACAAGCTTATATCAAAGAAAAACCGGTTTCATTCGCCAACAACTCGGATGCACTTTGGTGGCAAAGACTTTCCCGATTGTTGTTTTGCAGCTATGGTTTGACTGCGAGAATGCCTTCTATGGGAAACACAGTTTACCTGCGTGCTGCCCCTTCTGCGGGAGGTTTATATCCGGCAGAAATGTATTTGATTTCCAAGGGAACGCCCCTTTTACCTCCTGGTTTGTATAATTATCAATTTCGGACTCATTCCTTAATGCATTATTGGGAAAGCGATGTTTGGCAAAAGTTACAATCGGCTTGTTTGGGAAATCCTTCTCTAGAGGGGGCGACTCTAGCAATTGTCATTACTTCTGTTTTTTTCCGTTCCGCTTGGCGTTATGAAGATAGGGCTTACCGAAGGATTTTTCTCGATACGGGACATCTTATCGGTAATATCGAATTAGCTGCCGCTTTTACAGGCTATCGTCCCCATTTAATCGGGGGTTTTATCGACGAAGATGTAAATGAATTGCTTTATATCAATTCTAAACAAGAAGGCGCGATCGCGGTTCTTAGTTTGGCTGATTTACAAGATATTGAGCAAAATACCCCTGTGGCACCTACAGCTTTACCTTCTACTACCGAAACGGATTATCCTCGAATTCCTGATGGAGAATTACTTAATTATTTCCATTTAGCTACCCAGATTCAACCAGATACCACAGGTAAGTTAAATCTACCCGAGGTGAATGTTGATAAATCCATTGAAGATAAATACAATTTTAGTTTTTGCGATAAAATCTCTACTGTTACCAAACCGGTTTATTGGGGTAAAAAACTGGAAAATTTAGAGCAAACTATTCTTAAACGTCGTTCTACTCGCGCTTTTAGCGGTGAAAGTTTGCAATTTCATGAATTAAAGGCAATACTCAATTTCACTTATCAACCCCAAAATTACATCAACCAAAATTTAGATAAATCTCCAGACTATTTTGATTTAAATCTAATTGAAACTTTTATTGCAGTTTCTGGAGTGGAAGGTTTGGAAAGAGGTTGTTACTATTACGCGCCGAAAGCACAAGAATTGCGTCAAATACGCTTTAAAAATTTTCGGCGAGAGTTACATTTCCTCTGTTTGGGACAGGATTTGGGACGAGATGCAGCTGCTGTGATTTTCCATACTGCCGATCTGAAGACGGCTGTTGCTAAATACGGCGACAGAGTTTACCGCTATTTGCATATGGATGCCGGACATTTGGGACAAAGACTTAATTTAGGGGCGATTCATTTAGGCTTAGGCGTTAGTGGTATTGGTGGCTTCTTTGATGACAAAGTAAATGAAGTTCTCGGTATTCCTAACGACGAAGCAGTCTTGTACATCACCACTTTAGGAAGACCCAGATAACTACAGCAATTGGTTAGTACCGCTGTGGGTCAGTCAAAAGTATTATTTTTTATAGTTTTGACTTTTATAAATTGTTGTGCCCAATTCATGAGCCGCTGTACTAGTTCGAGTGTTTATGCCAATTCTTTATAAATTCGAGCTTCACACTTGGTTGATAATAACCGGCTAATTATAAGCCTTATTATATATCATTCAATCACCCAGCGGCTTGTTTTTATTTAGAATCGGTATTGCCTAAAGAGAGGCGATCGGCAACGAAAGGGTGCCGGAGGTAATCGCAAACGAAATAAATTGGGAGTTTATATCATAGTTTCAGTAACAGTACTTATATAGTAGATAATTCTCTAACAAAAGTAATTTGAGGTAAAAAGATGATTTAAAGGCCATATAGCTTGAAATTGCGCCGAGTATCTAGCTTCAGCCAATGATTAATCTATATTTTGGAAATTGATCCAAAAATCTAATTACACAAAACTACGTAAAATGCTTTTTTAGTTTTCATTATCTTATCAATTCATTAAGAAAAGTGTTTCAAAATAACATAATATGAATTTTCTTCCTAGTTAATGGGTCAACTTCAAGTCATAGTTTACTGGAACTATTACCGTATATTCACAGAGATTCTTTTAATTAGTTTTATTAATATCCTCAAAACAGACATTTTTGAGTTATAACCTTTAAAATGAATTGTCAACCTGTAATATTACTTACCCAACTTCCGTTAATATCAGCTTTAAAATCGGCAGCCAAACCAATATTAGCGATAATTGTTAATTTCGATTATTCCCGAATTATTAGCAAGTATCTGGAATACTGTGTGTAGCATGCGTGAAGTTAAATAATATTACATAGATAATTTCCATCTTAGGATTAAGAAATGCCTTAGTTTATCTAGTTTTCGTGACAACTGTGAAAAATTACCTGCTTTGACATTTAGAGGTATCAATGAGCATTAATACTTTTACTAAAGAAAACAAACCAAAAAAACCAATCAAACAGCAACTGGAATATCAAAGGCCAGAATATCAAAGACCAAATTTGATAGTCCCTAATGTTCCTCCGGTGCCAGAAGTTCCTGATGATTACATGGATACGCCGGAAATTAGTGAAGATGGTAGTATTTTCACTTGCGCTAATCGGGGGAAAGTTGCCATCTTTATTGATGGTGCCAATTTATTTTATGCGGCGTTGCAACTTGGAATTGAAATCAACTACGCCAAACTACTTAGCTGCTTGGCGAAAGATTCAAAATTGTTGCGCGCTTTTTTCTATACGGGGGTAGATCCAACCAACGAAAAACAGCAAGGTTTCTTGTTGTGGATGCGTCGTAATGGCTATCGTGTGATTACGAAAGATTTAGTACAATTTCCAGATGGTTCTAAAAAGGCGAATCTTGATGTAGAAATTGCTGTAGATATGATGAACTTAGCTCCTTACTACGATACGGCGGTGCTAGTAAGTGGTGATGGAGATTTGGCTTATGCTGTGAATGCAGTTTCCTATCAAGGTTCAAGAGTAGAAGTAGTTAGTTTGCGCTCGATGACAAGTGAAAGCTTAATTGATGTTGCCGACTGCTTTGTTGATTTAGATGTCATCAAAAAACACATTCAAAAAGAATCCGATTCAGAGTACAGTTATAGACCGTTAACAAATTTTGACATACATCCACCAATTCATGCAGAACAACCCCATTACCCAAAATCTTAATTAATAATTCGTGATTCGTAGTTATGACCAAACAAAACAATTTTAGATTTTAGATTTTAGATTTTAGATTTTGGATTGAGTTCTTTGCAAGTGGTTGTAAAATCTCACCTCTATAAAAGCACCCTCTCTTTAGTAAGGAGAGGGATGGTTTTGTTCTGGAATATCCCCATAAATGGCAATCTAAAATCTTGAAGCCCCTACTACCTGGTGCTTTGATGTTATTAAATTGGATTTTAACGGGCAGGATGCCCGTACCACAAAACTTCTAGGATTGAAGATTCTACTTCATTTACTTCCCTTGGTGTTGTAACCTAAAATTCAAAATGTAAAATTCAAAATGTAAAATTCCAAAATTAATTCTGTCACAATTACGAATCATGATTTATAAATTATGAAGCTGGTAAATCTACCCTATAGAGGATTTTCCCTTCAAGATTGTGCAGCGCCACGCTCATAACTCCTGTTTGAGAATTAATCTTTACCGTACCAAAAAACTGCAATCCATCTTTTGGCGATCTATTTGGTTTCATTGTGGAATCTACGCTTTGAAACTTGACTTGGGGACCAAATGTATTATCTAATTGATTTGGTCCGAAGGTGCCGGAATTCAAAGGACCGGCGACAAACTCCCAAAATGGTGTAAAATCGTTAAACTGTGCTTTACTGGGGTCATAATAATGGGCTGCTGCATAATGCACGTCAGCAGTTAACCAAACGACATTGCGGATATTTTTCTGTTTAATAAAACGCAATAAATCGGCAATCTCTAATTCTCTCCCCAATGGCACACCATCGCCGTTAGATGCATTTTCAAAGTTAGTTTCACCATCTTTGACTAACAATCCGATGGGCATATCGGCAGCAATTATTTTCCATGTTGCCTTTGTATTTAATAACTGATTTTTTAACCAATTCAGTTGAGGATTACCTAAAAAGGCTGTTTCTGGGCTGGCTTGCTGCTGACGATTAGTAGTATTTGCTCCCCGGTAGCTGCGTTGATCTAACATGAAAACTTCTAATTTAGAACCGTATTTATAAGAACGGTAAATTTGTTCTGGGTGATTATAGTTAATACGTATGGGTGTATATTCGATAAACGCCTGCTTCCCTCGTGCTGCTAATAAGGAAACGCTTTTTATTTTGTAGCGATCGTCATCTAAAATTTCTCCGGGATACCAGTTATTAGTAACTTCGTGGTCATCCCATTGAACTAATTGGGGAACTTCAGCGTTGAAGCGCTTAAAATTTTCGTCAAGTAGATTATAAACATAATTGCCGCGAAATTCTTTTAAAGTTTCCGCAACCTTGGACTTTTCTGGTGTGACAATATTCTTCCAAATACTGCCGTCATCTAATTTTACTTCAGATTCAATTGGATTATCGGCGTAGATATAATCACCAGAATGAATAAAGAAATCCGGTTTCAGTTGGCGGATTGTTTCGTAGATTTTCATACCGCCAAAGTCAGGATTGATACCCCAACCTTGTCCGCCAGTGTCTCCAGACCAAGCAAAAAAGATATCACCCTTTTGAGAAGGGGTTCGTAAACTTCCTAAATAAGGAGCGCTGTAAGTATTGATATTGTTTAAATCTTGGAAAATAACGCGGTAAAAAATTTGTTCGCCACTCGGTAAATTATTTAAATTAATTCGGGCTGTAAAATCGCTCACTTCCAAAGCTGCAGGACCAATAATTCGCTGTGCATGTTTAAATGATTCATTAGTAGCGTAATCAATAATCATTCGGGCTGGTTTATCGCTACGGCTCCAAATAACAGCGCTGTTGCTATCAACATCCCCACTAGCTACACCGAATGGTATTTTAGGACGCATTGTATCTGATGTAATAATACCTGGTGCTTGAGCAAAACTATGTTTGGGTAGAAGTTTTGTGGCAACAATTCCAGCTGTTGCGATCGCACTACTTAACATAAATTGACGGCGAGAAAGATTTGGTGAGATATTGGGATTCATAAGAAGGCAGTAATGTTGGCTTGTCTAGACTTTACAGAGCAGGAAATATCCTGGCGGTTGAAACCGCACGCTACTTACTACTGGGCGTGCCTGTTCTTCCACAACGCAGTGGCTCAGCTACACAGACAAAACTCACCTACGTGGGTTTACAGTTTAGATTTTAACCAGATGAAATTTGCTGTAATAGGGGATATATGGTAATAGGTTATGCAGCAAAAAGAGACGGAAGGTACGTCTGGGACATTAGTTATTCGTTGAAGATTAAAAATTTGGAATTATTCTTGTGGCTCTTGGGATTCGTGATTTTCTTGTTCTAGTAGCTTAGAAAACTTTTTTCGCAAATCATGCACTTTCTTGTTGTCTTTTGGCATTACCATCAGACGAATTTCTATTTCTGCTAAATTGTCAATTCGAGTTGTTTTTTCCCAAATTCTTCTATCTACTTCGGATTCCGATTCATAACGGAAGGTTACAGTATCTGAATTGACATCTAAAATATCTACATTTTTTAGGGGTGTTGTAACCTATCTTAAGACATATTGCTTCAGATGTAAAAGATTGATAAACACTTAAAAAAAATTAATCTTACAGGTAGAGCTAGATTAAATCGCGCTCATTATTTACTAAACTTATTCATAGTTCTTCAATTTGAATAAGTTATGTGGAAAGTTTCGGAATTTGCCAATAAAGTGGGGGTGTCAGCATCGACGCTTCGGCGATGGGAGCACGAAGGTAGATTAATTCCAGAGCGTACTTTGGGGAATCAGCGAATCTATACTGAATCGCATTTAGCTACTGTGAGAAGCATCAAAACAGGTTTTTGTGCAGGCAAAATAGTAATATACTGCCGAGTTTCTTCTAGGAAGCAAAAAGACGACTTGCAAAGCCAAGTATTAGCAATGGAAAAATTTTGCTTGGCTCAAGGTGTTTGCGTAACGCAAACAAT
>DESS01000352.1:48445-50913 GCA_002361335.1 Richelia sp. UBA3308
AAATGGGCAATTGAAGGGGAATTAAAGTTATTATATGTAGCCCACAAAGACCGCTTGTGTAGATTCGGATTTGAATTGGTGGAGCAAATAGTGCAGTGGGGTGGAGGATTGGTAATTATTGCTAATGCTGAAACACTCTCCCCCCATGAAGAATTAACTCAAGACTTACTATCGATAGTTCACTGTTTTAGCTCCCGCCTTTACGGGCTTCGCAAATATAAAACCAAAATGAAAAAGATTGTAGAAGGTATTGACCCATGTGACAAAGCCAGCCTATAGTAGCATTATTAGATAAGTATAAGTAATTTTAGTAATGTTTGCCATAAAAAGAGAGTTAAAATTAAATAATAAGGAACGCTCTCTGATGCATGGCATTGCTGGGTTTAAGCGATTTGTCTACAATTATGGATTGGAATTAATCACAGGTATTAGATACATTTTCTAGGTTATTATCAAGGGCTATACATATTGGCGAGACAAAATCAATCCCCTTGACTCTGGCATCGGAATTTTTAAGGATTTTAGGCAGATGTCAATGATAATTTTTTGTAAAATCTTGCTTGTCAAGTAAATTTACTGTATTGATTGAAAACAGATGCAGTAAATTTTTGTTAAGTGGGTTTAAGCAAGGAGTAGGGATGTACATAGTGCAAATTGCCTCTGAATGCGCTCCTGTGATTAAAGCAGGAGGTTTAGGGGATGTTGTTTATGGACTTAGTACGGAATTAGAAAGCCAGGGGCATTCCGTAGAGTTGATTCTGCCCAAGTATGATAGTATGCGTTACGACCATATTTGGGGTATTCATGATGCTTACAGGGATTTATGGGTTCCCTGGTATGGTGCTGCAATACATTGTTCGGTTTATTGCGGTTGGGTACATGGAAGGGTTTGTTTCTTTATCGAACCCCATTCTCAAGATAATTTCTTCAATCGCGGTTGCTATTACGGTTGTGATGACGATTCTATGCGCTTTGCGTTTTTCAGTAAGGCAGCATTGGAATTTTTATTGGTGAGCAATAAGCGCCCGGATGTGATTCACTGTCATGATTGGCAAACTGGTTTAATACCGGTGATGCTCTATGAGATGTATAAGTTTCATGGAATGGGTAATCAGCGGATTTGCTACACAATCCACAACTTTAAGCATCAAGGTATCGATGGGGCGCGGGTACTCCATGCTACGGGTTTAAACAACGAATCTCATTATTTCCAATACGAACAACTGCGAGATAATTTTAATCCCTTTGCAATCAATTTTATGAAAGGGGGGATTGTTTATGCCAACGCTGTAAATACGGTGTCTCCCCATCATGCTTGGGAAGCACATCATACAGATGTAGGAGCCGGTTTAAGTCATACAATTCATTTACATCAACACAAATTTAGTGGAATACTCAATGGTATAGATAATAACTTTTGGGATCCAGAAACTGACCGTTATATTCCCGAAAATTACAACATAGATAACATTGACGCAAAAGCTAAGAATAAAAAAGCATTAAGAGAAAGGCTGCTGTTACAAGAGGTTAATAAACCAATTGTGGCTTATATTGGTCGATTGGACGCTCAAAAAGGTGTTCATTTGGTGCATCATGCGATTTACCATTCGTTAAATAGAGGCGCACAGTTTGTGTTGTTGGGTTCGGCGACAGCACCTGATATTAACGGACAATTCCAGCATGAGAAACACGTTTTAAACGATAATCCCCACGTTCATTTGGAACTTGGTTTTAATGAAGAATTAGCCCATTTGATTTATGCCGGGGCTGATATGATTGTGGTTCCTAGTAATTATGAACCCTGTGGACTTACGCAGATAATTAGTTTAAAATATGGCACGGTGCCGATTGTGCGGGCTGTTGGTGGGTTGGTGAATACTGTATTTGACAGGGATTATGACTCAACTAAGCCGCCGGAGAAGCGCAATGGTTACGTATTTAATGATACTGATTATCATGCGATCGATTTTGCCATGGAGCGTGCTTTGTGGTTATGGTTTAACGACAAAGATGAATACCGGATGTTGACAAAGCAGGGTATGGAGTATGATTATTCCTGGAATAATTCAGCGAATGATTATTTAGGGATTTACGAGACGATTCGCCATAAGTAATTTTTTGGCCTTGTTGAATCACAATATGAAATTTATTTGTTGATTTTGTAGAGACGCGATATATCGCGTCTTTACGTTTTATATAGCGGTTTTCTGGCTTAGTGCTTAAAACCTCACCCCGCCCTTTCGGGCAGCCTTCGACCTATTAAGGGCGAATCAAGGGTAAGACCCCTCAATTTGGGTAGACACAATCGACTCGAATGCCTAAAATACCGCCCACAGGCGCCCATCCTGGGGCTATAGTCGCAAAGCCTGCAAAAGGCAGGCTTAGTTCAATTAGCCGCACCATTCTATGGTGACGGCGGGATTACGGAAATCGCGAGGGGCGTTACCCTCACGGGGTGACAACAATGA
>DESS01000124.1 GCA_002361335.1 Richelia sp. UBA3308
TGGTCAGCACCACCACTAATACTAAAGCTGAGGTTATCACCATCTGCATCGGTTGCTGTAATTGTTCCTACTGTTGTAGTGTTTTCTGCAACTGAGAATGTGGCGTTACTGGTGATGCTTGGTGGGGTGTTAACTACTTCATCAACATCAGTAACACTAATTGTTAGGTCTTGGGTTACAGTTTCAGTACCGTCAGAAACAGCAACTTGAACTTGGTAATTGTTATCAGTATCAGCATCAGCAGCAGTTTCAAAGTCGGGAGCGTTATTGAAACTTAATTCCCCACTGTCGTTGATAGTAAATAATCCTTGGTCAGCACCACCACTAATACTGAAGCTGAGGTTATCACCATCAACATCTGTTGCAGTAATTGTTCCTACTGTTGTGGTATTTTCTGCAACTGAGAATGTTGGATTACTGGTGATGGTTGGTGGCGTATTAACATCATCGTTGAGTATTGTAAAGATCAGATCCTCACTTGGAACTAATGCAGTGCCAGAAACACTTGTTAGCTTAATTCCAAATGTCTCATCACCTTCAATTTCTTGGTCTGGATTGATAGAAATATCAATTGTTTTTGTATCTTCACCAGCAGCAAAGGTAACTTCGCGAGAAGAGAAACCATCGACAAAATCAGATGCTTGAGCGGGATTATCACCTTTCTCAATAATCTCAACTTTAATTGTGTCAGCTCCATTTAAACCGCCAAAGCGATCGAGTGTGAGTGTGAGAGTCGATGGAGCATCAGAATCTCCTTCTACAACTGTTGGATCTCCACCTGTAATTGGTATGCTGATTACACTATCATCATCAATGATATTTACCCCAGCAGTTTCTGTTGTTGCTCCATTAGCAAATGTTCCACCAGAAACCACATTCAAATCCAGAAATACAGATTCGTCCCCTTCAATATCAGTGTCACCTAATATTTCCAGCGTAATATCACCAGAACTTTGTCCCGCAGCAATTGTCAGTTGACCTGTAGTTTGTACAAAATCAGTTCCTGCATCTGCATTATCTGAACGAGTGGCATAATCAATTACTACATTTTCAGTTGCGGTACTAGAAAGATTGACAGTAAAGGTAGCAGTAGTTGATGAACCAGTATTACCTTCTGTGATTGAGACAACTTGATTTGCAAAAGATAGTGTTGGTGTAACCGATAGTGTATCAACAGCTAGTCGAACATCACTGAATTGAATGAATTCTACATTTAGCAAAGTATTATCAGTACCGATATTGACTACATTTCCATTTTTGGAAACACCACCAGCATCTGCTTGAGTCTTATTGATTTCAACAGTATCGATACCTACCCCACCATCTACCAGGTTGACACCACCGTCTAGGATAAAACGGTCATTTCCACCATTACCAAATATGGTGTTTTGACCGTCACTAACTTGGATAGTATTATCAAGGTCGTTGGCGTTGATTTCTCGAATTACTGGCTGACTTACGACAGTATTTTCAAGATTGCTTTGATTATTCTCTTGGCTGATTGACTGGCTTTGGGTAGACTCAATGAAATCAGTTTGATTCACGCTGAAGGTAATAATTTGTATTGTTCCATTATCTGTTTGCTGTGTGACTTGTTCCTGACCTGTGGTAATTTTATAGTCTAGAGAAGCAGTAGGAGTGCCATCATTAAACACCACATCAAAGGTGATATCATTTTCTGCTGTGCGGGTGACTTCGAGTCCGTCAATAGTACCTTCAAACTTTAAACCAAGTGTATCTTCAACTAATTGATCTGGAGTAATTGTATCGACTACGGTACCACCTAACTTCACCTCAATACGTTCGATGATATTTTTATCTATGGTTGCTGCATTAAATTCTGTGATTAAGTCAGCAGGATCTGAAAGCACAACAGCATCATCTGAATCGACAATGTTTAATTCACTTAAACTCGGATTACCAATACCAAAAGCACGAACTTCTGCTAATTGTTGTAGCTGTGCAGCACTTGAGGAGAAATCAGGACCATTATTAAATCCATCAGAGAGAAAATAAGCAATATTAGTTGCATTATCATTGCGTGACGTAAAGAAATTTTGTGCTTCAATTAAAGCTGAATTGAAGTTTGTACTACCACCAGCAACTAAGCCATTGATAGTAGAAATCGTGGTGGGTGCATCTAGTGGAGCGAATAAGCGTGCAGAAGTATCAAAATCTACGACACCAAATTCACTATTGGCAGCAATACCATCATCAATCAAAGATTGAGTTAATTCTTGATAGGCAGCTTTAGCTTCTGCAATTCTTGTTCCAGACATACTGCCGGAACTGTCAAAAATATAGGCAAAATTGTATAAGATTGCCTGTTCAGAACCAATAGTTAGGGTATAGTTTACATCGCCATCAAACATCCAAGCTGGAGATTCAACAGTAATTGTCCCAATTTTGTTACCCCCATTGTCAACAATATCTTCTTCGGGAGTAATAAAAGCACCATCTTTTAGTTTAGTATTGTCGTTGGGGTCTACTTGGAGAGGTACAAAGAAAAGATTTCCATCATCATCGGTACCATTCTCATCCGCATCAACAAATTCAAAGACACCAAATTCAATATCTTTGGTAGTATCTGTAGCGTCACTTTGACTTCCACGTGCATGGGTGAATTCAAATGCAGGTGATAAAGGATCGGTAATAGTAAAGTCGTAATTGGTGAAGATTTCCGAGAACAGGGCTTGGTCAACACCGTCGCCACCTTCTAAACGGTCATTTGCACCACCACCAAATAGTCTGTCATCACCACCATTTCCTATGATGCGTTCTCTACGGTAAGAACCAAAAATATCATCGTTAGCAGTACCACCAATGATTGCGTTTTCTGGAAGATCATTAGCATTACCAGTTCCAGAATCAGCTTCAATCTGATCGATGATTTCATCATAAATATCTGTCGTAATCAGTACGCCACTGTTTCTCAGACCAAGTAAAGCTGAATCTGTAGGATTAGCACCAGTTCCTTGAGTATGAACTCCTAAGACGCGAGCTTCACTGTCACCGCTTAGAGTATGCCAGACACCACTTCCACTCTGACCACCAGCAGTATCAACATCTGGAGAGTAGAAAAATTTTCTATCCGCTCTTGTCCTTTCAATTTCACCTGGTGATTCTGCTGCGCCTGGAGAACGTACTAAATCCCGGCGATTATCCCCAGTGTTACCTGGTATATTACCGGAGACGTTATCAGCAGGATATCCTGCTGTATCAATGGTTAAACCTTTAGCAGTTCCAGGATCGACAAACGCAATTAGACCAATTACATCGGTTGCAGGCAGCAAGTTATTACTAGTTGTAAAGAGAGCTATATCATCTCCAGCAGCTTTTGTTGTGTTGTAATTAGCTAGAAAGTTTCTGTTTGTTACATTTGCTGGTGGATCACCAGCAGCTCCGATAAAACGAGAGTTCAATGCATCCTCGTTCGCACTGGTGGTTGTCCTTAAAGAAATAGCCAGCGTATCAGTATTTTTATTGTAATCATTGTGAGCAGCGGTAAGTACGTGATTTGGTGCTATGGCAATTCCAGTACCGAAACCACCGAAATTATTAGGCAATTTAGCATCCACAGCCGTAACTGTAGAAAAGGGAAACGTGCCAAACGAAGTAATAACCTGTCTACTATCAGGACCAATTACGCTCATTTCAATATTCTCCAAAAAGTTAATAAAATGAAAATTAGCGGACTAGTCTTTTGATGTAATATGCTGCTCTATGCAGAGCTTTACGCCAGAAGAGGTCTTTTGAACAGTTGTCAAAAGGCTGTTTTGAAGTAGAGCGCGATCTATATCTCTACGCTCCTTCACAAGACGAGGTGTAGCGTTATCGTCAAGGTTAAATAGTTCTAAAAGGGCTTGTTGCTCACCATCAGGTGAGCTCGGACGCATTCTTGCCAAAATATTGTGGTCTAAAGAAAGTTCACCAACTCCATCAATGACTGTTGTTGAACCATCTTTAATTCCTTTAATTAGGGTTTTTGATGGAATAGCGTAAGTAAATCCTCCCACTGCACCAACCACAGCAAACTGGTCAGAAATTGCTACAGTACCTCCAATATAAGCATTGGGAACAGCAAGTCTTTGGGGTTGATTTTCTGGTACTTTCAAGTCAAATAACCAAGCTGCTCCTGTATCATCAAAGGGAGAACCAACAAGGAGGAGATTATTTTTGAGATCGATATCAACACCAAAATTCTCCTCTGCACTATTTGTAGGTGACAAAATCTGCTTTACATCACCTTCAGTTAACAAATTGACTTTGCCAATCCATCTACCAGGTTGTTCTTCTTGCTTGATACTGAAAGCAATTCTTCCTCCATCTGCGGAAACCGAGAAACCAGAAATTTCACCACCATTGAGTACATCAATCCGTTTCACTTCTGCTTTCTTATCAAGCAAAACTTTATATACTCCACCAGAGAAAGATACTCCAAGTTGATTGGTATATTGAAAAATTTCTGGATTATTTGGCTTATGCTTCTCAGTGTATGCACCAATAACTAAAGTCGATTTATCTAAAGAAATATCATAACCAAACCCAGAGCCGACAACTTCAGCAGCAGAACCTTTTGGAGGTAAAATTTCTCTTGTTCTTACCCAATTATGATTACGATTGCGACTATATATAACAACGCGATTTGCTTCTGGGTCGCCAACTGCTAAATAATTGTTACTAACTGCTAAAGCATAACCAAATGATTTGCTGTCACCCGAATCTGATACCAAGCATGTTTGTGCGGAAGTAGAGGTAGTTTTCATTGTCAGCAACACCCCAAATGAAATCAGTAGAATTGAGTAAATTATTTTCATCTTATTTAACGCAGATAAATATCTTTTACGCAATAAATTAAACGTAAACTTAAACTATAAAAACTTATTGCAATACCAAGTTGCACAAAAAATAAAGCATCGCGGATAGTTGTCTCGGTATTTCTGAATCTATGTATGAATTTTTCTTATCCAAAAACAAAAATCCATCTAAAGACGTAGCATTACCATATCTCTAATCAAAGATTCATAGGTTTCACTGTTAATTTAATAATTAATTGGGAATTTATTTTGTTCTCAAGCATCTTAATAAATTCCCAATAAATCAAAATAAATCACTTTTGACTCTTGTATTTTAAGTAAATAATATTAATATAACAAGCAATCAAAATCACATTAACACTGTTTTTTTAGAGATATAAGCTGTTTTATATGGTTAAATGTTATAGCATTTACATATTTTTTAAATTCAAATAAAAATAAAAAACATTAAATAAACAAATAAAATTAAATCTATTTTAATTGCTAAAAATATAATTTCAGTAAACCACAAACTTTTGGTAATGAACCTTAAAATAAGGGTTTCAGCCCTCGTATACAAGGAAAACAACAGTATTTGTTTAGAGCGAAAGGCAATAAGTTAACTAGCGGTATTGACTGAAACGCTCACTAGTAACTGATGGCGGTGTAATCCGATAATTTAGCTAGAATATCCGCATTGTAAGGCTTACAAAAAACTTTTTGGTTTACTGAATTTATATATATACCTAAATTAGGTAAAAATTACTTCAAAATATCATCCTACTAAGTAATTTGGAAAAACTTTAAAAAAGAAATATAATACTCAGCGTATTCATAAAAGGCAGAACAAAAATTAGCTCATGTGTCTACTTCGTTAATACCACTGGAGTCAGCTTTAGGGTCACAACCTACGATCATGATTCTTTGACCCATCTCAGCCATAGCTGCAAGAGTGTTCTGAGATGTGGTGGACTTACCGATACCACCTTTACCGTAGAATTATTATGTTGAAAATTTCTATAGCTTTATTTGCCAAACTTTAAGCTATTAACACAAACAAATTGGTTAAATATTGGTTTATTTAAGCAAATAATATATGACTATTTTCA
Organism: Richelia sp. UBA3308; assembly: GCA_002361335.1. Classification (GTDB taxonomy): domain Bacteria; phylum Cyanobacteriota; class Cyanobacteriia; order Cyanobacteriales; family Nostocaceae; genus Rivularia. The sequence continues at coordinate 5,906 of DESS01000124.1, forward strand.
GTTGAATTACTAATTTAGATTATTAAATTAATTGATTAAAAGTTGGTTAATTACAGGTAAAAGCTTAACCAGATTTTTGAACATAAAAAAGAGGGGTGCGCCCCCTCATATCCTTTCCAGATACATCGGAATTATAAAAAAATAACTAAAAAAACTCTGCCTCCCTTTGCGTGTACCTCCGCGCTCCTTTGCGTTCAAAAAATAATTCCGATGCCAACGAATTTGATATGATTTCTTGTTAAATTAATTTTGGGTAGCTAATTCAACACTCTATTGTTTAATGCTACCCAATATTAAGCGTAATCTACTCGAGTCAAGTTCTAGCTCAGCGACTTTTTGACGCAAACTAGCATTTTCGTCTTTTAATCTTTCTAATTCATTCATTTCCTTAAAAGTCTGCTCAAAGGCTTTGCGCCTATTTTCCAAGCCAAACCACCGCTGATAAGTGTCTGTGTGAATTTCAACACTATGTCCTAAATTGTCTGCTGCTGCTTTGATAGGCATTCCTTGCAAGTGGGCACGAATAGCACAAGCATGGCGTAAATCGTAAGGAGTGAAGGAAACACCAGCTTTAGCAAAATTTTTACTCAAATTAGTTACTAAACCACATAAAGTGGAAACTTTTAACTCTTGATTGGTGTATTCTTTGAGGTATTCGATGACTTTGGGGTTTTTTAAATCAAAAATTTCTATCCATTCTGGAACAAAAGGTAGTACTTCACGATATCCAGTTTTATTTGATTCATGCACTTTGAAGCTGTGATATTTATTTTCAGTTGAAACAAACCAATCTAAATCTGACTGATTAAAAACTTCCCGAGGTCGTAAACCATATACGGCTAGCAATCCATATAATAATTTATTCAATTCATTACTTTTAAAACTTTTAGGTTTAGGACGTTTAACTTTGGATAAATACTCATCAAACAAATAATAGGATTTTAGTACCTGATGATCATCAGGTACATTTCTTTTTTTGGGAATACTTTTTAGTTTTAAGTCTTTGAAATTAACTTCAATATTTAGTTCTTTAGCTATCAAATATGCAACATAAATACATTTTTCCCTTGTGGGTGGAGCGGTTGCCAATTTAACTTTTTCTCTTAAAGAATTAGCGGTTATTATGTCATCGCTTGTAAAATGTGTCCTCAAATAACTTTTAATAAATTTTAAAGTCGTTTCACTTTTAATTGTGCGCTTTCTTGTTTTGAAATATCTAACTTCAAAATCTTCACAAAATTGATTAAAAGTGAGTTTATCAATTTTAGCCGATTGATTTCCCAGATACTTATTAGTCCAAGTAAAAGTTTGGCGAGCAATTAGTTTGCCTAGTTCATGAGCTTCTTCTTCAGCAGTCTTTAAACCATCAAAATTAGCTGGAATACCGAGAGAAATTTTATACTGCTTTTTTTCTCTACCATGTTTACTGATATCCCCTGGTTTTAGTGGGAGAGTAGCTATAAGCTGAATAGCGCCGCGTACTGCAGTAAGCCCAACTTTTGTCTTACCCATTTTTAGTCTGTTGTTGACTTCTGCTAATTCTTGCTCAAACTTCATATCGAAATGTTTTTCAGTTGCTTCTGCTATTTGTTTCCTTCCGAAATAACTACCGTCAGAAGTGGCAGGAACTTCAAAATCAGCAAATACTTTACCCTGTATATCGTCCATCGTATTAGTTAAATATTGGTTACTTTTTTTTGTTTGTCGTGAGCCAATGCCCAAATCAAAAAAAGTTCTACCAGAACATTTTACGATGATTAATATTAATAATTAACCTTTAGAGTAGAATGCTATCTGTCTGATATTTTCGTCAGTCATTGTTTTCTCCTGCAATTAATTGGTTTATCGAGTGGGTGCAGTGGTTGTTGTTAATTGTCACTCCTATGAGGAGGGTGACTTGATTATAGAACGTCGCAGGTGGCGCACGCTCTACACAAATTTGCTGTAGATTCATAATTGGTTGTTAGTTGATAGTTGATAGTTGATAGTTGTTAGTTGTTAGTTGTTAGTTGTTAGTTTTTACTCGTTACTCGATAGTTGTTACTATTTACTATTTACTTGTTACTATTTACTATTTACTCGTTACTATTTACTATTTACTCGTTACTTGTTACTCGTTACTCGTTACTTGTTAGTTGTTAGTTGTTAGTTAATTGGTTTTCCACTAAGTACTAACTACTAATTGTTTACTGCTTCAACTACAAGGTTATGAGAAATATGTTCCTGTAATTTAGCCTCAATGGCATGTTTAAGAGTTGCAAAACTGCTAGAACATGAACCGCAAGCGCCTTGAAGTATAACTCTGACGCGATCGCCATCTACATCGTAAAGTTCTACATCTCCCCCATCGGCGATTAAAATGGGTCTTATTTCTTCATCTAAGACTTTTTGTATAAGTGCTATTTTTTGCACTGGTGTCAACGGTTTATCGCTAAGCTTACCGTCAATATTACCTTTATTTGATGTTGTATAATAAGTTGAATTTCTTTGGATATCAATGATGATATCATCAATAGTTGCCAAACAAGTACCACATCCACCACCGGCTTTAATAAAGTTTGTTACTTCTTCTGCTGTAGTAAGCTTGTTTTCTTCAATTATGCGCCGGATTTTAGGTTCAGTGATGGCGAAGCAGGTACAAACTATTGCTCCTTCGTCGTCATCATCATGAGCCGCAAGGGGAATACCTCGATAATTAGATATTGCTGCTTCCAAGGCTTCTTGCCCCATTACAGAGCAGTGCATTTTTTCTTGAGGTAATCCGCCCAAATATTCGGCAATGTCTTTGTTAGAAATATTGAGGGCTTCGTCTAAAGTCTTGCCCTTTACTAATTCTACCAGAGCTTCAGAAGATGCGATCGCACTTGTGCAACCAAATGTTTGAAAACGAGCATCAAGGATTTTGTTTGTATCTTCGTCTACCTTGATATGTAGTCGTAAAGCGTCGCCGCAAGCAATGCTACCAACTTCTCCAACAGCAACTTTAACTCCTGTTTCGCCCTTATCTTCTAAAACACCCTGATTTTTAGGATTGTAAAAAAATTCTAATACTTTATCAGTGTAGTCCCACATAGCCAAGATTTTTGTGATGAGTGATGAGTTATCAAATAATAATTATGGAGTTAAGTAATAAGTAATAAGTAAGAAGTAATAAGTAAGAAGTAAGAAGTAAGAAGGAATAAGTAATAAGTAATAAGTATTGATGAGTACTAGATAATAACTGCTATCTTTTTAATCGGGTTATATAGTTAGTAATTAGCCAGACTTGATATAATACTTTTGCCTTTTAACTTTTTACTTATTACCTTCATACTTTTGCCTCTTGCCTTTTGACTTTTGCCTTGCTCCTAACAGCTTAATGTTGAGCCAATGCTTGTTCTTGGTTTTTGAGCCAAGCTGCATCATCGTTTTTGAAGGGTGAAAGTTCGCGCAAACGATTTACTATATTCGGTAATACTGCTAAAACTGCATCAATATCAGCATCTGTATTGTAACGAGAAAGACTAAAGCGAATAGAACCGTGCAAAGTTGTGTAAGGTACTCCCATTGCTCGGAGAATGTGGGAAGGTTCTAAGGAACCGGAACTACAAGCAGAACCGCTGGATGCACAAATACCGTGCTGGTTGAGTAATAATAAAATTGCTTCGCCTTCGATGTATTTAAAACCAATATTAGTAGTGTTGGGCAATCTCTGCGTTCCACCACCATTGATTTCACATTCCCCAACTTTTTCTATTATAGCTTTTTCAAGGCGATCGCGTAAAGTTTTTTGTTTTTTACTTGCCTTTTCTAAATGTAGCAGTTCGAGTTCGGCAGCTTTACCTAAAGCGATGATTCCTGGAACGTTTTCAGTGCCTGCACGTCTTCCACGCTCTTGCCCTCCACCAATTACCAAAGGACGGAATCTGACTCCGCGTCGCACGTATAATGCGCCAATTCCTTTGGGTGCATGAAGTTTGTGGCCGGACAAGGTTAACATATCGATGGTGCTGTTTTTCATATTCAGGGGAATTTTCCCTACAGCTTGTACTCCATCAACATGAAACAGTGCGCCATATTCTTTAGCTCTTTTACCAATTTCCTCGATGGGAAATATCACGCCAGTTTCGTTATTGGCATACATGACGCTACATACAGCGGTTTCGTGAGTTAGTGCGGCATCTAATTCGTCTAAGTCCAATTCTCCCTGACGATTTACCGAAAGATAAGTAACTGTATAACCTTGTTTTTGCAGTTGTTTGCAAAGGTTAAGTACTGCTGGATGTTCTACCTGGGTGGTAATAATGTGTCGCTTGCTAGGCTGTGCTTGAAGTGCAGCCCGGATAGCGGCGTTATCTCCTTCTGTTCCACCACTATTAAAGACAATTTCAGAGGGTTCGGCACCAAGAAGGGCTGCAACATTTTCTCTAGCTTGCTTTACTGCTTTACCGACTTGCCCCCCAAAGCTGTGCATACTAGAAGGATTTCCATAGTATTCGCTTAAGTAAGGCAACATTGCCTCTACAACTTCTGGGTCAACTTTAGTAGTAGCATTATTATCTAAGTAAATACAGTCTTTTTGCATTGTTTTCAATTTCTCTAAAAATACTTCAGAATTAATAGTGTTTTTTTATTCTTTTTTGAATAATCAATAAGTCAAATGACTCGATAATTAGGAGTTATGAATTATGAATTATGAATTATTAATTATTAATTATTAATTATAATATAACTCCTAATTTATAAATTTTTATGCTGCTTAACGGGAATTTTGTTGTAATTGCTGGGAATATTTTTGAGAATAAATATTAAACCAATTTTCCCAATAGTTTGTTTTATCAGTAAGTCTTGATACTAAACTTTTGTAAGTGTCAAACCATTTTTCCCAATAGTCTTCAGATGTGTCTTTTACACAGCCGTCGTATGTGGGACAACCGGCTTTACATTGAGGTACTGAGTAAATACTATCAACGCAATTTTTACAAAGTTCCGGGTCAATCCATGGATGATCGTCAACTATTTTGATTGCATTAGTAGGACATACATTTTTGCACAAATCGCAGGAAATACAGTTTTTAGTAATTTTGTAAGCCATTTTTTACACCTTGATTTACATGATTCAATTGAGGTAATGGCACTGGGTAATGAATTATTTGAAATTTTGGTTTGGGATGCAGGAATTTTAGATTTTATTGAAATATTGCAGGATTATCAATCAAAATAAAAAACCGGGCTTTTCAAAACAATATTCAAATTTTCATATTGATGGTGTTTTGTATACCCGGTTTTTCAGGTAGGTACATTTTCCTGTATTTAGATTCAACCCAAAAGCTAAAAACTAAAATCTAAAATCTAAAATTATTTATTGCTCTTGATTCATTGCTTGCTTATAAAATTCTAGGGCAACCTTATCAATTAAATCGTAAGCTTCAACAGTTTGTATTCCTGCTTTGTGCAGTTTTTCTTTAGGACATTCGCCAATTTTAGAAACCAATACTGCTTTGCAATCCGAAATTGCTTTCATGATATTTTCTAAAGTGGCTTCTTCACCGTATCCGCCTTGACAGAAGTTGGCGATATTCACCTTTATCCTTTATATATAAGAGTTATTTTAATAAAAGTTGCGATTTTACTTAAAAAATCCCTAAAAGAGCAATAATATAACCAAAAAAAGTTTTTTTTGAAACATTAATATAGTAATCTATTTATCTTAAAAACTCAAAACAGTAATTAAATTTACTGTTTTGATTAGATAATTATATTTTTGTGTTTCCCTAATTGATATTTCTATAGATTGGAAATGCATCAAAACTTGTTCATCAGCTTCATCCTTTGCAATTCAACACGAAGCTGCTCAATCTCTAATTTTAATTCAGCATTTTCCTTGCGTAACATATCAACTTCGGTGATTTTGTCAAAAGCAGCATCAAAACCAGTTTTACGTTGTTCTAGGGATAACCATTGCTGGTATGTCTCAGTGTGCATTGAGACACCATGACCAAGGTTTTGTGCTGCAAGCTTCACGGGAATTCCATTGAGGTGAGCGCGGATTGCACAAGCGTGACGTAAGTCATAGGGAGCAAAACCAATATCAATTTTTAACCAATGGCGGGTGTTCATGGAATTTAAGGCTTTAATCTGAAGAAAAGTTAAATTTCTGGTTCTCTCTTTAAGTAAAATCAAATCTTCCGTATCTTTGAGCTTAAATTGTTCAACCCATTGAGGCACAAATGGTATAACTTCCCTTGCTCCGGTTTTACACAATTCACTAACTCGCCAAGTATTATCGACATTTTCTGTACTGAGAAACCAGTCTACATCAGGTTTTACCAGGACTTCTTTTGGTCTTAAACCGTAAACTGCAATGATGCTGTACATCAAGCGGTACAGCCTCCACATTCCTCTAGTGTTATCGTCTTCGGCATAATCTGTAAACTTTTCCCAACCAAGAACAATATCTTTATCTGTGGGGATATTTCGTTGTTTAGGCTTATAGTTTCTAGGTCTAAGATGAGCAAAATTTCCTTCTATATTAAATAATTTGCATATAACACCAGAGGTACCAATAACCTCTCTTTTAACAGCATCTGAAGTTATAGCTTTGATGACTGTTTCGATATAATTAGCCGAAACTGTTTTTTTTAAATCAAAATAAAGTCTAATCTGTTGCAAGTGTTTGTAGACTGTGCTTTGTGATTTAAAAGTTTTTGGATTAAACTCATAATATTTTTTTTCAAAATTATCGTAGACATATTGGAATGTTATTTGTTGCTGCGATTTTTGACCAAGATATTTTTCATTCCATTTAAAACTGTGGCGAGCTATTAATGTTCCCAAAATCCGGGCTTCTTCTTTAGCTGTTTGACACCCATTAAAATTCGCTGGTATTCCCAATGAAATTTGGTACTGTTTTTTGGGACGTACACCTTTATCCCCTGGTTTGAGTGGCAATGTTGCTTTAAGTATCAATGAAGTTCCTTTGCGAGCAACCGAAACTTTAGTTTTTTCGGCTTTTAACTGGCTGTTTATATCAGCAATGCATTCGTCAACCTTTTGCAATAATTCTTCACCACGCGTTTCAACAACTTTGGATCTACCAACGAAACTCCCGTCAAAATTAATCTCAGCCATTCCCTTAATGATTCCCTAAAAAATGCTATGGTTGCTACAAATTATAAATAACTGTAAGCTAAGCCAGCTACAAACCAATTGTATATCAATAACATTAGCAGTTGAACATTTGACAGAAATGGTCAACTTTACGATGACCAATGAATTTTACTTCTCTACCATCTACTTCATAAATTTGAAACTCTTTAGCATGTCCAAAGTGTTGATTAACTAAACCACCACCTTTGGTTGCTACAGCTAACAGCATCTTTTCCCCAGTAAGTTCTAAATCGAAGACTTCAAGTTCTTGTTTAGCAGCTTCTAGTTGTTCTCTGGTTTTTTCAATGCCTTGGTGAACTTCTTGACGCTGCTCCAAACTATATTCTGGAGTCATCTCCATGAATTTATCTTTAGTAAATTCTTGAGAACGGTCTTCTCCTAATAATCCCACTGCATCTGCACGACACTGACGGCAATGACGCATCATTTTCATGTTACCAGAACATTTATCTTGTACTTCTTTTAATTCTTTGGAAGTGGGGCCACGTTGTCCGTTTAATCCAAAGTGTGTACCATGTTCTGGTGCGCTAATCAAGGGCATAATATTGTGAATAAATGCACCTCGTTGGCGGATGGCTTTATTTACCTCTGGAAGATGATGGTCGTTAATTCCAGGGATTAATACGGAGTTAACTTTACATAGAATATCAGCTTCGCGGAGAGCTTCTAAACCTTCCATCTGCTTTTCATGCAGAATTCTGGCTCCTTCAACTCCTCTATAGCGCTTGCGCTTATAGTGAACCCAAGCATAAATATTGGCTCCGATTTCCGGATCAACCATGTTAATAGTAATAGTTACATGGTCAACATTTAATTCTTTAATCCGGTCAACATATTCCGGTAGCATCAAACCATTGGTTGACAGACACAGTTTAATGTCTGGAGCTTGAGAAGCAATCAACTCAAAGGTACGGAAAGTCTTTTCTGGGTTTGCTAAAGGATCGCCAGGGCCTGCAACTCCTAACACAGTCATCTGGGGAATCTTGCCTGCAACGACCAGAACTTTTTGTGCTGCTTCTTCTGGTGTGAGTAATTCGCTAACTACTCCCGGACGACTTTCGTTTGCACAATCGTATTTCCGATTACAGAAATTGCACTGAATGTTGCACGCAGGTGCCACGGCAACGTGCATTCTTGCATA
>DESS01000406.1:0-12113 GCA_002361335.1 Richelia sp. UBA3308
TATTTGTTAGTTGTTAGTTGTTAGTCGTTAATTCTAAATTCTCAATTCTAAATTCTAAATTCTAAATTCTAAATTCTAAATTCTTAGTTGTTTATTGTCTCTCAACTTCGACAATTTTAGTATATTCAAACTCATTTGGACTTTGTTTCACCAAAGCATAGCTTTCGCCACTCAACTGAATAAAATCTTGTTCGCAATCGGGTTTGGAAGAATAATAAGTCAACACATACTCTCTACCAATTCGGCATGACATTTCATCTTCCACTTCTCCCCTCCATTGAGTTTTAGTTACTAACACCACTAACTGATTTGCTAATTTTGGAATGATTTTTGCTATATGCCTCCGATAAATTTCATCCAAACTACCAAAGGGTGAATCCATGACAATGGGAAAGGTGCTGCTATCAGTTACCATGAGCATTTTCTTTTGACTCCAATCCCTCACCCGATCAATAATGCTGCTAATAAACGATAAACTGAGAATCTGATTTTCTCCGGTAGATGCTGCAACTGGCATTTCTAAACCGGAAGTGTTTTCTATCAAGGTTAGTTCGTATTTTTCGCTGATTGTGGGAATATAAGGTGTAAAGGATATTTCGCGAAAAATTTCTTGGACACGTTTTTCTAATTGCAAACGGAATTGTTGTTCTTGCAAAACTTTTACCTGAGTTAATCTATCGATCGCGTCTTGTGTGGCGCTGATGCGACGCTGTGCTAACATTTGCTTTTCTTCGTTTAATTTTTGCCTCGCGATTTGTTTATTCAAAGCTTCCAATTCAGATTTTAAGTTAACTACTTTCTGCTGATTAGCACCTTGTTCTAAAGTTAACTCGGTAATCTTCTCTTCAATTTTATCTAAACGCTTTTGTAAACTTCTAATTTCTTCACTAGGATCTTTTCTTAATCTTTCTTCGATATTATCTAATTCTACTTCTATTTCGGCAATCGTTTGTCTTAATTGACCGATTCTAACCTGTTCTTTATCTATTTCTTCCCAAAATATCGCCGCTTGTTTGTCGATTTCATCAACTTGAGCGCACATTCTGATTGCCGTTTCTTCCACTTCGGAGGAACCAGCTTTCTCTAACCAAATTTGGACATTTGCACGAGTCAGATTTCCTGGGGCTATACTTGTACCACAAATACAGCTATCAGAATCTAATAATTCTTGGATAAATTCTCGGGAAATCCCTGTAGTTAACTTCCCTTTCTGTTTTAAATTGTCAATAATTTCTCGAAACTCTACTTTTGTTTCCGGTAACATCACGGTATAACCGCGTGCGGAAATTGCTTTTTTAATTGTTTCTCTTGTGTGTCGCAAGTCTTGTTGATGAGATTCTTTCTGGTTTTCTAATTCCTGTCGTCTTTCTTGTAAATCCTTTGCGGCATTAAGTTCACGCAAACGCTTACTAGTTTCCTTCTTAAAAGTATTTTGATATTCTAATTCTTTGATAATTTCTCGCTGCCGCTTGTTAATTGTTTCAATTTCAAACTCTATTTTCTCTTGCTGCTTTAACAGTTTTTTAATTCCCGAATCTCCAATTAATCTCAACTCGTTTTCTAAACTTTTTTTCGCTTCTTGTAAATGTCTAATAGAACGATTGATTACCTCAATACCCAAAAATATTTTTGTAGCTTCTGCTATTTCCGCTTTCTTGTCGGAACGAACTATTTCTTCTATTCTTTCGCCATCGAAAAAGAAATATTGATGTAAACTAGCTGGCAGTATTTGCCCAATTATCTCTTCTGGTTGCTGCGGTGGCAGATACCATCTTCCATCATCCCCCGCTACCTGCATATATAATTCTGTTTTACCAATATCAATATCATTTTCATATTTATAAACCCGACATTGACGTTTTACTCGATAGCGTTTGCCGTCATGTTCCCACGCTAATTCTACCCAACATTCTATACTCTGCCCTTTTTTTGCTTCAGCTATCGCCCTTTTATTTACAAGTTGATCAACTGAGGCGAATGCCGCACTAAATTTCTCGTATAATACCCATGTAAATGCATTTAGTAAACTAGTTTTACCGGCACCATTATTACCGTAAATAATAGTAGTATTATTCGAGTTATTACCAGCAAGAGTTATTTCACAAGTTTTACCGTAAAATGAGCGAAAGTTACAAAGCTTGATCGAAGTCAGCTTCATTTTACTACTTCCTTAACTATTGCTAAAATATCTTCGTTAATATGACCAAAACTTTTTTTATCTAGTCTACTTTTTTCTAAATGCCATACTCGTTCTATTATTTCTCTTACTTCTGGTGAAGCTGACTTTATTGGTTCTTGTACTTCATCTATATTATATTGCTTGTTCATTACAATTTTTTTGTATAGCATTTCAAGCTATATTTTACCTGTCTCCCCTATACTCTGTTATCCGTAAAGTCACTGTAACCTTGTTTGCTTGATTTTCTCCTTTTTAGACTGATTCTTCAATATCGTCTGTTTTACTTATGTATTCTTTGAAACTGCTAATCTGATGGAATATAAACGGATTGTATTCAATAAATTAACCACATTCACAAATTGCAATTATTTTTTGATTTATTTTGATTTATTTTTTGATTTATTTTTTTTTAATAATTTTTTTTTTACAGTCATTCTCTGATTAAATATATTTTTAATAAATAAATTTTCGATTATTTTAATTTGTGTTTTTTTGAAAATTTTGATTATATTCCCGTTTTTCACTCCGATCTATTTCTATTTTTAATCATCCCATACCACGGCTATTTTTTTTCACCGCCACGAATAAATTTACAAAAATTGGACCGAAAGGGCATGGGGCATGGGGCATGGGGCCGAAAGGAAATATAGATTACTACTAACTTTCAAGAAACACCAGCCGAAAGCCTTGCAAAAACTAGCTTTTTCATTTCGAGTGTTTATTTCATTCGTCGCAATTCTATTTAACTTAAACATATGGGTTTAATTCCCCACCCTCATAGGGTGGAAGATACGCCCCACGCTGCCCGTGAATGGGTTGGGCATTATACCCCATCCCAATTCCAAACAACTTCGGGCGGAGGCGGAGATTCTCCGCCTCCGCTCTTCCGCTCAAACCTTCTTCCGCTCAAACCTTCGTTTAATACTTTTGACTTTTGCCTCTTGCAAGACAGCCTCTTGACTTTTGACTTCCCCCTCGTGGGGTTGCTCCTAACTCATTCTCCCCATCTCCCCATATAGTTATTCCAAACTACTAACTGCTTCCATAACTTGTTGAGAAACAAAAGGTAAAATTTCTCGACTCTTAGCGTTTTCTTTGCCTTCCGTAAATACAACTAATAAATAAGGATGCTTGTCTGGTATCTCAATATAAGCTGCGTCGTGAAAAACAGAGGAAGTCCAACCAGCTTTTGACCAAATTTTCGCCGATTGAGGCAGAATACCGCCGAAAAAACCCGTGATTTGGTCTTCTTCTACATCTTTTGGTAAATCTTCGGGGTTTAAACTGCGCTTCATTATATTCATCATTTCTTGGGAACGTCTGGGGCTGACTGCAACTCCACCGACTATGGCGTGCAATAATCGGGCGATCGCATTAGTAGTTAACATATTACGGTTTTCTAATAATTCTCCGTAAAATGCCCGTTCCCGTCCGTAGGGACCATCACCCCAAGTTTTATGACAAACATTTACTGTATGTAATTCTTCCCATGCCAAAGACTGCAAATAACGGTTAACGATATGGCGCTGCTTTTTCCAAGTTTCAAATGGTCCTGGCGGCAATTCCGGTCCTGAAGTAGTGCCTGTTAATACATCTACAATTAAACTTGTGGCATCGTTACTCGAATCCACTATCATATCTCTCATAGCTCGCTCTAACTCTGCCGATGTCTCAATCATGCCTTTTTCTAACCATTCATGTATCGCCAGTAAGTAAAATAACTTGACTACAGAAGCTGGATAAATTCTTTCCATACCGCGATAAGTAAAACCACGTACTGGATGCTTCCAAAAAGCATCTGGAGTTAAAGCACCACCAGTATTTACAGGTACGGGTGGCTCATAGATAATCCAAGTTATAGCAATTTGGTTACGAGCTAACGTAGGAAATTCAGCCCATGTAGCCTCTAAAATAGGATTACCAAGTTGTTCGAGTTGTTTGTCTTGCTTGAAGAAAAACATGGTCACCGTCCGATTTTGAATTATACTTCGTTGTTATTACTTACAGATTTTTATGGTTTCTCAAGAGCAATTGCAAGCAAATGTTCAATACCTAACCCAAGCCGATTTGAATATCTACGATTCTCCCGAATGTAAAGATTTGTCAACTCAAGCTGAGAAAGGAAGATATTTAAGGGTGATGGTAGAAACTTTAAATCAAACTGCTGTACAGATATGCTTATGTGAAGATGATTATCCTGGTTGGTTGGCGATCGCGGATTTGAATTTTTTATCACCAGCCGTTCAACAATTACAGATTAAATCATTTTCTGAAGCACAAATAAAGAAACTGATACCAGAAGCGATCGCCTTTACTCAGCAAGCCATGGAACAAGCAAATTACTACCTTTGGGGGGGTACTCTAGGACCAAATTATGATTGTTCGGGACTGATGCAAAAGGCTTTTGCTTCGGTAGGGATTCGCTTACCTAGAGATGCTTATCAGCAAGAAGCTTTTGTGCAACAAGTTTGTACTGTAGAGAATTTCGATCAAAAGTTGTTAGAGTTAGGTGATTTAATCTTTTTTGGAACTCCTCAAAAAGCGACTCACGTAGGTCTTTATTTGGGAGATAATTGCTACATTCATAGTTCTGGAAAAGATATAGGACGAAATGGTATTGGGATTGATTGTCTAACGGAACAGGGAAACGAGGTTAGTCGGTCATATTATAAACAGCTACGAGGTGTAGGAAGGGTAGTAAGCAGTTACATTCCACAAAAAGGCCAAGGATAAAAAATAATTATGAGAAATGGGTTTGTTTCTGAAAGATTGGCGGGAGAAGAAGATGCAATGGCTTCTGTTCCGGATGTTTCGGTGGTAGTACCAGTGCATAACGAAGAGGAAAGTCTACCTCATTTACTAAAAGCAATTTCATCCACTTTAATTGAAAGTCATTTCAGTTACGAAATTATCTGTGTTGATGACGGTTCTACTGATGGTTCTGTAAAACTGCTTAAAGAAAAAGCACAAACGCGCAACGACCTGAAAAGCATAATTTTGCGACGTAATTACGGACAAACTGCGGCAATGGCGGCAGGTTTTTATCATGCACGGGGCAAGGCAATTGTAACTTTAGATGCCGATTTACAAAATGACCCTGTGGATATCCCTATGCTGTTGGCAAAGTTAGAAGAAGGCTACGACTTAGTAAATGGTTGGCGGAAAAATCGCCAAGATGCCGCCTTAACCCGTTTATTACCTTCCAAAATTGCTAACTGGTTAATTCGCCGCATTACCAGCGTTAATATTCATGACTATGGTTGTTCTCTAAAAGCCTATCGCGCCGAACTTGTGGCAGATATGAACCTCTACGGAGAACTACACCGCTTTTTACCCGCCTTAGCCTATATCGAAGGCGCAAGAATTACTGAAATGCCAGTCCGCCACCATGCCCGTCGTTTTGGTAGCAGTAAATATGGTTTAGGTCGTACTTTCCGAGTGGTGATGGACTTATTTACCATTGCCTTTATGAAAAAATTCCTCAATCGTCCGATGCATGTTTTTGGATTGTGGGGTTTAATTTTTATGGTTTCAGGTGGGGCAATCAGTATTTATCTAACCTGGGCTAAATTAGCATTAGGTCAAGATATTGGCGATCGCCCTTTATTAATCTTAGCCGTGTTGCTTTTGGTGACTGGAGTACAGCTATTCTGCTTCGGGTTATTGGCTGAATTACTCATGCGTACTTACCACGAATCCCAAGGTAGACCAATTTACCGCATCCGGGAAGTTGTAGAAAATAAGGGACGAATGTCTTTAAAGTAGAAATATTAATTTAAATTTGTCAATCATTTGACGTAGCAAATAAAAATGCTGCGTTTTTTAGTGTTTTATTTCGTTGTTTGTCAAACGTGCTTATATTATATCAAGTCCGTTTAAATAACCCAAAGCAGCGAACAGTAGTAAAGCAATCTCAAAACCTTGCGGTTGCTATCCTAGGGGAATATTTTCCGACGGCGCAGCGTGTCCGATAGAACATTGAACATTTCACTCCGTTAGACTCGCAACGACATATTACGGGTAATTTGGCGGACATAATATTACCCACTCATCCAGGCTTCACTATTACATCGGGCTTGACTTCAATCCAAACTTTAGCACCACAACCCAGACCATTATTGGGACGATAAACTACTTTGCAACTTCCAGTTATTTCCAGATCATGATAGTAACGAGTGTAATTACCGGATATAACTTTGATTACAGGAATATTTGTAGCATTATTACTATTGCTTCTAATCCGGTGCTGGTTAACGTGAATGAGAGTTAATGCTTGGGGAGTGCGTTTTCTCCAAGTACCCTTCGGACCTCTACTACCTTCTGTGACTTTGGGAATTCCATTTGATAAAGGAATCTGCCAAAATCTACCAACCTTTTTTGCTCCTATAATTCTGCCTTCTTTGAGCAATCTTCGTACCCGTTGAACACAAACTTTTAATAAATGAGCGGCTTCTACAGTTCCAATCATCATAACTATAGCGCTATAGTTTTTGGTCATAAAAAAAATAGGTTTAATTAACCCAATAAAGAATTAATCTCCTCTATGTAAGTTTCCTTTATTCGGGAAGTTGATGTCAAGACCTTTCATATCCAGATCTATAGCTGAATGAGATACTCCGATTATTGTATGAAAAGATTGATAATTGATAACTGGCGACTAAATATTGTCAGGATCAACACCAATACTACGTAAATAAGCAGCCATTTGTTCAGCGCGTTGACGCTCTTGTTCGGCAAGTTGACGCTCTTGTTCTAACAATAATTCGGCACGTTGCGCTCTTGTCCGTTCTTGTTGAAAACGTTGATCTAATTCGATTGAAGATAAAAATCTTTGTCCATCGGGACGATAAATAATTAGTTCGCCTTGTGCTGTTTCAAATTTCACTCCTAAACGGGGACTAACAAAACCATCCATTTCCCACAGCTTGGTTAAATTCCTGTTTTGTCGCATCCAGGTATCAAGTTGAAAAGTCTGTGGATTATAAATGTAATATTCTTCAACGCCATAAGTATTGTAAAAGATTAACTTACGCTCCATTTCTTTTGCATCATTACTGGGAGAAAGAATTTCAAATACAATTTGTGGCGGGATATTTTCTTCATTCCACTGACGATAGGAACTGCGTTTACCTTTTGGTCTGCCAAATACTACCATGACATCGGGTGCTGTGGGGGAGATTAATTGAGAATGCACCGGATACCAAAGTAGATCACCGGCGATGAAAACGTTGTCATCCTCAGCAAACAGGATTTCTAAATTCTCCTTAATTATGACTATCGGGCGATACTGTTCGGTATTTTCTGCCATCGGTTTACCATCACCGCTGGGAAACAGTATATCTTCATCCAGTTGCTCAAAGATAGTCATAGTCTTTGCTCTACCTATACTATCTTTTATTCTAAGTCAATTAGATTTGCGATCCCCTTACAAAATATTTATGCCCCATGCCCCATGCCCAATTCTTAATTCTTAATTCTTAATTCTTAATTCTTAATTCCCTCAAACCATGCCCCATGCCCTATGCCCAATGCCCAATTCCCAATTCTTAATTCTTAATGCCCATTTTCTTCAACCATCTTGCGTGCAAATTCAATCGCTTCATAAAATGTAGAAATTTTGCCTTCGACTTGTGCCACTGTTATTTCTGTCAAGAGTTTTCCAATGAGTGGTGACGAAGGTATGTTTAATGATGATATAATGTGTTTTCCACTTACTAATTGAGTGGGATGTGCAACCGGATCATCAGGGTTTAGGTAGCGGGACAGTAAAGATGCGTATGTATTTGCTGGCTTGTCTTCGGACATATCCTCGACTACATTACCATAAGCTAGTGCTAAAATGGTTGTAGTCGGGAATACGCAACCCGCTTCTTTATATAAAAAATATTGTTCTCTTAAAGACATCAAAGGTCCGATTAGTTTGGGAAGTACTCTCAAAGCTGTTGTTACAGCTTGAATTTCGGCTCTACTATAGGTAAGTTGTTCTAGTTCGACTTCGGCAATTTCTGGTTCGGGGTTAACTAAACAAGCTAGTTTGGCTATACCCAACCAAGTTGTTTTTAGGCTATCTCTGAGATTTTGTTGCAGTATTTCCGTTAAGCTGGGAAAACTTTCTGTCAATTGGCTAGCTTCAAAGTCAACTTCTGCAAGTAGTGAACAATTTTGTGATGCAGCATATTTAAAACAAGATTTTAGTAAACCATCTTCAACGGCTTTTATTAACCAAGGCGTACCTTGAGTATTGGCTAACATATAGCTTAATTCTACCCGTATTCGTTCGGAAGCAACTTTTTCTAAATGGTTTGCGATCGCGCGAATTGTTGTATGAGTTTGTCCTTCAATAGTAAAACCTAATTGTGCGGCTTGGCGATATCCTCGTATTAAGCGCAAAGGGTCATCTTCTAGGTTCGCAGGTGATATCATGCGTAAAATACCCTTTTCTAAATCCGATCCACCATTGAGCGGATCGATAATTTCTTGGGTATGAATATTGTAAGCGATGGCATTTATCGTAAAATCTCGCCTCGACAAGTCAGTATCTAAAGAATCGCCAATCTGTTTGGCAATATCAACGGTAGCATCGGGAAACACCACGCGGGCTATTTGCCTTTGGGCATCGAGTAAAACAAAACCAGCTTGATGATATTTTGCTATTTTACGAGCGACATTCACCCCATCTGAAGGTAAAACAAAATCTAAATCTAAATACTCCCGAGTTCTTCCTAAAATAGCATCACGCACCGCACCACCTACTAAATAAGCCGGTTTTGGCAATAATTCCAGATTAAAAGGTAAAGATTCTGGAGTAATTTTAGATACAATTTGACCATACATTGTAATAAAAATAAACCTAAAGGCTAATCAATAATAATGTGGCTAATCGCTAGAATAACAATAAAGCGAAACTAACCGTTGGTATTAATATGTGTATTTGCGTAAATTGTAATTATGTAGACCGCTGTGTTACTTATAATGCAGTAGAAACACAGCACCAACAACCCCATTTAACCGAAACACCAAACTTTGAGCCTAACGAACCTACTATAAATGTAAATATTCGCACCCAGGGTGAAATAATTGAAATGGAATGGGACGTGGTAGGATGCTTGAGTTTCAAAGAAGAAAAAGGTAAATGGTCTAAGTTACGTCCTGGTGAAGCCGTACCAACTTGATTGCGGCAACGCCGGTTTTAGCAGCTATAAACGTCTTGTATGCACGAAAAATTGACACTTCCCACACTTCCCACACTTCCCACACTTCCCAATCTTCCCACACTTCCCAATCTTCCCCCACTTCCCCCTCTTTCCCATGCCACTTCTTACGAGTCCCACAAGCGCCGAGTTGTGGCTCCTCTTCCCCAATGCGCCTTACCAAAAATGAACAAATACGGTTTAGCACTGCATACTACCACTCCCGAATTGGGTTTAGCTATCAGTAATTTCACTGATGATGTCCGTTGTGATGTATGGAAATTAGACCGTAATGTTTCTAATTTGATGCATCAATATTTGATGGAATTTATTAAACCTCAAACTTGGGCTGATATGGGATTTGTTGCTGTAGCGAAGGGACCCGGAGGTTTTACGGGAACTCGTATTGGAGTTGTAGCTGCCCGCACTTTAGGACAACAATTGAATATTCCGGTGTTTCCGATTTCTACTTTGGCCGCAGCAGCGTGGGAAAACAGAGATACCATTAATAGTGCGATCGCCGTAGAAATGCCCGCACAACGAGGTAGGGTGTTCGCTGGAATTTATCAAGTGAGTGAGGATGGTAGTGGACTTACTAATGTAATGGAAGATACGGTAATCACACCGCAATTGTGGCAAGAAAAGTTGGATAGTTGGAATGATAATTATCGGCTTGTGGAAGCGAAATCAGGTTTAGCTGCAACAGTAACAAGTATTTTGCAATTGGCGTATTTGGAATGGCAACAAGGTAAGTGTCCCCATTGGGCAGAAGCTTTACCTTTTTATGGACAGCATCCAATTAATGAGTGATAAAGTAAAACAGCAGCAGCACTATATTGGATTTCCCCTTCGGGGATCGGGTGATCCTGGGAGCTTTATCAATATAATGTTAGATTTGTCGATTTATGATGTTACGGTGTCAATCGGACTCAATTAACTTGAATCCCCAAGGTTTGAGAACCGCGATCGCAATTTCTCGATCTATACCTTCATAAGCTTCCCATTCAGATTCAGGATCTTTTGGGTGTCCTTCACCGACATGACCTGCAACTTTGATTACTTGAAAGCCTTCGACGCGATGACGCTCCATTCCTTTTGGAAGGGCTAACTTGACTTTACGACCGATGAATTTAGATGTACTTGAATTAGCTACAGTTTCCCGGATTAAACAGATATCACCAGCAGTTCCCCAAGTGGTTGAGTAGATATAGAGGAACGATATATAACTTTTGGGTTTGATGGGTCTTTTTACAACTTGTATCATCTGTAATTATTACTCATCGTTATTGATTCAAGAATTTCATTCAAATAATTAAAACACTATATCTGAAAGAATTTCCTTGAATTATTCTATAATTAATATCTTTTAAAGTTGGGTTTTACTATCACTGTACTCAACCGAATATAATCCCTAATTATCCTTAAATTATAATTAACTAAAATCCCATCACCTCCGCAACAGCTTTTATATCTACTTCCAGACCTTGGGTAAACTGACTCTTATTATATTTAATCGCTGTATCTGGGTCTTTCAAGCCATTACCAGTTAAGACGCAAACGACAGTCGCACCAGTCGGAACTCGGTCTTTTACCTTCAATAAACCCGCCACCGAAGCCGCACTGGCTGGTTCGCAAAAAACACCTTCTTCTGACGCTAATAGTCGATAAGCATCTAAAATTTCTTCATCAGTGACAGCGTTGAATTCACCCGTACTTGCCGCAGCAGCAGCTACTGCTTTGTCCCAACTGGCAGGATTACCAATTCTAATGGCTGTAGCTAAGGTTTCTGGATAAGCTACTACTTTACCATTCACCAATGGTGCCGAACCTGCTGCTTGAAAACCCATCATCTTGGGTAAATGTCCGCACTTACCATCTTGATGATATTGACAAAAACCCATCCAGTATGCTGTGATGTTTCCGGCATTACCTACCGGGATACACAACCAGTCTGGAGCATCCCCTAAAATATCTACTACTTCAAAAGCGCCTGTCTTTTGTCCTTCCAAACGATAAGGATTAACGGAATTCACCAAAGTTACCGGATATTCCTTGGCAATTTCTCGAACAATCTCTAATGCCTGATCAAAATTTCCTTTAATTGCTAGTACTTCTGCGCCATACACCAAAGCCTGGGCTAATTTCCCCAAAGCTACGTAGCCATCGGGTACGATCACAAAAGCACGCATTCCTGCGCGTCTGGCGTAAGCCGCTGCCGCCGCTGAAGTATTACCAGTACTGGCGCAAATCACTGCCTTAGCTCCAGCTTCCTTGGCTTTAGAAACCGCCATGGTCATTCCCCTATCTTTGAAGCTACCAGTAGGGTTCAAACCGTCATATTTCACAAAAACTCGTACTTGTTTACCGATGAGTTGGGCGATGGATGGCGCGGGAATTAAAGGTGTATTACCTTCCAAAAGTGTAACAACCGGCGTATTTTTACTTACTGGCAGGTATGGGCGATACTGTTCGATTAGTCCCTGCCAAGGTTGGCGGTAAGATTTTGCAGCAGTCAGGCTCAAGGTCACGGGATTTTATAGAAGCTCTTAATTTGAACTGTAATGTCGTATGATAGTTTATCCTTTCTACTATATCAATTGGAAGCAAAAACATAAATTTTATCAAAATTTGGGAATTAGAAATATTTATCAGGAGTTAGGAGTTATAAATTTGACATTCATTTTAGATTTTCACTCAAACATTATGGGTACAATTCTCCCCATCCCCTGCATAAAACATGGACA
>DESS01000406.1:12251-29847 GCA_002361335.1 Richelia sp. UBA3308
TATAGTTACGTGAACCCCTTGTCTAATTTTGTCTGAGCAACCCCTATGCTTATCCCTAATGTAATTTGATCGGTGTTGCCTAGCAAATTATTTTGTTCATATTGCACCAACTAATACAAGCTATACAAAAATTTAATGATTCTTTAAATTAGACTATTATAATATTTCTTATGGTGTGAGTAGAGTTATGGAATTAATTAGTAGTATGTCTGTATCTAGTGTTTCAGAACGTAAAACCGAACATTCCAAGGCAAGCTCGATTACTAGTTGCTACCAGTTTGACCAACAAGCTAAGTTGTTGAACTTGCAAGCTGAAGTCGATTTATTGTTGCTACAGTTGCAACAACTTAAGCAACAAAAAGACACTTGTACTTACGAGTAGTCTTATTTAATTTGTTTTAAATAGTGCTTGCTATATTCATGCTTCTATGTAATTTTACTAATAGCAAGCTCTAAAAATTAGATTAACAACGTTGATTTTTTTACCAACGCCAAATTATATATTTCTGTCTCTTACTAGTAGAGCTAAGGTTTGGTTTTTCTGCGAAATTAATTTGGAGTTAAGTATTTACTTAAGTTCTTTTATATTAATTTAGCACTATCGGACAAAACTTGGGTAAGTTGATGTGATTTTTGTTGCTTTTGTGTTTGATTTATTTGGGGAAGTGTAGGGTTGGTGCTTTGTTAAATTTGTGTTAAAAGCTTTTGAATATAGCTTTGGGAATCTTTGAGTGTTTCCGATTGTGTTTTGAGCCAGAGATTAGCTTGGCTTGTACCTTGTTGGGATGCGATGATTAAAGCTTTCCAAGCTTGTACTTCTGGGCGATTGGGGTTTATTTCCAATGCTGCATCAATACGACTTTTTAACCTCCCCTTATCAGCTTTGAGTAAATTTCGGATTTCTGTGGCGTTTTGGGATGATGCTTCAAATACTTTTAAGGCTTCTCCCCATCTTCCATCAATTAGGTAAGCTAATACTTGTTGGGAAGGACTTGCCCAGCTTGTATCGGCTAATTTTTTGGTAAGTTGAGAATGTTGGCGAATATAATCAATTTGTGCTTTTGCCTTTGGTGATATCTTCCCTTTGTGCTGTTTTTCTATAAATTTTAACCATTTATGAGCTGGTGTCCATAATCCATTTCGGGCAATTAACAGGGCATTTTTGTAAGCAGAGTCTTTCAAAGCCGGTGGTTTAAGGGTGATTTCAGATAGCTTAATCGGGTTAGTGACAAATTCACCTGGTTTAATTTGGTAAACTCGCAGACGAGGTTCTAAACCGACTGTTTGACGCACTACTAATTCTCGCTCGCCACCACCGGTTACCTGTTGCCATTGCGGTAAATCTCCTGTGGGACTTGTCCAAAATATCATATTAACGAGGTTACGCCGTTGTGGATTGTAATGAAGGATGTAGCCGTAAGCAGTGAGATTTGTACCTGAGGAACGGTTGCCTCTCAGATAATACCAAATTCCTGGTTTGGGCGCATGTTTTTCAAAGCGTCCGATTTCAGTTATAGGTAGAGGAATGCTCGAACCGGTATTTTCTTCTCTATTTGCCTCTACTAAGGGGGCAATTACTTCATATTCTTCAGGTCCAGTAACAGAAAATTTAGTATTTAAATGATAATATTTTTCAGAACGCGATCGCCATTCAAAATCTGTTGCTAGGTGGTAAACTCTAAGTTCAACTATATTTTGGCAATCAGAATGACAATTGCGACGCTGGCGCAAAACGGGTAATAAAAAAGATTTAGATGTATCGCTCTCCAGAGGGAGAAGTTTTCCAGGTATGCGTTTTTGTTTTTTGATTTCTGCTTGAATTTGTTTGAGGGTATAGGGGCGTTGTTGATTTGAGGCTATTTTCAAAAAACTATTTAACCAATTTACTTTCTGCGGATTAGTAATAAACAGAATGCTAATCCAACTAATAATTATAATAAAACCCGTGGTTGCCAACAAAATTGTCACAGCCAACATTGATGTCGCCAAACTTGTTCGTTTTTTGACTATTGTTCGGCGACTGGAATAATAACGAACTCCTTTTGAAGAAGCAACTTGAGTGTTGAGATTTTTTTTTGATATATGAATTTTTTTTCGCAGTTTACGAACCTTGGTATTAGGCTGTATTTGATTTTTTTTATCAGATTTTGATGAAGGCATTAATTTAGAATTTAGAATTTAGAATTTAGAATTTAGAATCAAAAATAATTTAGAATTTAGAATTTAGAATTTATAATCAAAAATAATTTAGAATTTAGAATTTAGAATTAATTTTGATCCTTAGTATTTTTAATGATTGCATGAATAATAGAAATTAATTCATTAGATTCATTTAATAAAGGAAGCAATCTTTGCTCTAGGTTTTTTTTTCGGTTGCAATTAATATTTTTAACCAATAATTTGTTTCTCTAGCCTCCTTGAGAGAAATGCTCATTTTATGAATAAAATCAGGTTTACTTTCTGCATTTTGTGCTTCCTCAACATTGGCACCGATACTTGTTCCGGAACGTATTAATTGTTTACTCAAATCATATCCCGTTCCACCATTTTCTCTCAAAAACTTACAAATATTAACTATTCTTATGCTAAAGTTTAAAGTTCTTTCTTGTATATTTTTCTTAGCCATTGCTAAATTATAAATAATTGATTTGTTGCAAAAAATAAACATGTTATCATTGTTTTTTTCTAAATTCTAAATTCTAAATTCTAAATTCTTTTTGATTCCCCGTAACAGTACTAGCTTTTTATTTGATACTTACGCTTCAGAAATCTTGCCTAAAAATTCCCAAGTCTATTATTTGAAAAATTCCGTACAATCACCCATGTTCTTACGAGAATTTATTGAATAAGCTGTTATAAGTGATTTACCGGAGATTATATTGCTTATTATACCAATTATGTATGATGCTGCGTTGAATCGCTCTCAGCCTGGAAGGCTGGATATACATGTACAAAGCCAACCTGCGTTGGCTAAATTCCGCGCATCTTTACAAATAAATGGTATTACTTATTACTTCTAAATTCTAAATTCTAAATTCTAAATTCTTATTCTCCAATAAGCAGAAAAGCAGAAACCACAATACTAGGAGTACCAGCAGCTACAATGGGGCAAGCGTATTTACTCGCAATCTTTACTAGTTCTGCTGCAATCCAAGCAAGCTCGGCTTCAATTTGTCCACTTGTTCTAGAATGCAAATGAGTCTTAAACTGCCCATACTCGATTAAATTTCCGTTGTAATCAACATAAGCCCAACCAACTACACCCGGATTCAAATCCACCCCGATGCAACCATATTGCACAGGTTTTGATTGCACAGGAACCGATGTCACTTCTAAGGAGACAGATATATACCACCTATGTTTCTTACAGAAAATTCTCCAGGTTAAAGCTTCTCCCTTTCCTGCCGGATAAATCTCACCTGTTTTTCGGTTTAGACTACGACGCATTAAAGCCCCAACCAAACAATCTTGCCCGTATTTAAAAGTCAAACCAGCCGTTACATACTTTCCAAACTCAGCCTCTAAATCTGGCGTTACTCAAATTTTAATTTGTTGTTTTTTCTCATCATATTGGCAATTAGAATTGCCTTTAGTTTCACCTTTAGAACCAACAAAAACAAAGTTTTTAGGAGTACCTAAATTAACTTTTAATTCTGCACTGCTTATTTTAGAGACTTTCTGTTGTAAGGCTATAACATACCGTTTTTTGTGGTGGATTTTAAACCGTAAACTATGCTGTTGTGTTTTAAATTGGTTTCGACGAATATCGCAGCAAGGGTACTTTAATCTATTTAGTTGTTTTTGCCATTTTTTAATTTGCTTTTCAGCAGATGCTATTTTAGCTTTGAGGGTTTCAATATGATTTTCACGACATTCTACAGCCGAATCTTTTTTACATTCTATATCAATTAACAAGCTTGCAGAGTGTCTTTTGTTATAACCCAAGGCTTGTACTTGCTTGTTATTGTTGCTTTGAGATAAGTCAGATTCAACTATTTTTAAAATTTTGTAGTTGTCTTGCGCTTGTTTTTTACTATAATAAATAGCGAAAGAAACTAAATTGTTTTGGTAACTCGGCTGTGAATGTTTTAATCGCCATCTAAAAATCCTTATTTATCGACCAGATTTAAATACTAATATATATTATCGTTTTTATCAACAGTTTTTACGATATTTTATAATATTTTTTGATTGTTTCGCGAACGACTTCCATACAATCTGGCGCTAACAACTGTCAAAATTTTGAGGACATCTTTCGACAAATCTTCCAGCTGTTCTCAGACGAATTTCAAATTTATCTCGTTTTGCGCTTCTTTGGATACACTCTACTATTTCACTAATTTCTTTATCCAAACGTAAACCGCGGGGGATGGCTGTGAGAATTAATATTTTTTGTTGCACGTTGCCTCAACTTGTATCCTATTTATTTTTTGGTCAAAGCTCCTTTAATTTTCATAGCTACTGATATTTCTGACAAGGCTAATTTGACTAATTTTGTTTGCCATTTATAATTTACAATATCGCTTTTTTCTCATTGTCAAAATAAAAATTGTCAAAATAAAAATTTATGATAAAACTAACATATTAACTCTTAAAAATATCAAGTAATAAGTAAGTCGGCCGAAAATTTACCCGAACTTAATTACAGCTTGGGTAAACTGGCTCCAAAGCCTTGTTCCTACTCACCCCATCACTACTCACTTGCCCTAATTACTATTTTTAACGCCAACCTACTTAGTAATCATCGAGAAATATTTAATTTAGGTAATTATATGCGGATATTAATGATTTCTTCGACTTTTCCCTATCCACCTACCAAAGGAGGAACGGAGGTTAGAACTTTTAATTTACTTAAATATTTACAACGGGAGCATGATGTAACTTTAGTTACGCAGTATAACAAAAATGTTGCTGATACAGAAGTAGAAGAATTACGTAAATGGGTTAGTGAGTTAATTTTATTTCCCTTACCTCCAGAACCAAATCAAACAGTTAGGTTGTTAAATATATTGGCAAAAGGACGAAGGTTTGTAGAATCAGTAATAAAAGCGATTCCTGCGAATGTATTACATCGTTACTCACCCGAAATTCAGTCTATTGTTGACGACTATGTACATAACGGCAAATGTGATGTAATTACCTGCGAACATAGTGTCAATGAAATTTATATTCGACCAGAATTCAAGCATTCCGTAAAAACTTTGATTGATATCCATAGTTCTGTGTATGGATGGACACGCGACCATTTGCAAATGGGTGCCTCTGCCAATGCTTGGCGCGATCGACTGTATTTATCACTGGTACTCAAGCGCTATGAAAAACGTTATTGTAGTAAATTTTCTGATATTGTAGTTACTACTGAAGATGATCGCCAAGAATTCCTGAAACTACGTCCTGATTTGGATATTCAAGTAATTCCTAATGGTGTTGATTTAGATATTTTTACTCCCCGTGTTGGCGATCCTGGTGGATATAAACTCATCTTTGTTGGTGCTATGGATGCATCACACAACATTGATGCAGCAAGGTTTTTTGCTATAGAAGTATTACCGGAAGTTCGCAGACGTTACCCCCAAACTACATTTATTATTGCAGGGGCACGTCCGACACCAGAAGTGATGAAATTAGGGGAGCATCCTGGTGTGAAAATCACGGGGCGTGTTTCCTCAATTGCGGAATATCTGCATCAATCTACGATTTGTGTTGTTCCTTTACGAACGGGTTTTGGAATCAAAAACAAAACTCTTGAAGCAATGGCAGCTGGTGTGCCGGTGGTTGCTAGCGATCGCGGTTTGGAAGGACTGGTTGTAGATGGTACTGATATACCATTACGAGCATTTCGTGGGAATCAACCAGGTGAATATGTGGATGCTATTAGCAAATTGTTTGCCAATCCTCAGTTACGAAGTGAATTATCTCATAATGCCAGAGAATTCATTGAAAATCAGTTTACTTGGGAAAGGGCTGGCGAAGGTTATCAGCAAGTTTGTGTGGGAAAGGTAAATACTGGGAATAAGAAAATACAATCCAAAATTTCCGAAGAAACTTGATTTATCAGTAGAAGATTAAAATATTAGGCGATCGGCTTCGCTGGTGCCGGAGGCAATAGCGGCGTTTAAATTTTTTAAAGGTGGTTTTTTGTTTATTCCTGTTTTCGATTGTGTAATGTTTGCTCCCCCATTCCCCCCTTTTTAAGGGGGGTTAAAGTGTCTCTAAAAAAGGGGAGCCAAGAAAAGCATAGGGTTGCCGCATTTTTGAAAGTGGCGTGGATAATGGGGGATCTGAAAGTCAGTTTCGTTTTATTTATAATTTTTCAAACATCATCTAAGGAATATAAAAAATATTTTGGTAAAAAAAGGTTCTTATTTTTTTTCAGCCCTTAGCATTTCTTATCAGTAATTGTGCGGCGGTAGTAGAGGAGATTTAGTTAGTATAAAAAAGGAAACTAATATCCTTCTCTCTCAAGTAGTACTGATTGATATACTGAGTAGAATAGACAAGATTACTTTATGCATACGAACACGGACGAATTAAAGTTCTTATTTAAGTTATTAGGATGCGAAAACTACCGTTCAAGCTTGAGTGGCAAAGTTTTTAAGTCATTTAAGGGTAAAAATACTATTTGCCAAAATTTAGGCGATCGCGACATCATCGATTATTCTCGCGAGATTGCTACTGTAAAGATTTTACCTCCAGGGCAGGCTTTGTTGGAACTTGATGCGGCCTCCCTTCCCATCGAGCAGAAAGAACTTAAGGTGCTGACAAATGTCAGTAAAGCTTCAGGTAAAGTTGCACCAAGTAAAATCAAATCTTCGCTGAAAGCTGCTGAAAAAGAAGCAATATTAAAAAATTTGGGCGATCGCGGTTTGATTGAAACTGAAATCAAACTTAAAAAACAGAAGGCTGAGGTATGGTTAACCGAACGGGGAATTGAGTTTTTACGAGATGATTTTGTTGCTAAGGGGGGGAAGAATCCGACAATTAGTTTAGATTTACTAAATAATTATTTGCATTTTTTACGAAAATATTTAGCTAATAAGTCGGAACAAGTAGTTACTTCTCCACCGTCAGTTGATGTGACGATTACCAATTTTACTGACGAAGATATTTTACAAATTATCCGGAACTTAGATAAAGAAATAGGTACACAAAATTACTTGCCAATCTTCCATTTGCGGCAAAAATTACAACCCCCATTGTCACGGGATGACTTAGATAAAGCACTTTATCGCTTGCAAGCTGACGACAAAATTGATTTGAGTACTTTGCAGGAAGCTAATGCTTACACTCCGGAACAAATTGATACTGGGATTGTACAAAATGCTGGTGGCCCGTTGTTCTTTATCTCAATTGAATAACTATAGCAGGTACTAAGCACTATTATTTCAATTTGCGACTCACACCATAGTTTAATTATGACATCTATCGATTATATTATTCAGCGTGAGGTTAATCCTTTTGACCTCATAAATTTCAAACCAGGTAACTTTTGGGAAGAAAAACAGGATTCAAGTGACAGTATTGATTCAATTCATCAAGAAGTAATAAGTGAAATTGACGGGCTTCTCGATTTAGTTATTAGAGATAATCGTAGCCGTAGTTTGTTACTTTTAGGTGACTCTGGTTCTGGTAAAAGCTATTTATTAGGTAGACTAAAACGTACTCTTAATTCTAAAGCTTTTTTTGCTTATATTGGTCCTTGGGCTGATAGTGATTATATTTGGCGACACGTTTTACGTTCTACTGTTGATAGTTTAATTAAAATTCCGGAAGGACAGCAAGAATCTCAGTTGATGTTGTGGCTAAAAAGTTTATCAGCCTTTAGCAAAGGCAACAGTATTTCCCAGTTGTTGCAGAGCGATCGCCGTAAATTTATTCAACATCTGAAAAAGACTTACAATCGATCCCGAATATACAATCCCGACTTTTTTTTTGGTGTACTGCACGATTTAACAAATCCAGAATTAGAACAGATTGCTTGCGAGTGGTTGCGGGGAGACGACTTAAGTGAAGAGTCGATGGAAGCCTTAAAAGTTACAACTTGCATTGATTCAGAAGATACTGCAAAGAATCTTTTGGCAAATTTTGGCAGGATTTCTACTCAAACTCAACCGATTGTTTTATGTTTTGACAATTTGGATAATATTCCTCAGAATTCTGATGGCTCTCAGGATTTCCAATCTTTATTTAATGTCAATACAACTATTCATAATAGCTATCTAAAAAACTTTTTAGTTATTATCAGCGTAATTACTAATACATGGAAAAGAAATTCTCACAGAATTCAGCAAGCTGACACAGCTAGAATTGATCGAGAATTAAAATTAAAAAAAATCAACTTAGAACAAGTAGAAGCACTTTGGGCTTATCGTCTTAAACCTTTGCATCAACAAGCTGATTCACAGCCGACATCAGCTATTTTTCCATTCAGTCGGCAATTTTTAGAAGAGAGCTTTCTCGGTGGTAAAACTTTGCCAAGAAATGCACTAACTCTGGCAAGGAATGAATATCAAAAATATAAAGAATCACGAATAGATAGTACTGCAATTCCGGGAGGAAAAGATGGAGCAACAAATATTAAAATTCTCATCGAAAATCCTGGACAAACTAAACCTCCTATAGTTATTACTACGACACAGGGAGCGAAAGATAGCGAAACAATTGCAGCTGAATTTGAATTGCTCTGGCTTCATGAATATAAGAAAATTCAAGAAAAAATCTCTAAAATTACTTTTTTATCAGCACCCGATTTAATTGGGATGTTAAAAGAAGCTTTAGAAGCATTACACATTCCGAGAATTGAACCGAAACTTATTAGTGGGAAATATGCGGGTTATTCTTTGAGCTATCAACAGCCTGATAAGAGGGAACGGGTAGGAGTAGTTTGGACAGAAGATTCTAATATGACAAGTTTCTATCATGTCATGAATGCTTCTCATAAGGCAATTAAGAAACAGTTTTCTGACAAACTATATTTGATTAGAATTGGTAGTCTTGGGAATGTAAAGCTTAAGGGTTATCAATTGTATCAGCAAATTTTTACAGGTAATAAAAATATTCATATTAAGCCCAATCTATCTTCTGTTCACCTGTTAGCTACTTATCATAGTTTGGTCAATTCTGCTTTAGCTCATGAGTTAGTGCTTGCTGGTAATACAATTAAATTACCAGAACTACAGTCTTTGATTCAGGAATCTCAACTTTTAGATAAATGTACTTTGCTACAAGATTTAGGAATTGTTCCGAAAGAAATAATAGAACTAGATCCTGAACCTGTAAAAGATTTCTTATTTAATTTGGTAAAAACTCAAAGTTTGATGGGAGTTCCTACTTTAATTTCACATTGTATTGCGACATTTTCTGATGTTAGTAAAAATGAGACTAAATTGCTAATTCAGAATTTATGTAAAGAAGGTAAAGTTAAAATTCTCAATCCCAAAGCAAAATTAGAAGATCAGTCAATTTGTTTAAATGTTTAAATTATTATTCTTGCAATACAATGCAGGAAAATACTCCTCGGCATCCCTCTCTTTACTAAGGAGAGGGGAAGGGGTGAGGTTCTCAAAGTCTACTATAATCAAGTGAAAAACTGCTATATATTGGCCGTTTCTTTTGAATAACTGTCTATCTTAAAAATTAAATTGAATCAATATATTATCTAAATGCACTACCTGACAAATGTTAATCAAATAAAAACTCAAATTAATCAATTTAGTTTATTTAAAATACTGTGGTTAGATACAGAAATCGCTGATTTTTGGACTCCTAATCCTAAATTATCTCTAATTCAAGTATTGGCTAACCCGAAAGATTCAACGGGTGAATTTGCTTTTATTCTCGATGTGTTAAATAAACCTGATTTAGTTGAATATTTTATTGACCAAATTATGGTTAATCCCCAGATTGAAAAGGTATTTCACAATGCCAGTTTTGATTTAAAATATCTGGGAGGAAAATCCGCACCAAATGTTACCTGTACGCTGAAAATAGCTAGAAAAATTACTCGTGAAAGGTTACAAACATCTAATTTAAAGCTAAAAACTCTAGCAACTGAACTTTGTAATTTTACTAATGTAGATGCCGATGGAGGAGCTAGCGATTGGGGAAAACGTCCTCTTGCAGAAAAACAATTACATTATGCGGCTATGGATACTGTTTATCTAGCTGCCGTACATCGCCGCTTATTAGAATTTAATTCTAACCGTGAAAATAATATTTTTGATATGGCAACTAATACAAAGAAATTTCCGAAAAAAACCGATAGTTCATCTTTAACCGTTACTAACCTTCGAGTTGCATTTGAATGTCCGCGTCTGTTTTATCTCAACAATAAGTTTGGCGGTAAAACATTATTTATTCCCCAGGATACTACAACTGGAATCGGTAAAATGTTCCATTATTTAGTAGATGAATTTATTAATTTAGCAATTATTAAACCTAATTTTCAAGAATTATTCAAACCAGAAGCATCTCAGTTACAAGTACAAACAGTTGCTATAGAAATGCAGCAGATTTTTTTTAAAGCTAAATTTTCATCTTACCTAGAAAAAATTATTGCCAAAGATAGTACTAAAACTCAATCGATGCTGCAAGTTTGGCAGGGATTACAAGGTGTAATTAAACGGTTTGCAGAAATTCTGATCGTAAATAGAGGCTATTGCAGCCCAGAAAGTCTAATTCGCAATACTTTTATTTTAGAAGAACGTCAATTAAAACATTATTTAAATTTACCAAATGGAACTCAACAGCAAGTTAGAGGAGAATTTGATTGTTTAGTATACAATTGGCAGCGTCAACGTTTGTGCGTGATTGAATTTAAAACTTACCAACGATTAGATCCATCAGCACAATTAGCCCAAGTTTGCCTTTATAGTTATATGCTGCAACAAAAACAGCAAGTACCTGTGGATTCGGCGGTTTATTGTGTGCTACCGGAGTTTAAAGAGTATTATTATGACTGGGAGCAATTAGAAAATACTGTGCATCAGTTGATTCCCTACAAATTACAGCAGATGCAAGAATGGTTAAAATGGGAACCTCCTCATCCTAATTCCCCACCACCAACAACTCAGCCTTATTTATGCGAAATTTGTCCTCAGCAACAAAAGTGTCAAAGTTATTTTGGTGATTCAGTTGTGATCCCCCCAACCCCCCTTGAAGAAGGGGGGCTTAAAGAAGGGGGATTTGAAGAAGGGGGGCTTGAAGAAGAAACAGAAACCCAAAAAGTTATTGGCTCTACAACAGAAAACCAGAGTTGTTTTAATGCTGATGTAATTGGTAAAGAATTGGTGACAACCTTACAATCCTTTGGAATTGACGTAGATTTTATGGAAGCTGTTGTTGCACCGAGCTTTATCAGAGTGAAAATAAAACCTCAATTAGGTGTAAAATTTATTTCTATTTTGAAATTATCAGCAGATTTACAGGTTCATTTGGAATTGGAAAATCCGCCGTTAATTGCCCCACAGGCTGGATATATTAGCGTTGATTTACCCCATCCCGACAGACAAGCAGCTATTTTCGATGATTATATAGATAAACATAAATTACCTGTAACTGCATCAGTAAAAATTGCTCTTGGGGTGAATTTAGAAGGAAACTTGGTAGAAGCCGATTTATCAGATCCCAATACCTGTCACTTTTTAGTTGGCGGTACAACTGGAAGTGGTAAAAGTGAATTTTTGCGATCGCTACTTTTAAGTTTACTAGTTCGTTATTCTCCGCAAATTCTCCAAATTGCTTTGGTGGATCCCAAACGAGTCACTTTTCCTGAGTTTGAGAAAATGCCGTGGCTGTATTCACCAATAGTAAAAGATAGCGATCGCGCGATCGAACTTATGGAATTATTAGTAAGTGAGATGGAATCGCGCTATCACCGCTTTGAAACCGCTGGATGTGCTGATTTAAGTATTTACAATCAACGTGTCGATAAGCCTTTATCTCGCATTGTCTGTATTTTTGATGAATATGCTGATTTTATGACCGAGAAGGAATCTCGTACAGCCTTAGAACAAAGTATAAAACGTCTGGGTGCAATGGCACGGGCTGCTGGAATTCATTTAATTATTGCGACACAACGCCCTGAAGCTAAAGTAGTTACACCGATAATTCGCTCTAATTTACCTGGAAGAGTAGCATTACGTACCGCCAGCGAAGCCGATTCTAGAATTGTTTTGGGAGATAAAGAAAACGCCGCTGCTTATTTATTAGGCAAAGGCGATTTGCTATACCAGGTGAATTCTAAATTGCATCGCTTACAAAGTTTGTATGCAAAAAATATTAAATTACCTACAGCACTTTGCAAATAAATGAGGTACATTACTATATTTTTAAACTCTTGTGGTACGAGCATCCCTGCCCGTGCTATACCTCATTAAGATAAAATCTGCTGTCTCTATTGAGATTTTTAAATGCATTTTCCCTGGGTTTTCAATTTAAATGCAAGATATCAGAAATAAAGGAAACTGATAACTAATAACTATTTACTGATTAGTACTAACAATTTGAACTGAATCCAACCAATTGCTCCACATGCGAATGGCTTTTTCTTGTAATAATTTGCCATATTTAGCAGTATCAGAACGCAAACCACTTACTGTGATACCAGGTGTAGCATTGATTTCACAAGCATGACCGATAAACCAGCGTTCTAATCCTTGAGGTATTACCTCTAAATGAAATTGTAAACCCAAGCAGGCTTTACCCCAAGAAAATGCTTGGTTGAGATACAAGGAATTGGAAGCAAGACGGGTAGCACCGCTCGGTAAATCAAAAGTATCACCATGCCAATGAAGTACTGGAGTTTGTTCCACATCCAAATCAATCAAAGGTGAATTTTTACCGGCTTCAGTAAGTTCGATATTAGACCAGCCAATTTCCTTTTCTCCTCCGGGATAAACTCTAGCTCCCAAAGCCCGTGCTATAAGTTGAGCGCCCAAACAGATACCAATTGTCGGTAAATCTGCTGATAAACGTTGTTCTAATAAACGTAGTTCGTCAATTAAAAAAGGATAATCTTCGTCATCATAAGCACCGATGGGGCCTCCCAAAACAACCACCATATCATCAGCAGCATGAGAAATATCGGCTATATTATCAACTCCAGCTTCAAGATATTTGATTGTGTAACCTTGTTTTTCAAGTGCGATTTCTAAACTTCCTAAATCTTCAAAAGCTATATGTCTAATTACTGTTGCACTCTTCATAATTTTTTACTCCTACTTTGATAGAAAATTAAGCTAAAATAATAAACCGAATTTATGATTATTTGCTAGTGATATCAAGTCCAGCTAATTACTTACTATATAACCCTATTGATCGAGATAGCGGTTATTATCTAATACTCATGAATACTCCTTACTCCTTACTCAGATAAAATATGATAACTGTTTAAACGGACATGATATGACTGAGGATAGGGAAAAGATATTTTATAATTAATTTTATTATTAACTGCGATCTATTCCCTATTCCCTATTCCCTATTCACTATTCACTATTGCCTATTCCCTAAGATATTAATTGATAATCTGCAAATATTTGAAAAGCCCCATGAACTTCAAACACACCGGCTTTTTCAAACATTCTTAAAGTTGGATTAGCAGCTTGTTTAACATTACTTGCGATTTCATTTGGTATATACACTTCTTGTAAAATACCTTTAGCATCAATTTCACTAAAACCTAATGCTTTGAGAACATTGTATTCTACATCATAATCGGGTCCCAAGAAAGCCCAAACAAGACGGGGTAAAACTTTAACCATTTCTTGTTTTTCTAAAGGTGAAATGCCATTCCATAGAATAGGAAACAATTCATTAAAATAAGCACCGTGTAATGCTTCATCAGCGGCATGATCGCCAATTACATTCTTGACAACAGTAGCGACTTTCGGATCGTGGGGAACTTGTTTGAGTACCTTTGTTACCAAAGTTTCGGAAATAGTCACAAAAAAGAGTTTAATTAAATCAGAAGATAATTGTGTTTGATTTTCAGCAATAATATTTTCAATTACTTTCTCAAAAATAGGAAGACCGAGAACAGAATTTTCTAAAAAAAATGTTTGTTTAACTTGAGTCGAGAAAAGTTCGACAAATAAAGCATGACCACCTTCATCGCAATATATTTTTAAAGCATCATTACGTTGACGAAGATTTAGATAAACAGGTGCTTTACCTTGAGCTAAGGCGCTACAAATAGGGTTAACATGATTGAGTTCTAAAAGTGTAGTAAACTGAAGATGCGCTAAAAGCCGATAAGCAAGCACAGTCATCCAAAGTTGATTATCTTGAGCAATTGCTTGATGAGAAGCTAAAGGAACTAAGTTAGGAGAAAAAGGTAAACCAATAATAGAATCTTCCCGCATGGGCTTGCTTCTAATCCAACTTGTTTCATTCCAACGGCTAAATAAATTAGAATTTTGCTTGGAAGAATTAACGGTTAAAGTTGCTTGTTGAGTTTTCATTATTAAAGATTCCTTTTTTAATTCAATGTTTGTGTTCTTTGCTGTTCTGTACTTATTATTCACTGGGAATTAATAACTCAAATTAGCAACGAATAAGAGATTTATGTAAAAAAGCTGATATTATAATGAGAAAATTTTATTAAATTCTCAGCAAGAGTTAATATTAGTTAAGTAATAGTTCGCTATCAGAACTTTAGTCCAATGGCACCTTTATGCGCCTAAACGGGGAAGTGGGCGATGGCACACCTGAAAGCACGCGGGAGAATGCTAGCCTGGTATTTTAAAATCGGAATTAAAATACAATCCACCCGCTCCTTGGAGCCTTCGGTTTGGTGCCTGGAAATCGAAACAAGCACTGGTAGCTGCACAATGCAATGGCTGCTTGTTCGAGAATAATCTGGTTTCTAATAGCTAAAGCTAAGTGAATCCCCTATCTTCCAGATAGGGGAGTGTCAATCCTATTTCCCTTTCGCTATTTGAGATTGTTGATGGTTTTCCGGAGGTGAAAGGATGATGGAAAACAGTTAGGAGTTATGAATTAAAAATTATTTCGACCATTCGTCAATAATAGTTAACATTGTTTTATCACCCAATCCATTTACAGAGTTAACTACATCGCAGTAATCTATAAATTCTTGATTTGATTTTTTGTCACGAGCATCGATAATCGCCTTGGCTAGTTTTTCAGCACGAAGAATTCTAGAGCGTTTAAGTTTGAGAGATAATTCTTCTTGATCTAAGGTATTTATTAAAGTTAAAGGATGACTTGGTTGGGGAATTTGTTTTTCAAGTTGCTTAAATTTATCGTCTGTTGTGTTGATTTGTTGGATTAATTGTGATTTTAATTCATTAATCTGCTTTTCGAGCCGCAATTCAATATTTTGCACGCGCGATTCTAAGTTAGTTGTATCGTTGGTTGTTTTAACTGGCGTATCTGATGACTGTTTACCTCTAAGAATAGCGGCTTGTTTGACAACTATATCTTCAAGCTTGGGTGAAATTACAAAGGCATTTACCATTTCAGCTTTACGAGAATCCTTCTCTTTAGCTCTAACAGCACCATAATATTCAAAATGTCCGTCAACTACGGTAAAATTTTCTATACCTGTTGCTTTGACAACTAATGGTCTAATAATTCCTTGTGCTTCTAAAATTATATCGGCAAGACTATCTAAATCAGCTTCTGTAAAATTGGAACGGGGAACATCAGAGGTAATACTTTTAACGTCAACTAAGGAAAAATTCATCATTATTTCACTCCCACAGATTTTAAAACTTCTCCTGCTAACATCTCAAACTCTTGAGCAGATATTTGTGCAGAGGAAGTTGATTCAGCAAATTTAAAAATTGAATTTGGTTCTGGATATTCTAATTCTCCAATTTTAAGTATTTTATTCATGCAGCTTGATAAAGCTGTTCTATCGTAAATTACCGCCTCCATTAATGGTAATTTGTAACGTTCGGTAATTACATCTCTTTGCTTAATGAATGTACTTTGTAAAAATTTATGATTGGTAGATATTTTAGAAGCCAGAACACCAATTAAATGAATCCCAGGTTTACCGAAGGTTTCTCTATCTTCGTTAATTTGATTAATAAATTTTTTGACAGTTGGTAAACCTTGGTTGGCGAATGGTTTTAAATCTGACGGTATGATTAAATAGTCGGCTGCAATTAAAGCTACTTGAGCATACAAATCTCTGGAAGGGGGAGTGTCAATAATCACGATGTCGTAATCTTTTTCTACTCTTTTGAGTTTGCCAACCAATCTTGTGCGACTAGCAAATATTTCATTTAATCTATTCTGTTCTTCAATTAATGTAATATGTGAAGGAATAACATCTATTTCAGGATTATTAAAATAATCTGATTGACGAACAATATCTGGAATAAAGTTAAAGTCACCCGATTCTAATAAATGATAGACATTTTTATCTTTTAAATTATCATCTTCTTCAAATTGAAATTTAATTAAACCGGTAGCGAAAGTACTATTTGCTTGGGAATCTATATCAATTAAAAGTACTCTTTTTCCTAGTTTACTTAAAGCTGCTGCTAGATTTACCGAAACGGTTGTTTTACCAACACCACCTTTATTGTGATAAATAGCAATTACTTTCATTTTATTATTCCTTTTGATTCCAGAAGCTTGATAAATAGGCTGAATTTTTATTTTTTGATTTAGTTTAAATTGCGCTTCTGGCTGATTTGTTATATTTTCTACTTTTAAACTATCTCTACCAATTAATTTTTTGATCTCATCTATATTGCTATCAATTTCTTTCCCAGAACATTGAAATACCAATTGAATCGCATTTTGATATTTTTGGTAAATCCTGATTTCCTTACCATTAGTTAACAATCCATAGGCTACACTCAACTTGGTTAAATAAATCTTGAGTTTATAAACATGATTATTTAAATTTTGTTTGGGGTGTTTTGCCTCCATAATCACACTCAAGGGCGAATTTGCATCCAAAACTAAAGGAATTGCTTGTTTCGCAAACACTAAGAAGTCTAAACGAATACTTCCGAATGTAACTTCTTGATGCCAGTTATCGGCAGTATACCCCAATTGTGGTAACAAATATTGAACTATAAGTTTACTTTCAACTTCACTTTCATTACGGCAAAGTTCTGGATTAAAAGGCAATCTCAATAACCTCTATAACTATCTAATCATCGAGAATGAGTTGATAATTTATTAATTATCTTACAGTAAGGCTTCTTTAAATATGTAATTAATATAACTTTAACTCACTTCCTTGGCAAGAAACACCTATAGTTATTCTTGTTTAGAATGTGCCCGTCAAGGTGAATTTAGAATCGCCGAATGAAGAATGGCCGAATTATTACCCCATCGATGAATCGAGGGGCTTAAAACGTTTTTCTCCACGGATTATCGATGGCTTGTATTTTTTTTTCCATCCCTGGATGACCTGAGTTAACTATTTAACATGAAAAAATAAGTATAAAAACTTAAGCAGTAAAAGGCAAGTTAAAAACATACAATGCTTTTATTGGTTAGTAGAAATTACCAAAGCCGGAATGCAGATTTATAAATATTCCATAATTCCTCATCTGTGCTTTGAGTTGTTCAGAAGGCAGAAGGAAGGAGGCAGTCGGCGTGATGG
>DESS01000404.1:0-42481 GCA_002361335.1 Richelia sp. UBA3308
TGCGATAACACAACAGAAATTTTTCAACCGCTAGATTTAACACTTTTACAGCAGATTTTATTTTAATGAAGTACATACTGGGCCCCGGATGCCCGTACCACAAGAGTTTTAAATATAAAACTGTACCTCACCGCAAGCTGCAATATGCTGTATGTATAATTATCGACGAGAAAAACGTCTTCGTTTGCGGAATAATCTAGATAAACCAAACCATAAAATGATTCCCACCGTTGATAATGCAAGTAAAAGCAACCACAATGGCTTTGGTAAGATTAAATCATAAATAAAATCATCTATGATAGTTTTTGATATCGCCGCAGTATCGGGATTGATAACGCCAATATCTCCGACTATATCCATTTTGGTTTTTAAAGCTAAAGTTCTTTGTTGAATTACTTTTAAAATCTTTTTACTTCTTTCTCCTGTTAACAGAAAAGGCTGTGCTAAATCTTGATTTTCTCCAGCTACGGGGAGGATTTCAATACTTTTAATTTTACTGGGAGTCAGAATAAACTTAGCTAAAAAATTGTCCGTCCAATATGGATGATTGTGGCCGAAAATAAAATTACCCAAACAGTAAAATATCGGTTTATGCTTGTAAATTTCAATTCCTTGCGGAAAATGGGGATGATGACCGAGAATAATATCAGCACCGGCATCTATAGATTTATGTGCCAATTGACGAACCCAAAATGGTGGCTTTTCACTATCGTTAAGACCCCAGTGGAAGGATAATATTACATAATCTACTTTTTGCCGCAGTTTTTGGATATCTTCTCGAATCAACGATATATCTGTTGGCATTACACCAGCACGATTGGCCTTTGCATAACTGGAATCACCGGAGTTTTCCGACATTGTATAGGCAAGAAAACCCAAACGAATACCGTTTTGTTCACTTATAAATGGAAGTCGAGCCGAAGCTAAATTTTCACCACTACCAACAGCAGGTAAATTTACTTTGGATAAACTTTTTAAAGTATCTTTTAAGCCGGTAATTCCAGCATCAAGAGCATGGTTGTTAGCTGTTGAAACGACATCAATACCAGCCCATTTTAATCCTTCTGCAAAAGCCGTTGGCGCGAGAAAAGCACCTGTTCTCTTAGCTCTATCCGATAGGGGAGTTTCTAAATTAACAAAAGTAATATCGGCATCTTCTAATACAGGTTTTATTTTCTGAAACGGGTAACGCGCTTCTTCCTGCTTTGATGCAAAATCTAACTGATATCGAATAATTTGCTGGTGAAATAAACTTTCCTTTGCCATTCTCGACCATTCTACATCTCCACCAGCTAGCAAACTTACTTGAGAAACCCCTGGTTGTGCAATCATCCAAAGAGCGATCGCAGCAATTTTCAAAAGCTGATTCATTTATTAACTAGTTGGACTCTAATACAGTAACTAACCCTGGCACAATAGAAAAAATCATTGCACCAAATTTTATCTTAGAGGATGTTTCAAAAGTTATAAATAAAACTCGTAGACTTTCAGATCTCCCATTATCCCCCTTAAAAAAGATCCCCCCTTACCCGCCTTTTTAAGGGGGGAGAGAGGGGATAATCCGATAATTAGGTTAAAAACAATATTTATTAAACATCCTTTTAGCTGCAACTAATCCTGACTCAGAGCTAATATTATTTATAAAAAGTATTTAAACACAATTAAACAAGACAATTAAACGGGCAAGGATGCCCGTACCACAATCATTTGAGGATTTCAGTTGTGGTTAATTTAGTGGTTAATTTAGTGGTTAATGTGATTCACAAATGGTCATATTTTGCTTTCTCAAGAGCTTTACCTTGTTGAACACTTAAAAATGTAGTTGCTAAAGCTACACTTGCACCGACAAAAAATACTGCAATTCCGCCATTTTTCCAAACTGGCCCCAGAAAGATTGGCGAGAAAAATTGTCCCAAATTACTAGCCCCTGTACCAATAGCTAAAACGCTAGCACGTACTTCTTTGGGGGTTGATTTAGATAAAGCATCGTACAAATTGGGCATAACAATGCCGAATCCCATGCCAAAAATAATCGCAGTTGGTAGAATCAAATAAACTTGTTCTACAAAAGGTATAGTCATTAAAGTTACTGCCATCAAAGTAAATCCCAAGCCGATGGCCTTTGCGCTTCCCAAACGCTTAGCTAACTTACTGGCACCCACGGCAGAAATCACAGCAGCGCCAATAGCTCGGGATGCTAAAATTGCTCCATTTAAAACCGTATCTGCTCCGATTGTTTCTTTAAAATGTAGGGGAGCGTAGATAATCACAACATAAAAAATTGCGGATGTCAAAGCCAAAGCTGTAAATAGAGTTAAAATACTCGGATTTCCCAAGCTTTGAATTAATTTATCTTTTTGACCTAAATTTATTGATGAGGAACCTTGACGTTTTCGCTTTGGTAATACCAGATATGCAATCAAGGCTGCTGGTATAGCTAAACTATACATACAAAAGGTAAATCGCCAATTTTTTGAACCAAGTAAACCGCCAATAATCGGGAAAATAATGCTGGCGATCGCTAATGCGCTGGTGGTATAACCGAGAACACGGGTTCGTTTTTCTCCTTCATACATACTGCTGAGAATCCCAATACTGGCTGCTGCAACACCGCCACTGGCTGCCCCTAAGGCTGCCCGGGATATTAATAAGGGGGTAAAGCTCTGCATCAGAGCACCGGAAGTACCAAAAATGCCGTAGCAAATAAGTGAAGGGATTAGCACCTTAACTTTACCAATACGATCGGCGAGGATGCCACATATGGGACTAAATAAAAAGATTGTCAGACAATGCATACTCACAAGGGTTCCCGCCCAACGAGGATCGATCGCAAGTTGTTGTTTGACTTCGGGCATTACTGGGGCAACAACGCTTCCTGTCATGGTGGTTAAGCTACCACAAATGAGTAATACCAATAATATGGGAATTTGTTGACGATTTGTTTTAGCTAGAAGGGACATAGACATAAAAAATTTTTGATTTACTTTATGTACCGCCATACCAACAAGGCGTTGAAACTTATTATTAAAATCCTTTCCGCTTTCGGTATATTCTTCACAAAGTCAAGGCTGTTTGATTGTAAAGCAGTATAGGGATGGTTGATTGTAGTAACTTATAATCGCTTTGCGGAGTTTGCTGGGAACCTTTAAGAGTAGAGTACCTTTTCCCAAGGTGGGAGAAGCTTTTACCTGAAGGGACAAATTGAATTACATATTTCACCGCCGTTATAATCTGCTCCGCTATATTTGGGCAATTTCTCAAATCTGTGGCTGGCACCCCGAGTTTTTAAACTGGGGTATACTTAGAAGTAGAGTAGCCCAATTTATTCTCCGTGAATAGCCACTGCATTAACACTTATCCCCTCCAAGGAAACAATAAGAGGGGAAATGCTGCTGAATTATTTTGAATTGTTTAAAGCTTGAATTGTTCCGCCGGGGTTTACCGCCAAGTTGGTGGCTTCCCATCTACGATGTTTAATAAGTATGGTTTTTTCCATAATTATGGAATTATCCCCCCTCTCCCCCCTTAAAAAGCAGGGCTGTTTCATTCCCTAAAAAGCCTGAATTTACAACCGTTTTAACGAAAAAAATCAGGTAGCTAAAAAAATGATTTGTCCTCGAGGAAGGGCGAGCGCACTTAAATTAATTTACTGATTGAACAAATAATTTTTAGATTGCTGACTCACTAAAATTTCTGGCTGATACTGCTGATACTATTGACAAAATCCCAATTTGAACCAATGAAATAGCCCTGCTTGAAAAAGAGGGACAAAGCCCTCCTTCATAAGGGGGGAAGGGCAATACAGTTCGGATAAGCCCTATGAGGGCTAGGGACTGGTTTTTCTCTCCCCCTGCTCCCCCTGCTTGTCTCAACAGATCAATTTCCTAACCGAACCCTATTGGGGGGAAGGGGAGGATCTCAAATGTAAGTGAGTTTTATTTGCAGAGGCACCCTGACATCCTCTAAGCAATCAAAGATTCATTCATTTCTACTTGCTGAGATTTTTTCAGATTCAATTTGCGATAATCAGCGATTTGTCCCTCAATTTCATTTCTGACGACTTCGCGGTAATCGATGAAATGTTCTAAATGGGCGCAAATTGCGATATACAATACCAATACACTGGGATTATTTTTGAATATCGAAAACAATTGACTCCAAAATTGAAAGCGGGTATTGCGTTTAATTCCCTGTCGCCAGATAATAATTAACAGCGCTTTTAATTCGACTAATTCTGGCATTTGAAACTTCTTCTTATAAGGTCGAGGTTCCATATTCAGAAAGTGCCGATAAACCCTTCCGAGGTATTTCTTCGGTTCGTAAAGCTCCCAGAAGCAGTTTACATACTCTTTGGCCAATTCTTCTATGGGACGAGTTGGAATAAAATTAGTTAAAGAAGTTGTTTGATTACCCGTGTTGCCTTTTTGGTCAATTTCTAACAAACGTCCTTCTTTTTCCAATCGATGCCATAATGCAGTATTT
Organism: Richelia sp. UBA3308; assembly: GCA_002361335.1. GTDB lineage: Bacteria > Cyanobacteriota > Cyanobacteriia > Cyanobacteriales > Nostocaceae > Rivularia. The sequence continues at coordinate 4,483 of DESS01000404.1, forward strand.
GGTAGAGCTTGCAGCAAACCAAACATAGCATGAGGAATTGAAGTCCCTTCCACAAAATCAATAATGCGATCGCCAGCCCCCGGTTTTTCGCCATCGAAGCCAAGAATAAAGCCAGCCATGATTCGTAAGCCTTTACGATTAATTTTTTTGACGGCTTCTAATAATGGATCGCGAGTATTTTGATGCTTTTTAGTTAATGACAAACTATCTGTATCTGGTGTTTCAATTCCCAAAAATACAGCGCTAAAGTTAGCAGCAATCATTAAGTCGAGGAGTTCATCGTCTTGTGCTAAATCTATTGAAGCTTCTGTTTGCAATGTAAATGGATAACCACGCTCTGCCATCCATGGAATAAGTTCTTTGAGTAGAAGCTTAACATTACGTTTATTGCCGATGAAATTATCATCCACCATAAATACTGAACGCCGCCAACCTAAATCGTACAGTGTTTGTAATTCACACAGTAGCTGGGCTGGAGTTTTAGTACGGGGTTTGCGTCCGTAAAGTACGATAATATCGCAAAATTCACATTGGAAAGGACAACCTCTGGAAAATTGCACCGACATATCGCTGTAAGCGCCTAGCTCAAGTAAATCGTAGCGGGGTATCGGCGTATGAGTAACATTGGGTTTCTCACCATTAGAGCGAAATATCCCTGAAGTTTCCCCTCTCTGGATTGCTTCTACAAATAGGGGTAAAGTTATTTCTCCCTCATCTAAAACCAGAAAATCAACACCTGCTTTTTTTGCTTCCTGAGGCACGGAAGTTACATAAGGGCCACCCACCGCGACTAATTTGTTACGCCGCTTTGCTTCACGGATTAAGTGTAACAAATCTGTTTTTTGCACAATCATTCCAGAAACAATCACTAATTCTGCCCATTGCCAATCAGCTTCAGTTTCAGGGCGAATATTGCGATCGATTAGACGGAATTCCCAATCTTGAGGTAAAATTGCCGCTACTGTAATCATCCCCAGAGGAGGGAGACTTACTTTGCGTCCAATTAATTCTATGGTTTTGTCAAAAGACCAAAAAGATTTGGGAAACTGAGGATATAACAGTAAAACTCGCATTTATATAGCAATTTAGGTAAAGATTGCCGAAGTTATTTTGTCAGACTAAAATCCGAGGCTTAAAGATTCTACTTACCGATATATTTTTAGGCTTTTACTATTGTAGTTGCCGATGCACCATTTTTTTCAGTGGCGGCTCAAACAATAACAGAAGTAGTAACCTAAGTCAAGAAACCTTCTACATACTATTTCTTTTATGTATGAAGACTATCAATAGAAAATTTTCACCTATTATAGATGGATTTAACGCCGGTTCAGTAGTCATCAACTTGGTTATGCCTAGTAGTCCACCAAGAAAACTTTGCCCGGGTTAATTATTACTACTCACTACTCACTACTCACCACGTAACCCAAGATCCACCCAGCAATTTTGGGTTGTGAGAGTACTAGGTAATAATAATTTGGAAAAAGTTACACCCCCCGCCCGATGAGAAAATGATGTATTTTTTTTCCTCTACTAATATTACTGATGTAATTTATTATCTTAATGTTTCCTTGAAATCAAGACTAGGAGTATTCAATACTTAATTTAATTTTTTATGATCTCAATACAGAGCCACACTCGGTAAAATTTGTCCTATAATGCCAGTTGCTGTAATGCTTTAACACCATTGACTCCTTTACTATTGTCGATCGGAACTTAAATCTTAATCTATAGAAAGGAAAAGCTTCAAAATTTGAAATTTTAAATACAGGAATTTTCGATTAAAAATATTAAGACAAGGTAATATTTGAACAAATACATCTATTAAATTGATTTTTTTTAATTACAAGTTTCTCCATCTGCTGCCATGTTCATGTATTTAACCTATAAGGACAATGGATGGACACAAAAGAAAAAACTAATAATACAATTTTTTGTCTTCTAAGTTACTATATGCAAATATCATTAATAAAAAGTATTTTATCATACATATTTTTTTTAAGTGTAAATCAGAAAAATCGTATATACAACTTGGCATTAGTGTCATAATACACTCGACATTTTAGGAAAGTAAGTTAAAACTATGGAATTAAAGTAGGATTTCGGCTATGGAAAATTAAAATACCTCAAACATGTATTTTTTATAGATATTTGGTTTGTTTTGCCATAAGTTCTTGCTTAATTACTGAGAAGTTTGTAAATTTCTAATAAGATTGTCGGCAAGTCTTCTAGAATGATACGCCAACTTTCTGTCGTAATTGCTCATATAGTTAATTACTCATAAGGGAGTGCCGTAATGGAAATAGCTCCAATTCTGAAAAGCCAAACCGTTCAGAATCGGGTGCGGGAAGTGGGTATAAATCCAAATTACTGGTATCCCACGGCTTGGGCTGATGAAGTAGCGCCAGGTCAAGTAATACCTGTAGTAATATGGAATTCGGCGATCGCACTTTATCGTTCGCAAGATAGTCAAATTTATGCTATAGAGGATGCTTGTCCCCATAAAGGTGTAGCTTTACACAAAGGCAAAGTCACGGGGGAAAATTTAACCTGTCCTTACCATGGTTGGGAATTTAACGGTAATGGAGTGTGTAAGAGCATTCCTTATTTACCCAAAGGTCAGAAACTGCCCTGTGCTACAGCACGTAGCTATGCGGCGCAGGAGAGATATGGTATTATATGGATTTTTCCAGGAACAATTGAAGATTCAGAAAAAGTAGAATTACCATTGGTTCCGGAGTATGACGATCCAAAGTGGCTGACAATTCCAATACCGGGACATTTTCAAGCTCATTTTTCCATTTGTAATGAAAATACAATGGATGTGTTTCACGGTTATTTACATAAAAACTTGCAGGGCTGGTTCTCACCAGTGCTAATTAGTTTAAAAGCCTCCGAAGCATCTGTACTTGCACAATATCAGGTGTCTTATCGGGGTTGGATGACTAAGTTTTTCGGATTCAGCGAACAAGGGAACGAAGTTACAACTCGCACTGTCACAATTAGATATAACTATCCTCATTACCATAGTTCTTTAGAAGGAGTGTCTTCCTTATATTTAATGCGCCAACCAGTAGGGGCACAATTAACAAAATCTTTTTCGCTGTTATTTCTCAAAATTCGCCTTCCTCAATGGTTAGTAAAACCCTTGCAGAAACAGATAGCACAAATACTTTGGCGTTTTGTGTTGAAAAGTTTTCTCGATCAAGACACCGAGATGATTGAAAGCGAACAACGTACTTATTTAGCTAACCCCCAAAGACGTTATGTAGAAATTAATCCAGCAATAATCGCCCTACAAAGGGTGATTGTAGGTCAATATGAGAAATTTATGCAACAATCTAAAAAACTATCTTATGGCAATAATGGCAACCAGGTATCGTCAGCTGGTGGAGTTAAGTAAAATTTAACCACTACTAGTTATTTGTAACCATCTGATATAACAGATTGGTTAGTCGCGCAAAGTAAATTTTCAACCGCAAATATATATTAAAGGCCGATTGGCAAATTTTAGGTGAGAGGAGTTATTGTGGAAGTTGTAGAAGAGTATATGCAGGGACTGTATCAAAGTGGTCTCTACCCGGATAAGTTCATTTGTCATCAAAAGCAGGGAAATTTAGTTGAAGTTGAAGATCCTACCCTAGGTAAGCGATACAAACTTCTGACATTTTGCACTAACGATGTTTTGGGATTAGTTCAGTCAGAAAGGGTAAAGCAAGCGGCGATCGACGCGATTTTGCAATACGGAACTTCCAATAGTTCTTGTTCCGTATTAAGCGGTAGAATTGACTTGCATCGTCAGTTGGAACAAGAAATTTCGGCTTTTAAACATTTACCGCATACTCATCTATTCCTTAATGCTTGGATGGCAATGCAAGCATTAATAGATGGCTTTTGTCACCTGGCTATTAATCTTCCCGGCTTTCGGAACACCAGAGAAACGTTAATTTTGACTGATGTTCTTAATCACGGCTGCATACTTTCTGCTGTTACCAACGCCAGCAATCGTTCCGGGAAGATGTTTAGTCACAGTCCCAATGTCCGCGTAAAAGCTTACCGTCATTGTGATGTAAATGACTTAGCACGCAAATTGCGACGCTACGCTCAGCCCGACGATCGGATCATGGTAGTTTCCGATGCAGTTTTCTCTATGGATGGCGATATTGCTCCATTACCAGAGATGCTAGACGTTTGTGAGAACTATCCCGGTAGTATCATAGTTATGGATGAAGCCCATGCGAGTGGTGCAATTGGTGCCAAAGGGGGCGGTATATACGATCACTTTGGAATTACACCCCAACAAGTACTTGATCGGGGAATGGTGCCATTAATTATGACCACCTTTTCTAAATTTGCAGCTTCCGCAGGTGCAGCAATTAGTTCTCATATCCCAGAAATGATTGATTTGTTGGATGTTTCTCCAACTTCTATCGGTACAATTTCTCTCCCCGCACCGACAACAGCAGCAGCATTAGAAAGTATTCGTCAGGTAAGGCAAAATCCCCAATTAGTGGAAACTCTGCAAGCCAATACCCGTTATTTGCGATCGCGTTTAATCGAACATGATTTCATGGCGATCGGTGAAACCAATGTAATTCCTGTACTAGTACCCCCGGAAATAAATCCCAAGCAATTCTGTCGCCATTTGATGGAAAACCACGGTATTTGGGTATCTGCGATTTGGTTTATTGCTAAACCCCGCTTAAGAATTACTGCCAATGCCCTTCATACCAAAGAAGATATGGACAATTTGGTTAAAGCAATGGTAGAAACTCGGGAAGTTTTATATAAGCCTGCGACTGTCGCCAGTGCTTAAAGGATATGTGAAAGGGCTATCCCAAAATACTTGTAATTAATATTTTTTGACTGGTTCCCATCCTGGAGGCTGGGAACCGATTTTTCAGATGATTGCTGCTTTCACAATAACCGCAAGAGGGGTATGAAATGCGCTCGGGGCTGAGGGGCTGGGGGAGCGGAGGAAGCGGAGGAAGCAGGGGGAGAAAAAGCATCAAAACGGCAGGAGACAAACTACTACAAGAAAAATCTGCCAGTTGCGGGCATTCCTAAAATAATTAAAATAACCCAATAAAATAATCATAATTAAAAATTAGAATGTAAATTTTTTACATTAAAACTCAACCTTTAGTAGTGAATATGGTTACTCAAACCCAAAGATTTGAGGTATCGGCTGTAACTACGGATACACAAAGGGAAATGTTCCTGGATGTACCCTTTAAAATATATAAAAATTATCCGAATTGGGTTCCACCCATTCGTAGCAGTATTGCAAAACAATTAGCAGCAGAAAATAATCCTTTTCTTAAATACGGCGAATTTCAACAGTTTATCGCCGTTTCTCAACAAAATGGCGAACCTTTAGGACGAATTGTCGCTGCCCTAAATCGGCGATTAATTGAAAGCGAAGCCAAAAATATCGGCATTTTTGGCTATTTTGAATCTGTAGAAGACTTTGACGTTGCTAGCAGTTTGTTAGATACTGCTTGTCAATGGTTACGGGATAAAGGCATGACTTTTATCAGAGGACCAATAAACTTATCTACTCATAATAGTTGTTTGTTTTTGGTAGATAGTTTTGATGTGCCACCGGTGATGATGACACCTTATAATCCGCCTTATTATCCTGAATTTATGGAAAAGGCTGGTTATTACAAAGGTAATGATGCCTATGCTTACGATTTTCCTTTAGATATTGTTTTAGATCCCAAATTTGAGAAAGGCTATCGGGTTGCCTGTAAATCTGGGATTAACTTTCGTCCTCTTCGCACCAAAGGAGAAGGTTTTGAACAAGATTGTCGCAGCCTTTACCAATTATTTACTACAACCTTTGCTAACAACTATAGTTCTACTTCTCGTACCGAAGAAGAATTTATGGATGAGGCAAAAGAATTACAATCATTAGTAGACCCAGATGTATTTCCTATTGCTGAAGTAAATGGTAAAATGGTCGGTTTCTGGATGGGCTTACCCGATTATAATATTGCTCTAAAACACGTTAACGGTAAATTAAATTGGTTAGGAATTCTCAAATTTCTTTGGTATCGCCGTCAAATTGATCAAGGAAGAGTAATTGTAATTTGTAGTCTACCGGAATATCGCCGTAAAATGGTACCTTTAGGCTTGATTTATTTGGGAATGCAAGGGGGAATCAAAAAAGGTAAACCTTATAAAAGAGCAGAACTTTCCTTTGTGTGGGAAGACAATTCATCCTCCCGAAAATTAGTTGAAGCCGCAGGCGGCAAAATATATAAGACTTACCGAATTTACGAAAAACCATTATGAAAGCTTTAGTAACGGGTGCCAATGGTTTCACAGGTTCGCACTTAGTAAAAGCCCTACAACGGCGTGGGGATTCAGTGGTTGGACTTGTACGAAAATCTAGCAATTTATCAAGATTAAAAGATACAGAAATACAGTTAGTTACTGGTGATATTACCGACCGGAAAGCCCTAGATCAAGCCATGGAGGATGTTGATACCGTGTTTCACACGGCTGCTTTTGTCGAACTAGGTTTAGTCAATGCCTCGGAAATGGAACGGGTAAATGTGGAAGGAACCCAAGCTGTTTTAGAAATCGCCAAAGAAAAGGACATTTCTAAAATGGTATACTGTAGCACCATTGGTATTTATGGCGATACCAAAGGTCAAGTAGTAGATGAAACCTTTGAAAGAACTCAAGAAAATTTTTCCTCTGCTTACGACAGTACAAAGTACGAAGCACAGCAACTAGTAGATAACTATGCCCTAATCGGTTTACCTGTGGTTAGCGTTATGCCATCCGGTATATTAGGTGCAGACGATCCTCATTTTGGTCCCCTATTCAAACTATTTTTGCAAGGTAAATTAAAACTGTGGGTAGGTGGCGATCGCATTACTGGAATTGTTCATGTGGACGATCTGGTAAATGCGATGATATTGGCAGCAGAAAAAGGCGAACGAGGAGAACATTATATAGTCTCCGCAGGGGAAATTCCTTCCCGCGAAATGTTTGAAATTATCAGCAAACAAACAGGTGTTTCCACACCCGTGGAAGTTCCGCCACCCATAGTTAGACTTGTGGGTAATGTTCTGAATCCTATCGGACAATTATTATCGTGGAATCCACCTATAGGAAAAGAACGGGTACATTACTTATACGACCGCTGTGTGCGAGTTAATGCAACCAAAGCACGTCAAAAATTAGGTTGGCAACCTCGTTCTGTATCCCAAACATTACAAGAAATTGCTACACAGTTGCAATCCCAAATGTAGAGAGGTTACAGTGTGCACGCCGTCTCTAAATGTGTTGTATTCCCAAATGCAATATTTCAAAGCTCTTTAAGGTTGTTAACAAAGTAATTTTTTACTCAGTTATCATCCGGAGAAATTGTTACGATAAATTACGAGACAAACTTTCCTTGAAAATTTTATATGAATCCGGTGTTATTGAGTGCTTCAAAAGCAATAATTTCTTTCATCATTGCCTTTGTACTGGCAAGTTTAGTAGAATATTGGCTGCATAGATTAATGCATGTTAACCGTAAGATTGGTCAACGTCACCGCGATCATCATCGCCGTAACGAAGGACAAGGGGTAATTTGGGAATTTCGGGATTATGTAGTTGGTAGTGCTGTAGTAACGCCACTAATGTTTTTCTATTCCTGGGATGCTGGCTTGGGATGGTTTCTCGGAAGTGTAATTTATGCAGCTTTTTCAGCATACGCCCATCAACTACAGCATGAAAATCCCACCTTATGTTTCTGGATGAAAATGCCAGTACATTATGTTCATCATAAATACGGGATGTGGGAGCATAACTTTGGTTTAGCGGTAGATTGGTGGGACCATGTTTTTGGAACTTACAAATCAGTAGAATGGTACGGTGAAAAGGAAATCGCGCTATCCCAACGCGGTTATTTACAGTTGAAGTGGTGGTAGATTATTTACGCGGATGGTAGGCTGGGCGGAAAATCCGTTGAGAAAAAAACATCTTAATTCTATACAATACAATATTTTGAACTCCCCTGAGCTTGTGAACCATCCGCATTTCCTGTAATCAATTAATAGGTTGTTGCGTTTTCTCCTAAAGAGGCGGTGGCTTCGCCAATGGCAATCAATTCCCAATATTAAGGCTAACTGTTAAGTAGATAGTTGAAAAAATTTATAACTATGTCATTGCTGCGCGAAGCGAAGAAATGTGACACTGTGGGGTTTCGATTATTTTACATTCTGTTACATAGCTTGTTTTTTTTGTGCCCACCTACTTATCACAAATTGAAATATAGATTTTAATTAAAACGAAGGAATAAGGAAGAGCAGAAGCTGGCTGGAATTGAGATGGGGTATAATGCCCAACCCATTCCCAGGTAGGTTGGGGCACATAAAACACCACGGCTTACGGTGGGGAATTCTACCCATATGTTTGAGTTAAAACTACCACTAAAAGTATAAATATAAACTAGTTTTATGTATATTTAAGTATATTAAGTATAATAATCATTTCATATTTAGTCTTTTATAGAAATAAATACTTGAATAAAAATTGAACTATTAGACTTTTTTGATGAAAAAAGGTTTAATTCTACGAATTTCCCGAAGTTTTTATTAGTAATCACCTGCTTTAAAAGTCAAATAATTACCTTTTGCAGCTTATCCAAGGTAAAAATTATAAAGAGTAAACAAAAAATCGTAGTTACTATAGACGCTGGAAAAACTACTGAATATGATGAACTTAATAGAAGAGAAATACTTATATATCAGCTTAATCAGGGAATTTAATTATGTTTGATAATAACAAGAAAGTTGTATCTGGTATTGTTGCTTTAACTGGAACATTAGTCACACCAGAAACTGCACAAGCTACTTGGAATCGTTCAGATTTAAGATGTCTAATAAAAACTAATAGAAAATCATCTGCAGCAGAAGAAGCAGCAAATGCATTGAACAAAGTCAAGACTACTAAAAAAGCTTTTGAGAATGTAAAAACAGAGGCTAAAAAAGCAATTAATAAAGCTAAAAATATCAAAAATGATGCTCTAATAAAAGTCAATCAAGCTGAAGAGATATTAAAAGCAACAAAAGAAGATTGGGAAACAAAAGTTATTACAGCAACAAAAAAAATCAAAGAATTAGAAAGTAATCCTGAAAAAAGATATCTTACAAAACAAGTACATCAAGCGAAACAAAACGCAGACAAAGCAAGAGAAAACTTTGAAAATAAAAAATCCCAAGCTGTAAAAAAAAGACTGCAATTTCAACAGTGTCAACAAAAGTTAGAAGCTATTAGCCAAGAAGAAAACAACAAAATTGAAGCTGCCGAGATAGCTTATAAGCAAGCTCAAATAGAGCAACAAAAAGTGATACAAAGGGCTAATAGTTCATCCTTTGCTTGGGATAATTTGACAGAAATACAGCCCATGAAAGTCATTTATTCAAAATAAAATCAGCAATCTGTTTATCCTTATCTACCGGTATAATATCGGGAACGCTTAGTAAAACCGAACGCTGAATCAATTTGGCATCTTGAATCCGCCTTTCTACACGATTAGGAATACCATAACCATATATAATATGTCCTAACCCCGCTAATACAACCACTTGGTAATCGGGGTTAGCTTTGACAAATTTGGCGATCGCATCTGCCATTGTTTCATCCCACAGTACTTGGGCTAGGAAGAAACGGTTTGCACTACTACTATTACCATGTCCCGCGCTTTGATGTTCTTCAAATGCTTTTAACACAAGTTGACGATATGCAATATTATCAGTGCGAATTTCTGTAATCGGCGGAATGGCTTGTTTTTCTGAATTCGTCAGTTTTTCTATACCTTCTCGTGAAACTTTACGAGTAATTTCACTGGGAGTATTTAAGGCTAAAACGGGTATTTGTTTTCGTTTGGCAAACCGTAAAATAGGAGCATACAGTTGCCAATCAAAACCCCAACGGGTTTTAAATTCGCTTTTTTTAATAAATTCTGCTTCTGTAATTGTACCTGCAATATATTCATTGACTACTTCTTGAAAGGGATGCTGAAACATTTCCATCCCGATCGCAATTCGTGTATTATTTTGATATAACTTTTCAATGATTTTTAACTGATTTTCGTGGTCTTGGGAACTATCGTGAATTTCTCCAAGATATATTACGTTTGCTTTTTTCAGTTTGGGTAGAATTTGTTTTAAACTTTCAACGCATTGACTTGTAGAAAATTTATCGGAACAGGATATACTTGTAGGTTCAGCAGCACAACTTGGTAAAGTATTAATTAGAAATATTCCTAAAGATAAAACACATAATTTAGTAACGTAAACAAGGAGATGCTGCATATTTTTGATAGAGTTGAGAATAAGTAGGTTGGCGTTGAAAATAGTAATGCCGGGCTAGTGAATAGTGAGTAGGGACAAGGCTTTGGAGACAGTTTACATTGTGTACTATAGTTGGGTAAATTTTCGGCCGACTTACTTAATATATAAATAAAAAATTAGGAATGTTGAATAGGGTAATATTAACAAAAAGGCTAATTAGGTAGAATTACTAAACTCAAGTTAAAATTTTTTCAATAAAATATTGAGATAATTTTTTTTCGTGAATAAAAACAAATGCCTGGCTGTTCAACATATCGTTCTTTTAAAATTTAAGCCAGAATTAACCCAGGATGAAAAAGACGAACTATTCGAGAAAATAGCAGCATTAAAAGATATAATTCCAGGAATTACTTATTACTGTGGCGGTAAGAGTATTAGCAAAGAAAAACGCGAACAAGGTTTTACATACGGTTTTCTAGTGACTTTTGAGAGTGAATCAGCACGAGATGCTTACTTAGATCATCCAGAACACCAAAAAGTAGGTGAAGAAATTTTAAGCTACACAGACGACAATATAATTGTGGTTGATAATAAAGCTTAATAAACAAAAAGGTTTATCAAAATCACTGGTAAACCTTTTAATCTTCTTTATGCCAAGCTCTGTCTAGAATACATCTAAATCTTAATGCTTTCCCACTACAACAGCGAATAAATTGTTTTGTATTAATCCCGAATGTAGACAACATCACCTGTACAATTTTAATTTCACCAGTAATATTGTCACCCACGATTAAATTTGGGCAGTTATCAATTATCAGCTATCAATGATCATACCCTAATAGAGCATCGGATTTGTTTTAGCTTGATAATCAAAACAATTGATTGCTTCTTCGGAATTAGCAATAGAAGGGTTGACAGTGCATTTTAGACGGTAATCGTCAGTAAAATATTGACAACCCGCACATGGAATTTGATGCATTTGCTGTGCTATTTTGACGCTATCACGTGCTGCTGTCCACATACTCGAGCTTACCAAAATGATTAGTGCCCAAGCTAACACAAAGCAAATAGGCACTAAAAAAGGCTGAATCCCATTAATTAAGTAATAAAGTATTTGAAACACAATATTGAAGAATTTTAGATTTTAGATTTTAGATGCCGAGATTGAGATTTGGAAGGAACCTACCACCCCTTGTTAGGAGTTAACAGTAATTAATCTCCTTGTCTCCTTGTCCCCTTGTCCCCTTGTCTCCTTATACCCCATGGCCTAATAATTAATTAAACTCCTGCATGACCTAAAGCTATACCCGCAACTAACATTCCTAAAACTAGAAATGGTTGGGCACTAGCTTGATATTTTACATCATTTTTTAAAGGATCGCGCAGGAAATACATATCTTGAAAGGTGATTTGAGGAATCACTAACAAAAGTAGTATTGCCGCGTACAAATTCTGATGTAAATAAATCAAATATAGTGCGATCGCCACTTGGAATACATCAATCATGGCGGCGCAAATCCAAGCTGCTTTTTCGACACCGAAGACTACGGGTAAAGATTTCAATCCGAATTGTTTATCTCCTTCAACACTTTTGAAGTCATTAACAATGGCGATTCCTAAGCCTGCCAAACTATATACAACGGTAAATACTACTACTTTCCAATTTAATTCACCGAACAATGCATGACCAGTACACCAAGGAAAAGCAATGTAGCTGGCACCGAGGGCATAACCGCCTACCCAACCGTTTTGTTTTAGCTTAAGCGGTGGAGCAGAATAAATGTAGGCGATTAAAACACCTAATATGGCAATCACAGAAATAGTAGGAAATTGATTTTGGGCCCATTTATCTAAAGTAAAAGCCAAAGCTAAACCGGCAATCATTAATACCCAAATTTGCGTAATTACCTGGGGTAAAGGAATTGCACCGGAAGGAATCGGACGATAGGGTTCATTGACAGCATCAATTTCGCGATCGTAATATTCATTTAAAGTTTGGGTATAACCTGCCAAAATCGGTCCTGCAAGTAACATACAAGCCGCCGACTTGAGAAAATTTTCCCAAGTCCAAGTATAATTACCCGAAGAAGCCGCACCACAAACAACTCCCCAAATTAAAGGAATCCAGGTAATCGGCTTCATTAATTGCAAGCGAATTTTCCAAATAGAAGTTTCACCAGAAGCTGCACCCTTCATTCCTAGCAACTGTCTGGCTTTGGCGCTACTATTTGCAGTTTCAGATTGTGATTGAGTTGATTCAGACATTTTTCTTTATGAAAATTAAGAATTAAGAATAGGGAATTGGGCATTGGGAATTGCCCATTGGGAATTGGGAATTGGGCATTGGGAATTGGGAATTGGGATATGCTCCTGCATACTGAGCCACACCTAGGGGTAAAGCCGTGAATGGGCTTGAGAATGAATCAACAACTAATCCCATGCCCCATGCCCCATGCCCCATGCCCCATACCAATTTTTAAAACGAAATTATCAAATATTGGTTTTGAAATTTCGCACCTGTGACGGGTTTACCGCTGAGGGCAGGAGGTAGTAGTATATTTCTTCTTTGATCTCCTGCTTCTATTGTCACTTCTGGTCCATATTGGGTTAGTTTGACATGTTTTTTGTCAAATCCCGGCAAAAATAACCGTACTTGACGAGCCGCGGTATCGATTTCGATGGGTTTCGGCGCTTGTTGTGTTTGTGCGGTAAAGTCAGGTAGGGCATCGATTAATGGCTGCCAATTACCTTCCTTAATATCTGGGATATTAGTAACTGGTAAGGGAGTAAAGTCTTCCGAGATATTGGACTTACCATCGGCAGAAATAACAATTACCCCACCAATAGTTAAACCAATTTGCTGAGCGCTTCCCCAAAGATAACGACTTGTTACCACATCAATAGGATCGGCAGTTGTCACCAAGAAAGCGCTAAACTGCTTGGGATTGCCAAGTACCTCTTTACCTTTATCCAAGATATTAGTTACCTGGTTGGTAGGTTGAGCAAAATTATCTGCCATGGGGTTGACGTTAAGAAAAGTGGAAATTAGCGGTTGGATAAAAGGCGATTCCGAAATAGCCTTGCCTAAATCTGAATTGATAAACAGTTGTCGAAACCGACGCACGTACCAACTGATAGATTCGGGCATTCCCAACATCCGTAAAGTGTTTAAATCCCCAGTACCGTTGTAAACAATAGCGTCATATTTACCACTCTCAAAATATTCGCGGATAGCATTAAGTGCTAAAGCGCCATCCATCCCAGGTAAGATTGATAATTCTTGCCCGTATATATCTTTGAGAATAGGTGTTTTGAGATATTGTGCTTCAAGTTTCTTAACTTCTTCCCAATTGCGTTCTAGCAAAACAGAAGATTGAAACTGTACCGCCTGTAAATTAGCATCAATTTCTTGTGGATCCGCACCTAAATTCGCACCCAACATAACAGGTAAAGCGGGTTGAGCACCTGTTGCCAAGAGTACCCGCTTTCCTTGAAAAGCCAAAGCTTTAGCAGAGGCGATCGCGATTTTAGTTCGCAATCCACTGCTTTCACCCAAAAAGGTCAATATCTGGGACATTTTATAAATTCCAATTTCCGCCTAATCGATCAACTTCAACTTAACAGCAGATTTATTGAAGACGCTTCTATTTATTAGACTTGTTGTAGTTCGTCTTCAAAAAACCAAGTGGCATAATTGTCATCAAACTTTACCACCAAGCCAACACCACTACCATCAGTCATTCTGAAACCTGTGATTGTCCCCACTTTTCCGAGTCTTTTAGCAGTCACTCCAGACGATAAAAGATCCCGTAAACGAACTACTTTAACTTGTTGTCCTACTTCCATGCCGAATTATAAATGCACTAAACCAAAATTCAGTTTAGCTGAATTATGTACTTCTGAGGAGGGTTTGACTATTATTGGGGGATGGGGAGAAAGGGAATTTAGAATTTAGAATTTAAAATTTAAAATACTTTAATAACCAATTTGTTGTATAATCGGTTGAAAATTTGATTTTGAAAAATGAGGTAATAGTATATTTTAGAATTGTAGCTTTATAACTGTAGCGAACTGTAGCGAAAAAAATCATTTCCTGTAGAGAGTTGTTTACTTTGAAGAATAATTCAGGTTTTTTGACGGTTATCAATAAATATCAATAAAAATTAACCGTTAATTAGCAGCTAAGAATTAAGGTGTTCAGAATCGGAAAACTATGGGAACAATACAGTTATTTGTCCGCATTGGGGGTAAGTTAAGGAGTATCTTACCAATTAGCGATCGCTGGTGGACAAAGTTCGATTTGTTAAGAACTTTAGTCAGACGGGATTTAGAAGCACGATATAAGGGTTCTGTTCTAGGCAATTTATGGTCTATAGTTAATCCCCTATCGCAATTACTGATTTACACTTACGTATTTTCCGTTGTATTAAAGGTAAAACTTAGTCTTAGAGGCTTACCAGCAAATGAAAATATATCCTTTGGATTGTGGTTATTTGCGGGATTGCTTCCATGGATTGCTTTTAGTGGGGGTTTAATTCAATCTGCGAGTTCAGTAATCGGTCAGCCAAATTTAGTTAAAAAAGTAGTATTTCCTCTAAGTTTATTACCTTTAGTGCCTATTTTTTCAGCTTTTATCGAGAGTTCTTTTGGCTTGATGATGCTGATTTTTTTTGTGGCTTTGTCATCCGGGACTTTACATACAACATTAGCGCTATTACCATTAGTTTGGATACCACAGTTATTACTAACCGCTGGTTTGGGTTACTTAGCGGCAGGATTAACCGTATTTTTACGAGATATTCCCCAAACGTTAAATGTTATTATAAATCTTTGGTTTTACATTACGCCTATAGTTTACCCAGCCACATCAATTCCCGAGAATTGGCGAAACTGGGTGTTGTGGTTAAATCCACTAGCAGCGATTGTAGAAGTTTACCGCGACTTTGTTTTAGTGGGGGAGGTGAAGCATTGGGGCGAATTAGGAGTAGCTTTTACTATATCGGGAATTATGTTTATTTTCGGTGTGGCAGTATACAAAAGGTTACGTCCGGCTTTTGCGGATGTTTTGTAGGTTCATGTAGTTGAAACTATTAATAAACGTATTAATTTGATTCGCGAAAAACTCAATAAATAAGATTCTGACAAACATAGCAATAGCTAACACCGGAAAATACTTTGAACGAAGTAAATTAAGTATAAAAGTTATTCCGGATACATGATTTTTCTCAGAGAATCTATTGATGTCTAGTGTGGTGTGAGAGTTCTAGGGTTTACAACATTATGAGTGAAGAAATAGCGATTTCACTCCAGAATGTCTCAAAGTGTTTTAAGCGGTATGCTCATCCTGTAGACCGTTTAAAAGAAATTTTATTACCTCAGAAGAGTTATGCTCAAGAATTTTGGGCGTTGCGGGATATTAATTTAGAAGTTCCGAAAGGACAAACTGTAGGGATTGTAGGTCAAAATGGCTCTGGGAAAAGTACACTGCTACAGATTATTGCTGGGACATTAACTCCAGGGAGTGGAAAAGTTCAAGTAAATGGTAAAGTAGGAGCATTATTAGAATTAGGCAGTGGATTTAACCCTGAGTTTACTGGGCGACAAAATGTATTTTTTTATGGCACATTATTGGGTTTAAGTAAAAGAGAAATTGAAGAGCGCTTCGATGACATTGCTGGATTTGCAGAAATAGGTGATTTTATTGACCAGCCAGTTAAAACTTATTCCAGTGGAATGTTTGTTAGATTAGCATTTTCTGTAGTTACTCAAGTTGATGCCGAAATTTTAATAGTAGATGAAGCATTAAGCGTTGGCGATATGTACTTTCAAAAAAAGTGCATTGAGAAAATGAAAGCTTTAAAAAAACAAACAAGCATTTTGTACGTTAGTCATTCAATTGCTAGTGTTCGTAATTTCTGCGATCGAGCAATTTGGATTAGAAACGGTAACGTGGAAAAGGATGGTGAGTGTTCATTTGTTTGTGAAGCTTATGAAGACAGTATTATACAGCGTCAAGTCAACATTAATGCTAGTAATCAGCAAAATGAAAATATAATACAGAAAAAAATTGATCGCAAAGAAAAAGAAGTAGTTATTAAAAACGTTCAAACAGATAAATCTTCTTATTTGAGTGGTGAAGATATCACTATCATGTTAAATTGTGAGTTTATAAAACCAATTAAAAATTACGGTATTGGTATTTTGATTCAAAATAAATCTGGGGAGCTTGTAACCCTATTCAATACTGTAAGAGATGATTTATTAATTGAAAAGCCCTATGAATACATAAAATTATGTATTTCAAAAAATAATTTTACTAGAGGTACATATTTTATCTTTGCTTCCATAGTAGACAATCGTATCTTATATCCATACGATAAACTTGACTATTGTGCAAGCTTTTTTGTAGATATCAAAAAAAACAATATTGGTATTCCTATAGCTGAAGGTTATTTTAGAGCAGATCATACTTGGATGTTTGAAAAAATTTAATCTCATAATTGATGTCATAAATTTATGGATATGCCTAAAATTTTACTCACAAACCATAATATTATTAATTATGCAGGTTCAGAACTTGTTACTCTGGATATGGCAACTGAATTTCAACAACGAGGATGGAATGTAACTGTTGCTACTTTTAGATTTGGTGGTGATATCGAGAAAAATTTTAACGAACGTGGCATTAAGGTAGTTAATGTTTTACACCAATCTCTCTCAGAGTGGGAAATTGAATTTGATGTAATATGGAGTCATCATTTCCCGGTTTTAATAAAATGCTTAGTTGAAGATTATGTTAAGACAAAGTTTTTGGTATTAAGTAGTTTATCACCATATGAACCTTTAGAGTCAATCCCTTTTTTTCATTCTAAATCAGACTTGATCTTATGTAATTCAGAAGAAACCAAAAAGGAACATCTCCAATCCAATAAGTATACTAATTTAAACAAAGAAAAATTATTTGTATTTATAAATTCTGTACCTTCAGGTTGGTTTAATATATCTAGAGATAAAGATAATTCGGAATTAAAGAGAATTGGGATAATTTCTAATCATCCACCAGCAGAAGTTTTAGATGCGATAAATATATTAAAATCTAAAAAAATAGATGTTGATTTAATAGGAATATCAGGGACTAGTAAATTAGTTAATATCGATGTACTTAGTTCCTATGATGCAATAATAACTATAGGACGAACTGTACAACACTGCATGGCTTTAGGAATACCTGTGTTCTGCTACGATCATTTTGGTGGACCTGGTTGGCTGAGTGCAGATAACTTCCAACTTGCTGAGTGGTTTAACTATTCAGGTAGATGTAGCTACCAACGCTTTCAGAGCCAACAATTAGTAGATAACTTACTTAACGGATTTATTGAAAGTAGAAAACATATAAGCTTTTTTAGAAACTATGCACTTGAGAATTACTCATTAACAAAAAATACTGATACTGTCCTTGCTCGCATAGATATATCTAAGAGAGAAAATAAAGATTATCTTGATTTTAATTCTGAACAAAGTATTGGCAAAGTAGGAAAAGTTTATCGACGTATATTTAGCGAAGGGGAAACTTTACAACAAGAATTACAGTGTACTCAATCGCAATTGCAGTATATTAAGAGCGAATTACAACTTTCTCAATGGCAATTGCAGCAAACTCAAACACAATTAGAACTGAGTCAATCTCAGCTAGAAGATACTTGTGAAGAACTCAATGAGTTGCGAAAGAAACTAATTAATTTCACTCTTGAGGCAGCATTCGATACACCTAATAACTGGGAAGTAGAAAGCAGCAATATTCGTTTTTCTGGTTGGTGCTTTCACCAAATTGAAAAAATTAATAAATTGATATTATATTGCAATGACATTGTTACGGAGTGTTCATATGGTTCTGTGCGGGAAGATGTAGGAGAAGTTTATCCGAATTTTACTTACAGTGTTAATAGTGCATTCGATGTAACTATTTTTGTACCACCCGGACAGTGGGAAATTACTTTGGAAGCTCACTTAGAATCAGGGCGAATAGTGAAATTTAAGCCTTCTGTAAAATTGCTAGTATCACACAGTTATTTTTGGGAAAAAATACCCGAAAAATTGGAAAATTTATTTAGATTCGCTAAGGATGTACGCAAGCGACTAGCAGAAAGGAAACAAAGATTAGGTCGTGGGGTTTGTTTGCAAGATTTACCTTTATTGGTAAAACGTGCTCTTTATCTTTATAAACAGCAAAAAGTTTTAGACTTAGATTTTACGAAACCTGCTGGTTTCCAGATTCCTCAATCTGTAGATGTTTACGATGCTTGGTTGCAGGTAAATAAATGGAATGAAATCTCGCAAAAGCATTTACAGCGTCGTTTGGAAAAATGGGAAACCAAGCTACCAAAAATTTCGGTAGTCATGCCTGTTTACAATACTAATATTGAATTTTTAGAGTCCGCGATCGAGAGCGTTGTTAATCAAGTTTATAGTAATTGGGAATTGTGTATAGCTGATGATTGCAGCACCAATCCAGAAATTCATTCAACTTTAAAAAAATGGGCTGCACAAGATTCTCGTATCAAGGTGATTTTTCGAGAAGAAAATGGCAACATTAGTGCTGCAAGCAATAGTGCTGCTAGCATAGCAAGTAGTGAATTTATAGCTTTTTTAGACCATGACGACGAATTAACTCTCGATGCTCTTGGAGAAGTAGCTTTACATTTAGCAGAATATCCAGATACAGACTTCCTTTACTCAGACGATGACAAAATAGATACCCAAGGTTGTCGCTTTTCTCCTCAATTTAAACCAGATTGGTCGCCAGAGCTACTGCTTTCTTATATGTATCTGAGTCATTTATGCGTTGTTAGACGGAGTATATTCCAACAAGTTGGAGGATTACGACTGGGATATGAAGGTTCGCAAGATTATGATTTTGCTTTAAGAGCCACTGAAGTTGCTGGTAAAGTAAAACATCTTCCTTTGGTACTGTACCATTGGCGGGCAGTTCCAGGCTCTACTGCGACATCAGGTTCTGCCAAACCAGCGAGTTTTATCGCTGGAAAAAAGGCTTTACAAGATGCTTTAGGGCGTAGAGGATTGTCCGGAAGCGTGTATCATCCAGAATGGGCAGCAAAAGCTGGATGTGGAATATTTGAATACGATTTTCCGGATGAAGGAGCTTCTGTAACAATTCTTATTCCAACGAAAAATAAGTTAAATCTGCTTCAAACCTGTTTGAATTCTTTGAAGAAAACTACATACAAGAATTATCAAGTTGTAGTTATTGATAATGAAAGCGATGACTCTAAAACCCTCGCTTATTTAGAGCAAATTCCCCATCAAGTTTTGCAAATTGGAAATAACGGTGCTAAATTTAACTATGCTGCGATTAATAACCGGGCTGTAGAACAAATTGACACTGATTACGTACTATTTTTGAATAATGATACTGAGGTCATATCTCCTCAGTGGCTAAGTCAAATGATGGGCTTTGCTCAATTTCAAAAAGTAGGATCTGTAGGTGCTAGGCTACTATATCCAGACCGCAGGATTCAACATGCTGGTGTAGTACACGGTTTAAATCATGGTTTAGCAGCCCCCGCTTTTAAAACTGCACCCGAATGGGATTTTGGTTATCTTTCATATGCGAAAGTTGCTCGAAATTATTCTGCTGTTACTGCTGCTTGTCTGCTAACACCTCGCAAATTATTTTTAGCTGAGGGTGGGTTTGACGAAGAAGAATTTGCAGTTGCTTATAATGATGTAGACTACTGCTATCGGTTGGTAGAAAAAGGATATCGCTGCGTTTATTGTCCAACTGCTGAATTAATTCATCATGAAGGATTATCTAGAGGATTTGTAGATAATCCTAAAGAACCTGCTGCGTTTAAGCGTAAGTATGCTGACAAGGTTGATCCTTGGTATAATCCTCATTTGTCTTTGATTGACGAGCATTTTAGAATTCAACCCCGGAAACTAGTAATTGGTTCTCTAGAGCCAGTGAAAATTTTGATGTTTACTCACAATCTAAATTGGGAAGGTGCTCCTTTTAGTCAATACGAGATGACAGTAAAATTAAAGGAAACTGGTGTGATTAATCCTATAGTTTATTCACCAGAAGATGGTCCTTTGAAAGAAGATTACGAACAAAAAGGAATCACTGTATATGTGAAAAAGCATCCCCTTGAGGGTGCCATGACAAATGATGATTTTAATCGAGCTATTTCTGAATTAGCAAAATTTATAGAAGAGCTTGGAGTAGAACTAATTTATTGTAATACATTACAAACTTTCTATGGCATCGCTGCTGCGGAACATCTGGGAATGCCCTCGATTTGGAATATAAGAGAAAGTGAACCTTGGCAAACTTATTTTAATGATTTTGGGCAAGAAATTGCAGTTCGTGCTTTAGAATGTTTTAAGTTTCCTTACAGAATCATATTCGTAGCTGATGCGACAAGGGATAGATATTTATCTCTCAATAGCCATCACAATTTTACTGTCATCCACAATGGCTTAAATTTAGAAAGGTTGAAAAAAATAGCAGACAAATGGACAAGGGAAAAAGCAAGACAATCATTAAATGTTGACGAACGAGAAATTGCACTGCTTTTACTCGGAACAGTTTGCGAACGAAAAGGACAGCATGATTTAGCTCTTGCATTAGCCAAAATACCAGAGCAATTATACAGTAAAATAAAAGTTTTTATAGTCGGCGACCGTCCTAGTTCTTATAGTGATGAATTAAAAGCCATTATTGCTAATTTACCCGAAAAATTGAGGTATAGAATAAAAATTGTCCCTGAAACATCAGACACGGCTCTTTATTATAAATCCGCAGATATTTTTATTTTTACTTCGCGTATTGAAAGCTTTCCCAGAGTTATTTTGGAAGCCATGGCTTATGGATTACCTATCATCACAACTCCTGTTTTCGGAGTTAAAGAACAAGTTCAAGAAGGGATTAATGCTATTTTTTATCAACCAGGAGAAATAGTAGAATTAGCAGATGCAATTGTACGTTTATTGAAGGATAAAGATATGCGAGAGCGATTGGCAAAAAATTCATATGATGTACTAAACTGTTTAAATAATTTTGAGGATGTAATCCAAGATTATGCCAATTTATTTAGAGAAGCATCTTTTACAAATAAAAAATAAACTGTTATCTAGATAAATGAGAAATTTTTGTTAAGAGGAGATGGAAAAAATGAGCTTAATTCCCCAACATATGCTTGAAAAACGGCAAACAGTTAGCGAAAAATATCTAACTGGTCAAGGTATAGAAGTAGGAGCGCTACATTATCCCTTATGGGTTAGTAAAAAAGCATCTGTAAAATATGTAGACAGATTAAGTATTGAAGAACTACGTTTTCAATATCCAGAGCTAAATAATTTCGAGTTAGTCAAAATAGATATTATTGATGATGGCGAAAAACTTAGTAAAGTTCAGGATAATTCATTAGATTTTTTGATTGGAAATCATATGCTTGAGCATTGTGAAAACCCTTTAGGAACAATCAGAAGTCATTTATCTAAACTGATTAATCAAGGTATTCTCTACTATGCAGTACCCAATAAAAAACATAGCTTTGATATTGATAGACCAATAACAAGCTTTGAACATTTAGTCAAGGATGACCAACAAGGATCAAAAATGTCAAGGTATCAGCATTTTTATGAGTGGGTAACACTGGTAAATAAAGTATCTGATGAAAAAATAGAAGAGCGAATACAAAAATTATTACAGATAAACTATAGTATCCATTTTTATGTATGGGATGAAATAGCATTTCAAGAATTTTTGCTGAAAGCACAAAGCTATCTTGTGCGAACCTTTGAAATATTGCACGTTGAGCAAAATGATACAGAAATAATTACTATCTTAAAAAAGACGGTGTAAATATATATTATCTATGTGTGGAATTGTTGGATTAATTGATATTAATAGAGAAAAAATTCCCAAGTCTTTAATAGAAGCAATGCGGGATGTTATGCTTACTCGTGGTCCAGATGGAGAAGGAAGTTTTTTAGAAGGTTCTATAGGGATGGCAATGCGTCGTCTTTCTATTATTGATTTAGACCATGGCTGGCAACCTTTGACAAGTTTAAATGGGCAGATTGTTGCTTTTCAAAATGGTGAAATTTATAATTATAAACTTTTAAAGAAAGAATTAGAACAACAGGGTTTTAGCTTCAAAACTAACAGCGATACCGAAGTTTTGGCACATGGATTTGCTCAATGGGGTATTGAGAAGCTGTTAGAAAAAATCGACGGAATGTATGCGATCGCGATTTTAGATCGAAGAACCCGAGAACTTCATTTAGCTAGAGATCGTTTTGGGGAAAAACCGCTTTTTTATTGTTATACTCAAGGACGTTTTGCTTATAGTTCAAATATGCTAGCTTTGGCTGCATTACCTTGGTTTAGTAACGAAATTGATTCACAAAGTTTAGATAGATATTTAGCGCTTCATTTTATTCCTGGTGATAGAACTATTTTTACAGGAATTAAGCGAGTATTGCCTGGTGAGAGACTCTGCATTTCCATAGATAAACCAGAACCTCAAAGATATGGTTATTACCGTATTCCTATTGATAAACAGCAGCGTGTATCTGACAAACAATTAGCTCAAAAACTAGAAGAAGCTATTAGTTCGAGATTAATCGCTGATGTACCCGTGGGGGTTTTTTTGTCGGGGGGGCTTGACAGTTCCATAGTCGCTGCGATCGCAGCTCGTCATAATCCTCAAATAGATACTTTTTCTATGGGGTTTCACTCCAAAAATCATGATGAGAGCGTTTATGCAAAGCTTGTATCTCAAGCTATTGGCAGTAATCATCATCATTTCATGTTTGATGAAAATAGCTTTGCAAAGTTACTTCCCGAGGTAGCTGCCACCTTAGATGAACCAATTGGTGACCAAGCAATGCTACCACTTTATTGGTTATGTAAAGAAGCAAGGCAGCAGGTCAAAGTTGTTTTATCAGGAGAGGGAGCGGATGAAATCTTTGCTGGATATAGTTATTATGCTACTTTCCCTGCCAAAAAAAGTTGGAAAAACACTATTAAGGCTTTGGTGTATCGCTGGCATTCATTATCTAATTCTGATAAAAGATTAGCCCATAATGCTTTACCAATAACACCTTCAGGATTTCCGCTGTTGGCAGATGCAGCACAACGGGAAAAATTAACGGGGCGATCGCACTCTATTATGGATGAGTGGGAGCAAGAATTTATTGAATGGTTAGAATCTGCTCAAAATATTTTACAAAGAGCCAGTAGCTCGGATATGGTAACGTGGCTACCTGAAGATTTACTTGTAAAATATGACCGAATGGCAATGGCTCATAGCTTAGAGGGGCGTGCTCCATTTTTGCAGCCACGACTAGTTGAAATCGGTCTACAGCTTCCAGAACGTGAGAGAATGTCAAACGGAGTTAGCAAAATCGCTTTGCGTCGTTTGGCTAAACGCTGGTTACCCAAAGAAATAATCCAACGACGTAAACAGGGATTTGTATTACCTATGGAAGACTGGTTAAAACAATGGTTTGATTCTCATGGTGGAGTCGATAGCTATTTTGCAACCCTGGAGTTTCCAGGATTAGATATGGAGCAGGTATGTCAAATTGTCAATGATGACTTTAAGCAAGGTATTTCTAGAACACGTTTAATTTTTGCTCTAGTTCTTTTAATAGAGTGGTATAAAAGTTTTTCCGAAAAGTTATATAATTTGCGTAAAATTTACACTGGTACTACTTGAATCATCATATTTTTCCTAATGACAATAAATACAGTAATAAACACAGTATCGCCAAAAAAATCTATAAATATTTTTTTGATGATAATTTATTTTTTACCAGTAGCATTAGTCTTCTGGTTTATGAATACTTTTTATGTGAATGTTCCTTTTTGGGATGAATGGAGTTTAATACCATTTTTTGAGAAAATAGCAAATGGGAGTGCAAATTTTGCAGACTTTTTTAGTCAGCACAATGAGCATAGAATGTTATTCCCGAAAATGATATTTACAGCTTTATCTTTTCCTTTTGATCTCAACTTATATATTTACATATTTTTTAGTCTTTCTATAGTTGTTTTAACTTTTATATCAATACACAAAATTACCAATCTTGGCATAGTAAATGAGAATAAATATACATCCCATATATTTAACATATTAAACTGTTTTTTCTTATTTTCCCTAATTCAATATGAAAATTGGTTATGGGGATTCCAAATCGCTTGGTTCTTTATAAATGCTTGTGTAGTAATATCAGTTGTGATTCTTGTTATAGCTAAAAAGTTGAATCCTAATATTAGATTTTTATTATCAGGATTATGCTGCGTTATTGCTAGTTTTTCTTCTGCTCACGGATTATTATCTTGGCTTGCTCTTATTCCATCAGTCTTATCTATTGAAGGAAATACAAATAAGAAAATAAAAAGACTTGGAATATGGATGGCACTTTTCATTGTATGTTTTATTATTTATACAATTGGATACCAAAAACCAGGTCATCACCCAGACATATTATTTTTCTTAAAACATCCTTTGATTTCTGGAGGATACATTTTAACAATTATTGGATTTCCTCTAGGAACATCCTTATTGTTATCTCAACTGATTGGTTTGTTCATATTGTTAAGTTTTTCATTTTTTAACTTCTATTGTCTCCGAAATTATAAATCAGAATTTACTCTCTATGCAGTTCCTTGGTTGTCAATAGGTTGGTTTGCTACTTTGTTTGCAGGAATGACTACTGTAGGTAGATCTGGCTTTGGTGTTGAACAAGCTATGGCCTCAAGATATACAAGTGTCTTAATCTTACTCAGTATATCTTGTGTTAATTTATATAGATTATTTATATCGCATAACATTAAAGATATTTCTATAACTAAAATATACGTAATACCAATTCGTATTTTCTTGAGTAGTATTTTGATCATTTTTTTCATATCTAGCAATAGTCATGCAATTGCTGAAGCTCATAACATTTCTCTTTCAAGGAGAACAGGTAAAACCTGTTTGGAAGTAGTAAAATTTTTAGATCAATCATTCAATGATTTATCTAATAGTTGCTTAAATTTACTTTATCCTAATGCTGCACGTCTAAAAGATTATGCGAAAAAACTAGAAAAGATCGGTTTTAGAGAATTTCCTAAAAATATTGTTTTTCAAGATGCTGCCTTAAAATCTCATGGTTATATTGATATTCCAAGGAAAACAGAAAAACTTTTAACTTTCTCGAAAAATGATACGTTAAAAATTGTTGGCTGGGCTATCTTACCAGAAAAAAAGCAACAGCCAAATGTCGTTTTAATTTCCTACGATAATCAAAATTCTTTCTTTAGTAGTGGAAATGTAAGATTAGATAGACCAGATGTAGCAAAAGCTTTCAATTCAAGTTTATATAGAAAATCAGGGTGGGAAGCAAATGTTTCTCTCAAAACTATACCCTTAGGAGAACATTTCATTAAAGTATGGGTATATGACCAAGATTTTAAACAGTTTATTAAATTAAATGGTCAAGTCAAAATAAATATAATATAGACTATTTAAACTCAAATAAATTATTACAAAGCTGCTAATTGCTGAATGGATTATGGATATATAAATTAAATCAAAATTATCTCATCTTAATTAATAAAATTTACCTCATTGAAATCATGATTTATCAATTTTACTAAGTTTGACAATGCTAAAAAAAATTCTCCAACCCAAAATATTAAAGTTCCTGTTCGGTGGTGGTGTCGCAGCAATTCTGAATTTGTTGCTGATATTTTTACTAATTGAAAACTTTGGTTTTAATACTCCATTATTACGTAATATTGCCAACGTTATATCAATTGAAATCTCCCTTATATTCAGTTTCTTTGTATATAGAATCTGGGTATGGACTGGAGGTGTTTGGACATTCCGAGAAGTAATATTAAGACAACTACCTCTTTACCACATATCTGCTGGAACAGCAGTAATTATTCGTATATTTTTCCTATTTCCAATCTTAGATTGGTTGGGTATTCAATATACAGTAAATACAATTATTGGAGTGCTTTTAAGTGCATCGATTAATTATTTAATTAGTGATAGATTTGTATTTAAATCACCAAGCAAGGGTAATTCTCATGGAAAAGGAATTTCTTCAGAAGTATATTATCCAGAAGCCTTAGCTCCAGCACTCTCGCCGAAACCTCGTTTACAAAAAAATAAATTCAATCAAAAAGAACGAGAAAAAAGGGCTAATGTAGGTGTAATAAATACTCTTTCAATAGTTATCCCAGCTTACAACGAAGAAGATTGCATAACGCCAACAGTTAATACGATTACTCAGTTTCTCGAACAGAAAAATATCAACTATGAAATTTTGATTGTAAATGACAATAGCCGTGATAATACGGAAAAAATATTGCAAAATTTACATTCGCAAAATAATCAAGTACGTTATATAAACAACTATTATCCTAATGGTTTCGGTTTTGCAGTTCGCTGCGGTTTAGAGAATTTTCAAGGTGATGCAGTAGCAATTGTAATGGCTGATGGTTCTGATGCACCAGAAGACATTTTATCCTACTATCACAAATTGAAAGAAGGCTATGATTGTATTTTTGGCTCCCGATTTATCAAAGGCGGTAAAGTGATTGATTATCCCAGTCACAAATTGTTTGTAAATAGATTAGCTAATCTATTTATTCAAGTTTTATTTGGTTTGAGTCTTAACGATACAACTAACGCCTTTAAAATTTATCGTCGGGAAGTTATTGAAGGAATTTCACCGTTAATTTCTCATCATTTTAATTTGACAGTTGAATTACCTCTTAAATCTATTGTGAGGGGTTATAACTTTACAACTGTTCCCATCACTTGGAAAAATAGGACTGCTGGAGTTTCTAAATTAAAATTAAAAGAAATGGGCAGTAGATATTTGTTTATAGTTTTGTACATCTGGCTAGAAAAACATTTATCCCGTGGAGACTATCATCGTAGGAAAAAAAGAGTTGTAATTAATTCAGACGTAAAATCTAATGCCTGAAAGTATTCTTATCCTTGGAGGAGCTGGTTTTGTAGGCAGTTCCCTAGCTATCGGATTAAAAAAAAATCATCCTCAATGGAAGATTATATGTTTCGATAACCTGCGAAGAAGAGGTTCGGAATTAAATCTTAATAGGTTAAAAGAATTTGAGATTGAATTTGTTCATGGTGACATTCGTTTATCAAACGATTTAGAACCAGGGATGTTTGATGTTGATACGATTGTTGATTGTTCTGCTGAACCATCTGTATTAGCTGGATTTTCTTCTCCACAATATGTTTTGCAAACAAATTTATTAGGAACAATCAATGCTCTGGAACTTGCTAGAGTAATCAAAGCACGTTTTCTTTTTCTTTCCACTAGTCGTGTTTATCCAATTGAAAAACTCAAGTCTATTAATTTCACAGAAACACAAACTCGTTTTACTATAGCTCCTGAGCAAAATATTTCTGGGGTATCTGAACTCGGTGTAGCGGAGAATTTTCCTCTTCAAAGTTACCGTTCCCTTTACGGTACTACTAAGCTTGCTTCTGAAATGCTGATTGAGGAATATCGTCATGCTTATGGTATTGAAGCAATAGTCAACCGTTGTGGAGTGATTACTGGGGCTTGGCAAATGGGTAAGGTTGATCAAGGTGTTTTTGTTCTATGGGTAGCCGCGCACTACTTTGAAAAACCTCTGAGCTACATTGGCTATGGTGGTACTGGTAAACAAGTAAGAGATTTACTACATATTAACGATCTATTAAATTTAATCGATTATCAATTAGAAAATTTTTCAGAACTCGACGGAGATGTTTTAAATGTTGGTGGTGGAGCCGAAAATAGTTTATCTTTATTAGAAACTACTAGACTTTGTGAAGAAATTACAGGTAAATCTATTTCGATAAAAAGAGAAGAAATAGCCAGAAAAGGTGATATTCCAATTTTTATAACTGATTCTTCTCAAGTAATAGCTAAAACTGGTTGGAAACCAAATATTAATCCTAAGCAAACGCTTCAAGATATTTATGATTGGATTATTGAGAATGAATTTATGCTGAAGCCAATTTTATCTTAGTATAGTTTAAGATAATTGTTTTTTGATGTAAATGAGGTAATTCTTTATGTCTACTGTTTTAATTACTGGTTCCGCAGGTCTCATTGGTTCTGAATCCGTTAATTTTTTTGCCCAGAAAGGTTTCAATATTGTGGGTATTGATAATGATATGCGTGCAGTATTTTTTGGTGAATCTGCTTCAACAAAATGGAATCGTCAAGTGCTACAAGAAAAACATCAAAACCGTTATCAACATTATGATATTGATATCCGCGATTGTAAGGCAATAGAAAGTCTATTTCAAGAATATTCTTCCGATATAAGCCTTATTATTCATACAGCGGCACAACCATCTCATGATTGGGCGGCTAAAGATCCCCATACAGATTTTACAGTAAATGCTAACGGTACTTTAGTATTATTAGAAGCAACTCGAAAATACTGCCCTAATGCTGTTTTTATATTTACTTCAACCAATAAAGTATACGGTGATACTCCTAATTATTTGCCACTTATAGAATTAGAAAATCGTTGGGAAATTAATCCGAATCATGAGTATGTAGAGGGTATCGATGAATCAATGTCAATAGATAACTCCAAACATTCTTTGTTCGGTGCATCAAAAGTTGCCGCCGATATTTTAGTTCAAGAATATGGAAAATATTTTGATATGAAGACAGTTAGTTTTAGAGGAGGTTGTTTAACCGGACCAAATCATTCTGGTGCTCAATTACATGGCTTTTTAGCATACCTAATGAAATGTGCTATTTCTGGAGATAAATACACCATATTTGGCTATAAAGGTAAACAAGTTAGAGATAATATACACAGTTACGATTTGGTAAACGCTTTCTACCATTTCTATCAAAATCCCAGATGTGGAGAAGTTTATAATATCGGTGGTTCTCGATATAGCAATTGTTCGATGTTAGAAGCAATCTCTATTTGCGAAAATTATACAGGTAAAAAGCTTCAGTATAGTTATAGTGACAAAAATCGCAGTGGCGATCACATATGGTATATTTCAAATGTAAACAAGTTTAAGAATCACTATCCTGAATGGCAATATAAATATAATGTTCAGGATATTCTCGGAGATATTTATCAAGCTCAATCAACTAGAACACATCAGCAAACAGTCTGTATTTAATTACGTTTTATTCAAAGAAACTATTCCCTTAACCCGTTTAGTAGGTTTGGGCTTAATTGTCTGTGGAGTGATATTAGTAGTATGGCAGAAATAGATTAAGTTTTTGCACTTTCTACAACCCGATAGTAGATTTAACCTAGATTTTAGCTCAGTTATAGATTCATCCTCGTTTTGCTCGCATATTTCCTTATCCTCTAAAAATTGACCAAATTTCTTTACAAAACTACAGATAATTATTTTCAAGACTATAGCAATCCTAGATGAATAGTGAGAAAATACTAAACTTTATAAAAAAAGCAGGTTAAACTTTTAACTCTTATTTTGACACTAAGTTAAGCTTTACGACGATAAAATTAGACTAATACTGTGCTTAATTATTACTAAAATATCATTACGTAATTTCCTATGTATGATTTAGGATTGCTATATTTCTTTCTAAAAAATAATCAAAATAGTAAAATTAATATGTAGCGACTATAAAATCATGTCAAATTCATGAATTTAACTAAAATTTTTAGAAAGCAACTTATTATACCTACATTTATAGGAATAGCAGGTTTAACTTTTTTAATAATTTTATTGCTAAATAGCAGAATATTTATAGCATCTAGTTTATTAGATTTAAGTCAGAATATTCCTCAACTTGCTAGAAAACTGAAAAGCTTTAATTTGCTGCCTGCTGTTGAACTAGAATCGCAGTCATCTGGAGTTGCAATCGAAGGAATCAAAGATAAAGTTCTCCAAGTTTGGCAATTAGGAGGGAAAGATGTATGGAAGCTAGAAGGTACTGCCAAAAAAACTACTAATTCATCTGCTGATATTTTACAAATTAATGTAACCGGAAATGACCCAATTATCATTTCTCCTCCCATAAATCTTCAATTAGATAAATGGCAAAACCTGAGAGTTGAAGTATCAATTAAAACTCAAAACGATACTCAATTACAGCTTTTTGCAGACAGTGGTGATGGCTTTTCAGATAAAAACCGTAACTCTATTTTTGTTAATGGTGGATGGGTTTGGCGTAAAGTAGAAATTCCTATACCAGATGTTAAACGTTTAGTAAAGCTTCGTCTAGATCCAGGTAATCAGTCTCAATTTGTAGAGTTAGAAAAAATAAAGTTAATTGGTTCTGAAAAAAAAGGATTAATAGATATTGTCCAACAAAGTTGGGATGAACATAAATTTGTATGGTTTCGAGATCAGAATCAAGATGTTGCAATGGGTGTTCAAGTAGGAGATGAAAAAGATGCTTCATGGGGAGTTCGTTTTCACGGTAAAGATTTAGGTCCTACCGAATACACTTGTTTCCCAGATGATATATTAGTATTCGAGCCGGTTGATGGAACTGTGAAAACTGCTTATGCGGCTTATTTGGAATGGCAAAAAAATCTGAGTTTATCAACTAAAAATACAGTAACAGCCGAATTTAAGCGCGATTTTGATGATGCAAAATTATATCGTTATATTGAGCCGAAATTCCTTGAAAGAGTATCTCAAATACCTGTAGATTTAAAAGTCACACACAGTCTAGAATCAGATAAAGGTGTTGCTTGGACAACAGTAAAAATTGTAAATAGGGATAATAAGCCAGCTCGTATTCATTGGATATGGCAGGATGCTGCATATCATTGGCTTGAAAATACTCATTTAGATGATGTGCATTTAATAAGTAGCATCAATCCCAATTTGGATTCTATATCTGTAATTAAAACAAATTCTAAAGAAAATGCTTGGATTGCTTCCGCCGATTTTAAACATCAAGTTGGATTTGCTTTATCGACAACAGATCCAGGATATGTTCTTCAGTCTAATCGATATTTATATGTTGAAAAAACCTTTAATTCTGATAATTTACATTTACCATTAGGAGGTAATGATAGATTTCTTTTGCAAGCAAAACCTCTTCCGGTGGATAGATTGTTAGATAACTTAAAGAAAAATCATGGTGAAAAAGTAAGTCAAGATTCCCTAAAAAATAGATCTATTGTGCTTGATTTCGGAACAATCAAGCCAGGAAAAACTGTTACACGACGCTATGCGAGAATTTTCTTACGTAATTTTAAAACACCTGTGGAGTTGACGAAAAAGATTGAAACTAAGATAGAGAATCTTAAAAGATAGCTTGTAGTATGGCAGAAATAAGTTAAATTTAATAGGATTTACCTACAGCTAACTTGGCTATTGTCATTCCGACTTAAGCAAGCAATCCCAAACCCTAGAAAATGGTATCGAATGCGTAAATCCTGTTTAAAAGTGATTGATTTAAGTATTTCTTTAACAATAAAACAAATGCGATCGCTAATTAAAGCTACAAGATATTGATTCAAAAACTTGAAAATGCCTCCAATAATTGACAATCAAAATTAAATCTCATAAAATCACTTCGCACCCAGCTAAGTGTAAATTTCTATGTTTAAAGTCGTAATTGATGCTACTCCCATTACTCCAAAACTCAGCGGAGTAGAACTACCTAGTGGAAAAATATTAAACATAGCTCGTTTTATTGCCCTACTACCAGCTAGCAATACTAGAGACAGTAGTTATCAGTTAATTTTAGAAGGGTACCCTAATCCCATTGATTTAGAATCCTCAGATGCTCAGATTCTGAAAAAAAATCTACAATTAGATAAAGATAAATCACCATGGGATAAAGATAAGCAATTACAGAAAAACCAACGAGCTATAGAACTTCTAGGAAAACAAATTGAACATTATCAAAACATACCTGAATCCGAATCTATAGCAAGACAAGAACTATTTGAAAGTTTTAAACAAACAATAGATTCTCAACGCCCAGAAGGACAAAAGTTATATGCAGAATAAAGCTAAAACTTGGATAAATATTCAATTTTAAATTATTATTAACAATATCAACATTAAAATTTTCATCACTAATTTTATTTTCAAGCTAACTAATTGAAGTAAATGTAATTCATAATTCATAATTCATAATTTATAATGGCTGCCCCATAAATAAATAATGGTGCTTTAACGGAGCAAGTTTAAATTAATTTCCATCGGATTTGGGGGCTTTAAACCTCCAGACTGAATTACTAATTACTAATTACTAATTAATTCGGTAACTAATTTAACACGCTAATTAAACTGTATCTCGCTTTTTCACGTTCCCAAAAATAATTCGGCAATTTGGCAACTCAAACAAAATAAAACTATCTACAATCAACTGGAATATTTAAAAACTGGCACCACAGCAGCATTTAAACTAGCTTGAAACAGGGTGTAATGGTACTATGTCAGTTTTTATAATTAGTAGCCTTCATCATGAGTGAAGACGTAGCCATTTCTTTAAAAAATGTCTCGAAGTGCTTTCAAAGTTATGCTCATCCGGTAGATAGATTAAAGGAAATTTTATTACCAAATAAGAGCAAAACTTCACAATTTTGGGCACTACGAGATATTGATTTAGAGATAGAAAAAGGACAAACAGTAGGAATTGTAGGGCGCAACGGTTCCGGTAAAAGTACGTTATTACAAATAATTGCGCGTACTTTAACACCAACCACGGGGGAGGTAGTTGTCAGGGGCAGAGTATCGGCACTTTTAGAACTTGGAAGTGGTTTTAATCCAGAGTTTACGGGAAGACAAAATGTATTTTTTAACGCTAGATTGTTGGGTTTAACTCAACAAGAAATCGAAGATAAATTTGATGAAATCGCTGCTTTTGCTGATATCGGAAATTTTATCGAACAACCCGTAAAAACTTATTCGAGTGGAATGTTTGTTCGCTTAGCTTTTGCTGTAGCGGTAAATGTTGAACCGGAAATTTTGATTGTAGATGAAGCGTTAGCTGTGGGGGATATTGTTTTCCAACATCGCTGTATGCGACGAATGCGAAGCTTGATGGATAGTGGGGTGACTACGTTATTTGTCTCCCATGATTCTGGTGCAATTAAAACTTTATGTAATTCGGCAGTAATGATTGATGGTGGTAAGATTTATGCTTCTGGTACTCCCAATGATGTAATTATCAAATACATGAAGTTGGTGACAGAAACTGAGTTGGGATTAGTTATTGAGGAAGAAAATGTTGATGATAATACTTCATCTCGGGGTAAAAGGGAAGAAAGTTCTTTAGTTAATACAGTAAAACCAACTCGCCGAGGAAATCGTAAAGCATTAATTGAAAATATCAAGTTATTTAATCAATGTGGAGAGGAAGCGGACGAAAATCCTATTTTTGGATTTAATGAACAAGTAAAATTAGTTGTTGAATTAGGAGTTTATCAACAGTTACAAGGTTGTATTATCGGTTTTTTTGTGTGTGATAAAAATGGTAATGAACTGATTGGCAGTAATACAATTGAAGAAAATCAACCAATTGGCAAATTAGCACAGGGAACTAAATTAGAAATTGAATTTATATTTAAATTACCATTGCGCCCTAGTTCCTATAGTTTAACGGTAGCTGGTGCAGAAAACTATACAGCAATGACGTTTGATTGGATTGATAATGCTATAGTTTTTCAGGTATTACCGCCAGATACAGGTAAACGGATTCACGCTTTAGTTGATATACCGATAAGTGTTAGCGTATTAAGTAAGTCGCCACAAATAAACCCAACTATATTACAGCTTGGGTAAACTGGTTCCAAAGCCTTGTTGTTACTCACTATTCACTATTCACTACTCACTTCACTGGTTATGAATGCTGATTGGGAAAAAGATTATCCTTTATTAGTCAATCTGTCAGAAACAGATTTAGATAACAATAGCAGTTTAAAAAAAATGTTGTGCTTGATAGGAGATAACAAGCGCGTTATTGATTTTGGCTGTGCGACTGGTTATTTTGCTCGTTTATTAAGTAATAGAGGTTGTGAAGTTACTGGGGTAGAAGTAAATCCCAAAGCTGCGAATGTTGCACAAAAGTATTGTCAAGAAGTGATTGTTGCTGATTTAGATTTTGTATCTGTTAATGATATTTTATCGGAGCAAATATCAGAAAAAAAGTTTGATGTTGCTGTATTTGGTGATGTTTTAGAACACCTCCGTAATCCTTGGAAGGTATTAAAGGAAACTCGGAATTTATTAACAAATCAAGGATATGTAATTGCTTCTATTCCCAATATTGCTCATGGTGCGATTCGACTTGCTTTATTAGAGGGGAAGTTTGAATATAAACAGTTAGGGATTTTAGATAATACCCATCTGAGATTCTTCACTCGTAAAACAATTGAGCAGTTATTTGAAGATTCGGGATACTTAATAGATGTCATTGAGCGAACAAAGCTACCGATTTATTCTAATTCCGATTTAATCCCAGAAATTGAAAAAAATAATTTTGATCGGAATGTTACTAAGGAAATCGAAGAAGATGAAGACGCGGATACATTACAATTTGTTGTTAGAGGATATCCTATTTCTTTAGAAAGTAAATACGCGACTTTAGAAAAAAAATATTTTGAAGTTTTAGAAAAATTGAATCATTCCGAGACTCAATTAGAAAATTTAGGAAATGAATTACAACAATCAAAAATTCAACTTCAAAGTAAACATTCTGAATTAGAGCGATCGCAAACTGAAATACAGCAAAGTAAAGTGCAATTAGAAGAAGTACAAATTCAGTTACAAAAAATTGAAATTGAATTTCAGGAAGTACAAAATCAACATCAGCAATATCAAATAAAACTTGAACAATTAGAAAATCAGCTACAAGAAAAACAATCACAATTAGAGCAAGAGCAAATTCAACTACAGCAAATTCAACAGCAATGGGAAGATAGTCAAATTAAGTTACAACAAGCCCATGCTGGATGGGAACATTGTCAGGAGATTATTAAAGCAATGGAAACCAGTAAATTTTGGAAATTACGCCAAATTTGGTTTCAATTAAAGAATTTTTTAGCTTTAAAAACTCACTAAAATCTTATTCCCTCCCCTTAGCAAGGGGAGGGTTAGGGTAGGGTTACAATCATTGGCGTTGCTCCCAACGATGTATGAAACGGATTTATTGGAAAATCGAAAACCTTGTAGAGACGCGATACCCTTGCGTCTCTACATTTAGAATTCATATCCGAATTCAGCAACGCCCAATCATTTATAATTTAAGGTTTTAATTAAGGATGTAAAAAAATGATTAGTTACGAAAAACAATCCCAGTTAACTTTAACTCAAGAAAAATTAAATCATCGCCACTCTCAAATATTAGCCAGTCATAAAGAATTAGAAAAAAAGCATTTTCAACAGGAGATAAACCAACAAGTTGTAACTTCTCAACCTTTAAAACTCAAAACATCAGATTATAACTTAGAAGAAAAAAGACTATTATTTATCTCGCGTTTACAAGCTGCTAATTTTTGTAAAACAAAAGGCTATAATCCTTGGGATATAAAATCTAATCAAGCATATGATAATTGTCATAATCCTTGTATAACCGTTGTTATTACACTTTATAATTATTCAAAATATATTTATGAATGTTTAGATAGTGTATCTCAATCAGATATTTCTGATTTACCTGGAAATATAGAAGTATTAGTAATTGATGATTGTTCTACCGATAATTCTGTAAATCTTGTTGAAGAATATTTAGCAAAATATAATCAAAAATCTGATTTACCAATATGTTTAGTTAAAAAATGGTTTAATACAGGTTTAGCCGATGCCAGAAATGTTGGTTTAGAATTATCTCGCTCTCCCTATATATTTATTTTAGATGCTGATAATTGGATTTATCCTCACTGTTTAGCTACTCTTTACGACAAAATTCAATCTTCAAAATATGCTGCTGTTTATGGTGAAATCAGTAGATTTGATAACGATACAAGAAAAGAATTGAATAGAATATCTTGTCACGAATGGGATGTAAATAAGTTAGTCAAACAGCCATACATTGATGCTATGGCTATCTTTAATAAAGAAATTTTACTTAAAGTCGGTGGATATTCTACAGATTTAATCGAGTATGGTTGGTTTGGATGGGATGATTATGATGTTTGGTTAAAATTGGCTCAATCTAACTATTCTTGTAAATTCATTCCTAAAGTTCTCAGTGCATATAGAGTTCATTCCAATTCCATGATTAATACTACTAATAAATACGCACTCAATCTTGCTAAACATTTTTGTAAAAAATTTGCCGATGTTACTCAAAAATATCAAACATCAGAAATGATATTTGGTTTTCCTCAAAGCGAAATTTATTTTAAAAACTCCTATATTCAGGAAAATAATCCACAATTATTATTACAAGAACTACACTTCGCTCAAACTGAAATTGCCGCGATTAAATCAAGTAAGTTTTGGAAATTAAGAACTATATGGCTGAAAATAAAAAATATTTTTTATATTATAATTTTAAATTTTATTTTTATTAAACGCAAAGGGGCGCGGAGGTAAACGCAGAGTAAAAAAAGGAAGATAATTTTTTTATTTAATTATTTATTTAATCTTGATTAACATAAAACCAATGGGAGAAAATTTTAATTACAAAGTAGCAGCTTATATTACTGCTTATCAAGATATTGAAGCCCTAAATAACACAATTACTGCAATCCAAAAACAATCATATCCAATATCAGAAATATTTATTGTAGATAATTCCCAAAATCAAATTATCTCAGAAAAAAATTATCATAATATTATCGTTGAATTTCACCCCGAAAATATCGGTGTTGATGGAGGACTAAATATCGCTATAAAATGGGCTATACAAAAAGAATATGATTTTCTTTGGCTTTTCGATCAAGATAGTCAACCACTACCCGATTGTTTAGAAATTTTATTAACTAAATATCAAGAATTATCTACAAAAAATCATCATATCGGAATTATTGCTCCTCAAATACTCGATATCAATACCTCACAACAATTACCAGGATATGTTTTTCAGGATTATAAATTTGTACCATGCCCTGAATACACTCAAGCACTAAATTATTATTGTTGTGATGGTGTAATTACTTCAGGCTCTCTTGTCAATATAAGTGCAGCTAAATCCGTTCAACTACCTCAAGGAAATTTATTTCTCGATGCAGTAGACTACGCCTATTGTATGAATTTTAGAAATCAAGATTATCAAGTAATTGTTGTCAAAAATTCAGTTATGCCACATCGTCTCGGCAATTATTCTCAAGTCAAAGATAGACTAGGCAAAATAAATCATCAATTCCTAACTTTTACTTGTTCACCACCTCGTTATTATTATGCTTGCCGAAATCATACTTATTTTGAAACTCGTCAGTCTAATAAGCGGATGTTACATTTTTGTCTTATCTATAGACTCAAAATTCTAAAAGATATGATCATTAGAATTATACGCTACGAACCAGATTTAGTTTTGCTTAAAATATGGGCTTGTACTTTTGGAACCTTCGATGGTTTAAGAGGTAGACTAGGTAAAACTTGGTAAGCTCGCCGCAATATAAATTACAGAACTTTTTTCTAAAACTCTTGTGGTACGGGCATTCCTGCCTGTCCAAATGTACCGAAACAAACAAAAAAATGTTACTTCTGATTAAACGAAGGAAGAGCGGA